>CAZLED010000080.1:0-10966 GCA_964558485.1 uncultured Ruminococcus sp. | reverse complement strand
GGCAGCCAGCTGAACACCGCCAAGGAGATCCTGGCCTACGAGCTGACCAAGCTGGTACACGGCGAAGAAGAAGCCGTAAAGGCACAGGATTCTGCTAAGAAGCTGTTCGCTGGCGGCGGTGTTGCCGAAAATATGCCCACCACCACCCTGACCGACATCCCGGCAGAAGGGATCAACGTGATCGACATGATGCTGAACGCCAAGCTGGTGGGCTCCAAGGGTGACGCCAGAAGACTGATCCAGGGCGGCGGCGTATTCCTGGGCGAAGAAAAGGTGGAAGACTTTGGCCGTATGGTTACCGCTGAGGAGCTGTCCGGCGATGGCGTGATCCTGCGGAAGGGCAAGAAGACCTATCATCGGTTCTTGAAGGCATAAGACTGCCATACACTGCTGCAGAAGAACAATGCCCCAAAGGAGAAGCCTATGACTACCCCTTTTTCCCAGATCGAGCCGAAGATCGACTCTTATCTGGAAGAATTGGAACAAAAAAATAAAAAAGACCCCACCGATCCCACTTGTCAGATTGAGTGGAAACAGAACGAATGCATGAGCCGCCATACCACTTTCCGGATTGGCGGTTCTGCCGCATTGTACGCCAAATGCAAAACCGTGGAGGCCCTTGTCGCTCTGACAAAGCACTGTCGGGAAAACGAGATCCCCACCATCGTGCTGGGCAACGGCAGCAACGTGCTGTTCGATGACGAAGGCTTTTGCGGCGTGGTGCTGTCCATGACCGGCCTGGACGGGATCACCATCGCCGAAAACACCATCGAAGCCGGAGCCGGTGCCAGCCTCAGTGCGGTCGCCAAGGTGGCCCGTGACCATAGCCTGACCGGAATGGAATTTGCCTATGGGATCCCCGGCTCCTGTGGTGGTGCCGTGTTCATGAACGCCGGTGCCTACGATGGAGAAATGCGGAATATCGTACAGGAGAGCACCTACCTGGATACCACCGATGGCACTCTGCATACGCTGCACCGGGACGAACACGCCTTTGGCTACCGGGACAGCGCATACCGCCATCATCCCAGCTGGATCCTGGTCTCCGTCAAGCTCACGCTGCAGCCGGGTGACAGGGAAGCCATTTGTGCCAAAATGGAGGACTTCTGGTCCCGCCGCACCGCCAAGCAGCCTCTGGATTACCCCAGCGCCGGCAGTGTCTTCAAGCGGTATCCCGGCCGGTACACAGCCCAAATGATCGACGAAGCCGGTCTGAAGGGTGCCATGGTCGGTGGCGCTCAGGTATCCGAAAAACACGCCGGCTTCATCATCAACAAAGGAAGTGCCACCAGTGCCGATGTGGTCACGCTGATCGAGCAGATCCGGCAGACCCTCTACGACAAGTACGGCATCTGGATCGAATGCGAACTGATCCGATATCCAAAATGAACGAACTGACAAACCAAGAATATACCGAACCGGAGACCATGCCGGAAACAGAGACCGCCGAGGCAAAAGAGAAGGGTTCCTTCTGCCAAAGAACCAAGGATGCCCTTTGTGCCATTCCCATCCGCAAAAAGTGCTGTCGGTACCTGTGGGACGCCGTGGCTGCCTTTCCCAAAGGAGAACCGGCGGCAGAAAAGATCCACGAATGGGGTGACGGCTGCCGGTGTGACAGCTGTATGCCGGTGCTGCTGCGTGCACTGTTCTGTCGCTATGGAGCCGTCACCGATCCTGCCAAGCGATACCACCTGGAGTTCGCTTTCCCCAGCGAAGACGAACGGGATGCCACCGCCGCACTGCTGGAACAGGCCGGTTTTGCTATGCACAGCTCATTACGGCACGGTGCCAAGGGCAAGGACAAATGGATCCTGTACTACAAAAGCAGCGCTGATATGGAGGATCTGCTGGCGTACATCGGTGCCTCAGCAGCGACCTTTGCGCTGATGAACGCCAAGATCGTCAAGGAGTTCCGCAATTCGGTGAACCGCCAGGTCAACTGCGACACGGCCAACATCGAAAAGCAGTTGGAAGCATCCAAGAAATACGTAGAAGCCATTCGCTATCTGACGGAAACCGGCGCCATTTCCAAGCTGCCCGAGGCCCTGCAGCAGACCGCCAAACTGCGATTGGAATACGAGCAGGTGTCGCTGGCAGAGCTGGGCAATCTGTGCGAACCCAAGGTATCCAAATCCGGCATGAAGCACCGGATGGAAAAACTGCTGGAATATGCGCACACGCTGCAGTCGGAGGAACGATCACAGTCGGTGGAAGCAAAGGAGGAGATATGATCCAAAAGCATGAGATCCCCATCCTGACATTCGAGCCAGCCGTGATGCATCTGTAAAACCAAAACCGTGGAAGGAGGAAGCCATGTCCGATTTTGTACATCTGCACCTGCACAGCGAATATAGCCTGCTGGATGGTGCCTGCCGTATCGCCGACATTCCGAAGAAAGCCAAGGAAATGGGGCACCACGCCGTAGCCATCACCGACCATGGTGCGCTGTACGGTGCCGTGGCGTTCTACAAAGCCTGTGTGGCAGAAGGTGTGAAACCCATCATTGGCTGTGAAGTCTACGTGGCACGCCGGGGTATGCAGGACAGAGACCGGGAGTACGATGGCAAAAGCTACCACCTTGTCCTGTTGGTGGAAAACGAGATCGGCTACCAGAACCTGATCTGGCTGGTGTCCAAAGCCTTCACCGACGGCTTCTATGCCAAACCCAGGATCGATCTGGATCTGCTCACAGGACATACGGAAGGCCTCATTGCACTGTCCGCTTGCCTGGCCGGATTCATTCCCCAAAGCATCCTTGCCGGAGAAATGGACAAAGCCGAGGCACACGCACGGCAGATGGAAGCGCTGTTCGGTAAGGAGCACTATTATTTGGAGATCCAGGATCACGGCATGGACAACGACCGGATCGTCAACGAAGGCATCCGGCAGCTGTCCCAGAAGACCGGGATCCCCATGGTCGCCACCAACGACGTACATTACATGAACCGCCAGGACGCCGATACCCAGGCGATCCTGTTGTGCGTCCAGACGGGCAGCGTGATCACGAACGGCAGACCCATCGGTTTTGAGACCAACGAATACTACTACAAAAGCACCGCCGAAATGGAAGCGTTGTTCGGTGCCTATCCGGGTGCCATCGAAAACACCGTGAAGATCGCCGACCGGTGCCGGTTCGACTATACCTTCGGCCAGATCCAGCTGCCCCGGTACACACCGGAAAACGGCATGGAACCGGGTGCCTACCTGCGCTTTTTGGCAGAGCAAGGCTTGCAGGATAAGCTGGAGGACGGCAAGATCGTACCGGATGAAAAGTATCCTCTGACGGCCTACCAGGAACGGGTGGACTACGAGCTGTCCGTGATCGGTCAGATGGGATATGCCGAATACTATCTGGTGGTGTGGGATTTTGTCCACCACGCCAAGGAAGCCGGCATTCCCGTAGGTCCCGGACGTGGCTCCGGTGCCGGCAGTCTGGTGGCCTATCTCATCGGGATCACGGACATCGACTCCCTGCGGTTTGATCTGCTGTTCGAACGATTTTTGAATCCGGAACGAGTCAGTATGCCCGACTTCGATATCGATTTCTGCTACGACCGCCGGGACGAAGCCATCGACTATGTCCGGGAAAAATACGGCGAAGACCACACGGCCCAGATCATCACCTTTGGCACCTTAGCCGCACGAGCCGTGGTCAAGGACGTGGGACGGGCCATGGATATGTCGATCCCGGATGTGGATGCCGTTGCCAAGTACATTCCCCGAGAGATGGGCATTACACTGGACAAAGCCCTGGAAGCCAGCCGGGAGCTGCGGGATCTGTACGAAGAGGATCCCAAGGTGCGCCGTCTCCTGGATACAGCCAAAGCCCTGGAAGGTATGCCCCGGCACGCCTCCACCCATGCCGCCGGTGTGGTGATCACAGCCAAGCCGGTGACGGAATATGTGCCTGTGGCGGTCAACAGCGGCATCGTTGTCACCCAGTTCGATATGGATACCATTGCCGAGCTGGGACTTTTGAAGTTTGACTTTTTGGCGCTGCGGTATCTGACCATCATGCGCAGTGCCGAGGAGCTGATCCGGGAGACCGAGCCGGACTTTGACCTGACCCGTGTGGACATGACCGACGCTGCCACCTACGACACCATTTGTGCCGGAAAGACCGATGGCGTGTTCCAGCTGGAATCCGAGGGGATGCGGCAAATGCTGACCCAGCTGCGTCCCCGGTGCCTGGACGACATCATCGCCGCCATTGCCCTGTATCGTCCCGGCCCCATGGATTCGATCCCCAAATACATCGAGGCCCGACACCATCCGGAGACCATCCATTACGTCTCTCCCAAGCTGGCACCGATCCTGGACGTGACCTACGGCTGTATCGTGTATCAGGAGCAGGTCATGCAGATCTTCCGGGAGATCGCAGGGTATACCTTTGGCCATGCCGATGTGGTGCGCCGTGCCATCTCCAAAAAGAAGCAGGGCGTGTTGGAAAAGGAAAGAGAAGCCTTTCTCACCGGTGCAGCCCAGAGCGGCATGATCCAGACCGATGCGGAAGCCTTATTTGAGGACATCGTCAGCTTTGCCAACTATGCCTTCAACAAAAGCCACGCCGCAGCCTATGGGGTACTGTCCTTCCGCACGGCCTATCTGCGCACCCACTATCCACTGGAGTACAACTGCGCACTGCTTACCTCTGTCCTGTCCCAGACCGGCAAGCTGACCGAGTATATCACCGAGTGCAACCACCGTGGGATCGCAATATTGCCGCCGGACATCAACCGCAGCCGTACCTTCTTCCACGTGGAAAACGGTGCCATCCGCTTTGGTTTGGCTGCCCTGAAAAACGTAGGCGTATCCTTCATCGAAGCCGTGGTGGCCGAACGGGATGCCAAAGGTTCCTTCACGGATTTTGCCGATTTTGTGGAGCGTATGCTGCCGGCCCAGCTCAACAAACGACAGGTGGAGTACCTGATCAAGGCCGGTGCCATGGATTCTTTGGGTGCCTACCGCAGCCAGCTTTTGGCCGTGTATGAGCACGTGCTGGACAGCTATTCCCGTGCTGCCGGACGCAGTGCTGCCGGGCAGATCGGTATGTTCGACGATGCCACGGAAAAAGCCCCGGAGACCCGCATGACCATCGAATACCCACAGATCCAGGAATATTCCACAAGAGAAAAGCTCTCGCTGGAAAAAGAAAGCTGTGGCTTCTATCTGTCCGGGCATATTCTGGACGACTATTCCAAGCAGCTTGCCACCTTGACGCTGGATCACGCCGGGGACATTCGCAAAGCCTTTGCCGAAAGCGACGACGGTGACGGACAGTACACCGACAAAAAGCAAGTCACCATCGCAGGCTGCGTCACCAAGCGCACCAATAAAGCCACCAAAAACGGTGATCCCATGGCCTTTGTGACCCTGGACGACGGCACCGGCGAAATGGAGCTGGTGTGCTTCCCCAAAAAGCTGGCAGAATGGGGACACCTTTTGGTGTACGATGCCGTGGTGCTGGTCAAGGGAACCATCAGCGCTAGAGATGCCGATGACGTCAAGCTGCTGGCGAACCAGGTCATTCCCCTGACCACCAATACGCTGTTCGACGAAAAACCACCGGAGTCCCTGATCGGTGGCGACATGACTTCCACAGACCCTGTTCCAAGGGAAGCACCCACACCGGAAAAGCCGCCTGTGTCCGAACCGCCGGATATGCCTCAGCCCACGGCGCCCCAGAAATCCATGCGCATCTTTGTCCGGGTAGACAGCCGGGAAGGGGAATGCTGTCGCCGGATCCGTGCCTTTTGCAAGATCTTCCCCGGACCCGTGCCGGTTTTGTTCTACTACAAGGATACAAAATCCTACGAAAAAGTAGACATCCCCACCACCGTGCTGAACGACTTTACAGCGGAAGCCATCGGTCGGATCTGCGGTGCGGACAACATGGTTATAAAATAACCATCGGTTATAAAATAACCACTGCTTATCAAGTGACATCGAGCGCAAAAATGTAAAAATTTGCATACACCGGCATTTCCAAGCAGATGTTCATATCAAATTCAAAAATAAGGTGTATACTATCTTCAGAACACCGTGGTTACTACAGTACTTCCACCGTGGTAGTAACTACCGTGAATGCCCTGGCAAAGCCTGCCCAATTGGTAGGTGCGAACCAGGGAAAACAACAGAAAGGGAAACCCCTTTATGGCAAATTTATCACCCCAAAAGCCCGTGAAACAGCCTGCGGATGGACAAACCGAGGTCAACTGGGGCGTGGAAGTGATGCAGGTATTCGGCACCATCGGCAAGGTACTCTTGCGTATTTTCTCCTATGTGCTCAATATCCTGCTGACCGTCCTGCTCATCGGCCTGATCACCGGGATCATCGTTGGCACGGTCTTTGCGATCTACATCAACAACTACATGGATCTGACCCTCGATCCGTCTCTGCTGCGTACCTCTGCCTCCGGTACCACCACCACACGATTCTACGTGATGGAGTTTGATTCCGAGGAGGATCGGATCAACCGCAACGGCACGCCTGTGGAATGGGAAGACGAGCGGATCTCCGGTGCGTCCGGCAGTATCTGGGTCACCTACGACCAGTTCCCCAAATACCTGATCGATGCCTTTGTCGCCATGGAAGACCATCGATTCATGGAGCATAGTGGCGTAGACTGGATCACCACGGGAAAAGCGGTGTTCAACTACTTCACCGGCAACTCCGTGGCAGGTGGTTCCACCATCACCCAGCAGCTGATCAAAAACCTGACCGGCGAGGATGAGGTCACCATCCAGCGAAAGGTGCAGGAGATCTTCCGTGCGCTCAATCTGGAAAAAGATCTGAGCAAGGAAGAGATATTAGAGATGTACCTGAACATCGTCAACCTTGGCAACGGTGCCGAAGGTGTACAGGCCGCCGCCAACCTCTATTTCGGCAAGGACGTATCGGAATTAAATCTGGTGCAGTGTGCCTGCCTTGCATCCATCGTCAAAAGCCCTACCGCCTATGAACCGTTGTACCACGAGGAAGACCGTGTGCGGGAAAATGGTACGGTGCAGCATGGCAACCTTTACCGCCGTGGTAAGGTCATAGACCGTATGAACGAGCTGGGCTGGATCTCCGATGCAGAAGCTGCTGCTGCCCACAATGCCGATCTGGAGATCACCTATTTCGATACCACCGACGAATTCACCCAGTCGGAAGGGTACCACGTGTACAACTGGTACGTCGAGGCCGTCATCGACCAGCTCACTGAGCATTTCATGGAAGAATACGGCTGGTCCCAGTCCTTCGCCGGAAAGCACGTGCTGTCCTCCGGCTATAAGGTGTACCTGCCCATCGACATGGACGTACAGAATACCCTGGAAGAGGTCTACATCCATAACGAAGACCAATATTTCCCCACTGCCGGCAATTCCATTCTCCAACCGCAATCTGCCATGGTCATCATGGATCCCTACACCGGGGACGTGCTGGGTCTGGTGGGTGGCCGTGGCGAGAAGACCGGCAGCCGTGTCCAGAGCCTTGCCACCGATGCCAAACGTCCGCCGGGTTCCTCCATCAAGCCCATCACCGTATACGCTCCCGCTTTGGAGGAAGGGATCATCACCTATGGCTCCGTGTACGACGACACACCGCTGTATTTTGATGAAGAGACCCGTTCCGGTGGGTACTCTGTCTATGACCCTTACCCCCACAACCTGCCGGACACCTATCAGGGTCTGTGTACCATCAACCGTGCCATCGAGGTCTCCAAGAACACCGTGGCGCTGAAGGTGCTGGAAGACCTGACCGTTGAAAAAGCCTTTGACTTTGGTAAAAATAAGCTCCACATCAATAGCCTGGTGGAATCCTATACCCGCCAAAACGGCACCGTAATCACCGACAAGGGTCTGGCCGCATTGGGTCTGGGACAGCTCAGCTTCGGGCTCACCGTGCTGGAGATCACCGCCGCCTATTGCATTTTCCAGAACGACGGCGTGTACAACGAACCCAACCTGTACCTGTACGTCACCGACAATAGCGACAACGTGATCTTGGAAAACGACGACGACCCGGAGATCGTCATCAGCCCGGAGACTGCGTCCATCATGACCAAGATGATGAACAACGTTGTCAACAACGGTACCGGTACCAGCATCACTCTGCGCCATTCCGTAGACGTAGCCGGCAAAACGGGTACCACCACCGCCGACTTCGACCGGTATTTCGTAGGCTACACACCCTACTACGTAGCCGGTGTGTGGACGGGCTACGAAATGAACCAGACCCTGAGCGCCTTCAAAGCCAATCCCTCTGTGACCATCTGGGACACCGTCATGACCATGCTGCATCAGCAGTACATCGATGCCGCCAACAACGGTGGAGAAGCACTGCAGACCTTCGAGATGGCACCGGGCGTGGTAACGGCTACCTACTGCCTGGACTCCGGTTTGCTGTGCTCTGAGGCTTGTTCTCTGGATCCCCGTGGTAGTCGTGCTTCCACCGGATACTTCACCAGAGAATCTGCACCCAGCGAATACTGCGATACCCACGTGATCGTCATGCGGGACGCCACCACTGGCCTGATTGCTTCGGACGACTGCAACCCCGGTGACCTGGTGAAGACAGCCCTGATCCGGGTTGAGGATCGAGACTTCCCCACGGAGATCTACGTGGCCGATGCCCAATATGTGTACCGGGATCTGCCGGCAAGTGTCATGCCCTGTGAATGGGGTGGCCTGCCGTTCTTCTACAATTCTCTGGGAGAAGGGCACTACTGCGGCACCTCCTACGCCACCACCGCCAACAACGGCTATTGTTACCTGCACTGCGATTACAGCCGCTGGAAGGGTGGTCCTTCGAAGTACGAAACGGAGACAGAGACCGCAGCCCCACCGGAGGTCGATCCAGGTGACGTACTGGACGGCACCGAGGATAGCGGTATGGGTGTGGACGAGACCACCTATTACGAAGACGACAACACAGAACCGGATGCCGGCTTTGGCTGGTAAAACGGCATACCCAAAAGGATCACCGCATAGAATGCCTATGGGGTGATCTTTTTATGGGAAAACAGCTTTTGGTGAAAAGACAGCTATTTACGAAAAAACAGTGGCAGCGAGAAGGGAAGCTACTTTGTCGATATGGCAGCCGCATATGCTTCTGGATCGTCTTTGCGGCCTTTGGTGGGATCCTGCTTTGGGTACACGGCAGTGCAGCGCTGGTGTACCATGCCGGGTTTTTGCCATCCTGTGTGCCCACATTGACCATATGCTTTCTGCTGTGGCTTCTGGCCTATGCACTGTCCGGCTGTACGCTGGGCTTTCTGCTTCTGCCGCCGTGCTTCCACACCAGCACGGGACGCCGTGAGGGAATGCTATGCCTCCTGATCTATTTGCTGCAGCTGATCTGGTATCCGCTATTCTTTTCGATGCTCCATCCATTTTTGTGTATTCTGTCGCTGGGCACGGCTGTGATCCTGCAGATCTGGCTGCTGATCTGCTCCATCCGTAGATTTTCTCTTATAATGATTGCGCAGTTTTTATCCTGTCTGTTAGAAATTTATTTCCTATATGTAACATTTGCCGTGTTGTTGGTAAATTAGTATAAAAAAAGTGTGCGGAGATATTGACTTTTGTTTTGATTTCGTGTATAATGGTCATGGTCATATAAATCTCACCTATTAGGAGGAAGAAAATGAAAAAGATCAAGATTTTGGCTTTGGCTCTGGCACTGACCCTGCTGACCCTGGCTGTTGTTTCCTGCGGTGGCGCAGGCGAAACCGTGACCGTAAACTGCAACATCTCCGTGGTAGTAGACGGCTAGACCAAGTTTGGTCCCTTTGATATGGTCGTTTCCGGCACCACCGAAAATCCGCCGACAGTTCTGCAGGCCGTTATGGAAGCGCTGCAGCACAACGAGATTAACTGCGAGACCGACTCCAACAATCGTCTGTCCAACATCACCCTGGACGGCGAGGATTACAAGTCCTATGCTGATGACGTGAATGTTTATGGCTGGTACTATCTGTGCAACGGTATCGAACCCGAAACCGGCACAATGAACGTAAACGTTGTAAACGAAGGCGACGTGATCGAAGTTCGTTACCTGGTATCTCCCATCGCTCCGGAAGATCTGACGGCTGACGCTGAGTAAACAATTCAGTTAGGATTTATACGTGACCAATGAACACACATCTGGCAGCAAAGCTGGGTGTGTGTTTTTTTGCAAAAAAATTGAAAAAACTTTTGCAAAACCTATTGCAATTTCCGCTGCGATGTGGTATACTATATACGTAAGCGCACGGAAGCATAGCTCAGCTGGTTAGAGTACTTGCTTGACATGCAAGGGGTCGCTGGTTCGATTCCAGTTGTTTCCAGAATAGAAAGAAGTCTTGTAGAGATCCTGCAAGGCTTTTCTTTTTGCTAAAATGAAAACAGGTGCTATCCCCATGGATAACGCCTGTTTTGTCGTTTTATTCCGTTTTCGTCCAATGGGCCAGGTTCGGCAGCATCCCTTTCAGATACGCACGCACCTGCTCCGGCGGCCAATTTTCGTTTGCCATATGCTGGGATAAAAAGTCGATCAGCTCGTCCATGCTTTGGTAGACGAACTTGCCATCCGCATAGCACCACTTGCAGTAGTCTTCGTTGAACGTCCCATCGGGCTCCCGACTGATGCTGTCGTCGTCCAACGGCATCCCACAGCATTGGCATACCAGCTTTCGTGGAGAACCCAGCAGCGTGTTGATCGATACATCAAATAGCTTGGAGAGCAGCACCAGCGTGTCCGTTCCCGGTATCGATTCACCGGTCTCCCACCGAGACACAGCCTGCCGGGTCACAAAGACCTTTTCCGCCAGCGCCTCCTGGGAATACCCATGCTTTATCCGCAGCGTGTATAGGATCTCTTTTGTTTCCATAAACTTTGCACCACCTTTCGCCAACAGTATACCATAGCCACGCAGACCTGTCAAGCAATTGCCGATTGCGTCAGTCCTCCACTAAGATCTCCACCACCCGATCCATGACC
>CAZLED010000079.1:1073-11069 GCA_964558485.1 uncultured Ruminococcus sp. | reverse complement strand
GGGCAGATACCGACCACCCGTTCGCCAGCCCAGCGCCTGGATCGTCACCCGAATGTCCGCATCAAAGTAGATGGGATCGGCAATATGCCAACGATACAGGCTGAATTCCTGCTTGGATTTGTACACTCCGTCGGGTGCAAAGGGCAGCATACCGCTGTACGGCGTGCAGAATGGTTCGTATCTGTGATTGTTATCGAAACAATAGGCACCGCAGAAGTAGTCCTCCGTGCCCGTGCCGCAGATGGTGGGGAATTCCTTGTCGCCGTCTAAGAAGAACTTGATCTCGCCCTCGCCCCACCAGCCGTTGTTGTTGACCGACCAGGCGATGTACGTGCCCACATATTGACCCTTGCCGGATACGCCGGTGAGAATGGTGTGATCGGTGGCGTAGGGCAGCGGATCGGAGCGTCGGAATTGGGCATGGAAATAGCCCATGTCGGCAGGTACTTCTTCTTCGGTATAGTCGATCTGGTAGAACAGCGTGAAGTTGTCGTCGCCCAGGTTCTCGATGGTGATCCGGCAGCCGGTGCGATAGGGCATTTCCCAATAGCAGTTCATGCCGTTGCGGGGATTGTTGCAGACGGCCAGGGACGAGAGCGAATGGAAGCTGGTGTTGTAGGCGTTGGCGAAGAAGTCACCCAGCGGGCATTCGACCGAGGGAACGGGGCTGTCGTCCCAATAGATGCGCAGGATGGCGTACCGTGTTTGGATGCCGGCCGGGGTCAGCCAAATGTGCCGGATGATGCCACTGCCGTGGATGTCGGCCATGGTGTACAGGGTGTGGGGGGCGATCACCACAGATGGCGAGATCTTCCAACCCTGGCCCAATTCACGGGCACAGCCTTCACCGGTGCCATGGAGCGCACGACCACCCATGCCTTTTTCGCCGGTGGTGTTTTCAGCCGAAATGGAACGAGAACGGGCATTTGTCAAATGGGATAAATGGGACATCGTAAACATAGAGTACCTCCTGAATATTGTTGAAATAGCACAGGCTGAGTGGAACAATACCGCTGCAGCCTTGTGCATGATTGGCGAAATAATGGAAAGTGTCGGTCGTCTTTGCCGTAGGGGAACCAAGCTCAATGCCAGGCTCAGCGCCGAGCTTTAAGCTTAGCTTTAAGTTCAGTGATCACTTGTTCTTCTCGAAGAACCTCTGCAGCTCTGCCACTCTTGCTTCCTGTTCGCTTTCCTTTTTGGCAGCCCAGGATGCGACGTCCGTGCCTGGGGTACCATTAATGAACAGATCCTCTAACAGGATGTTGTAGGCGCTTTTGTAGTCCCCAAAGGCGTAGGAGAAGCTGATGATCATGTTTTCGTGTGCAATGTCGATCATGGCAGCGTCGTCCGCCTGGTCGGCATACCGGCTCTTCAATGCTGTCTCGTAATAAGCCGGGAAGACCTGCTTGTAGCCCTCGATGTTCAGTGCTTCCGTGACAAGACCTGTGGTTTCCAGGTGGCTGCCGGCGGTCACGGGAATGGCGATGGGTCTATCGGTGGAACCGGCATAATAGTTGGCCTGTGTCTCGTCCAGCTTCGGCATGGGCAGAAGGCCGTATTGCACGTCGCTGTCGCTGTAGACCAGCACCGCCGCCTCTAGCTTGTCGTAGTAGAACATGGTCTTGCCGATGGCGAAGGTCTTCAGCCGGGTGTCCGCATAGTTTTCTGCCTTGTTGAAATAGCCGCCGACACCAAACATCAAATTATACGACTTTTCCACCAGCGTGGAGATCCGATCCAGATCGAATTCGTAGTACAGGTTGCCGTCTGCGTCCTTCTTGTAGGGCTCCACGGTGAAGGGCTCCATCCAGCAATAGAAGGAGTTGGCGTGGACGAAGCCGTATTGGTCGTCCAGATCCCGCTCGCCGTTGCCGTTCAGGTCCACGTAGCCCTTTTCTGTGATCGCCAGCATGGCATCCAGGGTCCATTTCCCATCTTTTACCAGTTCATAGGGATACTCGATGCCGTTGTCCGTCAGCAGATCCTTGTTGAAGAACATCATGCGGATATCCGCTAAGTTCCGGTAGGAGATGTTGTTGTTCATCAGGTACATTTGCCCCGCCACGGTCATGCTCTCCACGGTTGCGGCGGGCCACCAGGGCTTGGAGAAATCGAAGTGCGGCACGTCGTAGGCGTTCACGAACAGGTTGGACAGCACGCCGCCCATCATGGACAGGTCGTGTCCCTGCACCATGTCAAAGGCATCGTCCCCGGCGAAAATGGATTGCTGGGTGGGATCCAGTCCGTCCGGCGCCGCTTGGGTGTAGGTGATGTCGCAGTTGAACCGGTCCTTGACGGTGGTCAGCTTGTTGAAGACCGCATCGCTGATGGTGTTGCCGGTCAGCTCCTCCGCAAAGGTGTTCTCGATGTGGGTGTCGTTGCCGTGGAGCATCATGCAATAGTTGTAGCCGTCCAGATCCGTGTCGGGCAGGTCGTCCTGGAGGGCGGTGTCCTCCGGTGCGGTCTCCAGAGCGGTGTCGGTGGATTCGGCGGTGGTATCTGCGCTGGTCTCCACTGCTGCCTGCCCACAGGACGTGGACAAGAGCAGGGCGGTCAGCAACAGGATCAATAGTCTTTTCTTCATGATATACACACTATCTTATTGTTATTTGTAGTTACTGTTTTACAGTCACTGTTTCACAGTGGAAGTCCGGCTTTTTTGGCACAATCCACATAATAGTCGTAATCGATGTCGATGATGTTGGTGAAATAGTGGTTCATGCCCTTGGTGGTGCCGTCCGACCAGCGGATCGTGTAGAACTTCTTTTCGTCCCCCACGGGCATATGCCAAACCGGTACGCTGGCGTCCTTCGGCACCACGCAGGTGGCAGAGATCACCACGTTGCCGCCATCATCGATCACTTGGTAGGACAGGGTCTTGTCCTCTCTGGTGTCGTTGACGGCGTGGAGTGCTGCCATCCCGTTCTCCGGCTCGTTGAACATCATGCACACGGGCTGTTGGGTGTTCTTGATATACCAATACGCCAACTTTTTGTCCAGATAATAGTCCACGATGGCGTCGGAGATCTGCGGCCAACCATCGATCAGGTTCCACCAAATGATGCCGGTACGCCGCCACTTGGTCATGCGGAACCGCTCGATGAAGTATTTCTTCGCCTCCGCCTGAGAGATCTGGCTTGCCTTGGAGAAGGTTTCGAGGTCGGCGGTTGCCTTATTGCCCTTGCCGAACAAAGTCTCCACCTGGTTCCACATGAGCCGGATCCGGTAGCCGTAGGGCGTGTTTTCCCGGGGCTCCATGCAAGCGGCGTGGCAGAACCAATCCTCCTGCCCCAGACACGGCCACAGCTGCTCGGGACGGATGTATTTCGCCAGCGATGCGGGAGACGGACAGCCGTGGTAGCCGGTCTCGGAGGCAAAGTGGCAGACGGTATTTTTGTAGTAGTTGCCCTTGAAGTAATCCCGGGGACCCCACAGGTGGTCTTCGGAAATGGCGCCGCCGTGCTGGACGGAATATTCATCCATGTAGGGAGAGGACGGCAGATAGGGTCTGGTGTAGTCCATGGTGTGGATCACGCCGGGCAGTACCTTTCTGGTCAGTACGTTGTCGTTGGGGTCCCGACCTTCGCCACCCCAGCTGTAGGAGCAGTCGCATTCGTTGTCGCCAGCCCACAGCACGATGGCCGGATGGTGCCGCAGTCTGCCGATGACGGAGCGTGCTTCAGCCGCCAGCTTCTTCTGGAACCATTCGTCCTGTGGATAAATGCCGCAAGCCATGGCAAAGTCCTGCCAAACCATGACGCCGTGGCTGTCGCAATAGTCATAGAAATATTCGTTTTCGTATACGTTGCCGCCCCAGCACCGGATGATGTTGCAGCCCAGCTCTTCCACCATGGGCATGATCTGGGGCAGTCTTTCCTCATCACGGGAGTGGTAGGCATCCACCGGCACCCAGTTGGTACCCATGGCAAAGATCCGCTGTCCGTTGACGATAAAGCAGAATTCGCCGTTGCCGTCCTTGTCGGTGGTGCTGGTGCGATCCAGCTTCACCTGCCGCAGACCGGTGGTCTTTTCGTAGGTGTGTATGCACTCGCCGTTCTTGTACAGCTTGGCGGTGATGGTGTACAGGTTGGGTTCGCCATAGTTGTGGGGCCACCAGAGCTTGGCGTTCTGGACATTGGCAGTGGCGTTGCCCGAAGTGTGCCACAGCGGGATCGTCCAGCCAAAGGAGGAGTCGCCGCAGACGCAGGACACTTCGAGAGTGTAATCCCGAATATCGCCTGCCGGGATACGACAATTGTAAACCATCTTCACGAAGGCGCTGCAGCTATCCTCTTTCTTATCAACAGAGTTGACGCAGTCAACTCGATTCGTCTGTACAAAAATGTCCTTGACGCTGGCCTTGGGCAGACGGTCGATGTACACGTGCTTCCAGATACCGGCAGAGACGGCACGGGGCATGATATCCCAACCATACTGAGACGGTGCCTTCCGGATGTAGAGAGAGTCGGAATTGTACTTCATGGCGTTGACGTAAGGATCCTGTTCGATGCCTCTGGCCACGACCACAGCCGGCGTGAAATGGACGACCATCTCATGTTCGCCGTCTTCCAGCTTGGGCAGATCCAACGTCACCGGCACGAACATATTGTCGCTCTCTGCCACCAGCTTGCCGTCGATGTACACCTGTGCAAAGCAGTCCAGTCCTTCGAACACCAGCACGTCGTCGTAGTTGGCATCGGCGGTGTAGGTGAAGGTGCGGTAGTAGAACATATGCGCCGTTTCGTAGGGGTACAGCTTGTAGATATTCTGCCCATAGAAAATTTCCGGCACCACGCCTGCCCGTTCCAGATCCAGCTCGAAGTTGCCCGGTACCTTGGCAGGAACCTTGTCCATACCGGAGCTTTCCAGGGCATCGATGGTAGAAAGGGAAGCGTCGATCTCGCCGTGCTGCCCATAAGCAAGGGACCAGTCACCGTCTAAAGTGAGAATGGGATTGGATTTTTTGATCATGATAATTTCCTTTCTGTGCACGCACAAATGAAGAGGATGAAGTTGTTCACCATTAGTATACCGACACAAACGAGAAAAGTCAAGAGGAGTTGTAAAAAAATGCAAAAAACTTCCCAAAAAAGGTTGCAATTTGCGCCAAGAACCTGTATAATAAATGTAAGAAAACGGTGTGGGTGTTTTTTACGCAAAAGTACCCTTGAGACACCAGGGTACGCAGGCGACTTGATCTGCTGGATCCACTTGACGCAAAAGGAGAATTTATCATGCTTCCTATCACAAAGGCATTTACTATTACAAAAATTTCCGTTTCCAATGTACCGGAGCTTTATGCAGCACTGGCCCAGGTGGCAAAGATCCGTGCAGCCGGTGCCGGTCAGCCCATCACCATCCAGCTGTCCGACGGCGACTACTACCTGTCCGACACCATTCGCATCGGTGCCGAGGTCTCTGCCATCACCATCGAGCCGGAACACGAGGGCAAGGTGCGCTTGATCGGCGGCGTTCGTGTGACCGATTTTGTAGAAGACAACTACAACGGCACGGCCTGCCTGTCTGCACCCATTCCGAAGGCGGCGGACGGCTCCTTCCTGAAGGCCAGCGATTTCTACGTCAATGGTATCAGAGCGGACTACACCCGGTATCCGGAAGAAGGATATCTTTACCCGACAGATGTGGAAAATAAGGAAGGCCAGCTGTTCTCCGGTTCCCATTGGTTCATTGCAGCGCCCGGCGATTTTCCCACCGGCATGAAGAATCCGGAGCAGGTCATCGTCAGCTACTGCCACTATTGGATCGACGAGCATTCTCCCATCGCTGCTTATGACGAGGAGACCGGCAAGGTGACCTTTGCGTACTGTTCTCGGTTCAACATCGCCGGCGGAAAGGGCACGTCCAGCGGTCTGGAATATTACCTGGAAAACGTAGCGGAGACCTTTGGAAAACCCAATCAGTGGTACATGGACGAGGGTCGGCTGTACTACGTGCCCAGAGACAATGGCATTACACCGGAAACCATTGATGCATATTTGCCCACAGTGCATGAACTGTTTGATATCAGTGGCACTGCCGAAAAGCCGGTGGCGAACATCATCATCCGGGGCATCCGTATGTCCGTGACCAAGGGTGACTACGGCTCCCTGGGTAGCACCTCCGGCCTCCGGGAAGCGGAACAATATGCCTCTGACCCGCAAGCTGTGTCCAACGCCGGCGGTTCCATTCGCTTTGGATACGCCACGGACTGCAGCATCGAAAACGCATATTTGACAAATTACGGTCTCCACGGCGTGTCCATCGAAAACGGCTGCTCCGGCATTCGTGTGTCCCACGTCACATTCCGGGATGGCGGTGCCGGTGGCGTGCGTATGGTGGGAGGCGTGTACGGTACGCCCATGGCTGAGCAGACCCACGATTGTATAGTCGAGGACTGCGTAATTGACCACTGCGGCAGACGGTATTTTGCAGCCTGCGGTGTCCTGATGATGCACACCTGGCGCTGCACCGTGGACCACTGCGACATCGGCAATCTGTACTACACAGGCGTTTCCTGCGGCTGGATCTGGGGCTACGGCGACAACAATGCCCACGACAACCGCATTACGAAAAACCACATTCACCACCTGGGCATGGGTATGCTGTCCGACATGGGCGGTGTGTATCTGCTGGGTAAACAGCCGGGCACCATCGTTTCGGGCAACGTGATCCACGACGTGTACTCCAAGAATTACGGCGGCTGGGCGCTGTACACGGACGAGGGTTCGTCGTTTATGACGCTGGAAAACAACGTGTGCTACAACACCAGCGAAAACGCATTCCACCAGCACTACGGTTCCATGAATACCGTGCGGAACAACATTTTGGCATTTGGCGATGAAGCGATCCTGCGTGTGAGCCGACCGGAAGAGCACGTGTCCATGCTGGTGGAAAACAACATATTCTACACAAATGGTTCTCCATTGTATCGGCTGGAAAATGGGCATATCGACAACAATACCGTGATCACCCGGAACAACATCTTTTGGGACACCACCGGCAAGTACGACTTCCGCAAGAATATGCCGCTGGCAGAAGCACAGGCCAAGGGCTTCGATGCGGACAGCACCATTGTGGATCCCGGCTTTGCGGACCCGAAAAACGGTGACTTCACGCTGCCTGCGGATTCGCCGGTCTACGCTCATGGCTTCCAGCCCATCGACACGTCTGACGTAGGCGTACGCAGCTAAAACACAACATACAGCGGAAGATGCCGGGCAGGAAGCGTGTACAAGATATATATAATAATGTAGCTTTTTGCCTGGATTCTGCGAGTGACAACGCACAAAAGTTTCGGTTTTGAAAAAGAGAGAAGAGGGAAACGATATGGCATACAAAGTTGGTATCATTGGCTTTGGTGGTATGGCGTCCGGTTATCATATGTCCGTGCTGGCAAGAGAGGACGTGCCGTTTACGCCGGTAGCAGCGTTCGACATCGATCCGGAAAAACGTGCGCTGGCTGTGGAAAAAGGGCTGCGTGCCTATGACGATGTGGAAAAATTTCTCGCCGAAGGGGACTACGACCTGGTTTTGGTGGCAACGGCGAACAACTATCACTGCGAAATGGCCTGTCGTGCTATGGAAGCTGGGTACAATGTGCTGGTGGAAAAGCCGGCAGCCCGGAATAGTGCAGAGATTCAAAAGATGATCGAAGTGTCGGAAAAGACTGGCAAGCTGTTCACGGTGCACCAGAATCGCCGCTGGGACCCGGATTTTCTGCGGATCAAAGCTGCCCTGGCGAATGGTACTATAGGCAAACCATATGTGATCGAATCCCGTGTGCATTCGAAAAATGGTGCCGGCGATATGTACGGCTGGCGTGGCATGGCGGATCACGGCGGTGGGATGCTGCTGGACTGGGGCGTTCACATGATGGACCAGATGTTGTATTTGGTCGGAGAACCTGTAAAAACCGTATTCGGCCAGGTGCGTTCGCTGTGGTCGGAAGAAGTGGACGACTACGCCAAGGTTTGTTTGACCTTCGAAAGTGGCTTGATGGCGCAAGTGGAAGTGACGACCTATGCGCCGTTGCCGGAGCTGCGTTGGGCCGTCTATGGAGATCGTGGTGCTATGACCATGGATGCCATCGATTCTCCTGCGGTGCACGTGCGCAAAATCACTGCGGATACATTGACTGTGGACAAAGTAAATGCATTCGAAGATTACAAAGTTGTGCAGCGTGACCAAAGCCGACACCATATCGATTCTTTTGCGGAATACGACATCACGGACGCTCCGAACGGTGGCTGGCATTCGCTGTACCAGAATTTGGCAGGTGTGCTGGCTGGTACGGAAGAACTGGTGGTAAAACCGGCAGAAGTGCTGCGCTGTATGCAGGTCATGGAAGCCGCTGTGCAGTCCTCCAAAACTGGCGAAACAGTGCGGTTCCTGTAAAGCAATGATATGTAGAATGTTGTAAAACTTGTACATCTGCGTGCATAATATAGGAACGAAATGTACGTAGATGGTGAAATGTGACGAATACACGGACGAAGGAATTTTTGTATGAGAACGATTCAATTGGGCAGCACCGGGATCACGACACCGCAAAATGCATTTGGTGCCTTGCCCATCCAACGAGACACGACGGAAGTGGCGGTGGATCTGTTGCGAAAGGCATACGAAGGCGGCATGACCTTTTTCGATACCGCCAGAGCCTATTCGGACAGTGAAGAAAAGATCGGCATAGCGCTCCACGACGTGCGGGAAAAGATCACCATCGCTACCAAAACCGGTGCGACCGATCCAGAGGAAATGAAGCGACAACTGGACAAATCGCTTACCATGCTGCGGACCGATCATGTGGACATCTACCAACTGCACATGGCAAATCGCTGCTATGCGCCTGGGGACGGCACCGGTGTGTACGAAGCCATGGAGGATTTCAAGCGCCAGGGCATGGTCCGGCATATCGGCATCACAGCGCATAAAATCGGAATCGCCGAGGAAGCAGTTGCGTCAGGGCTGTATGAAACCCTGCAATTCCCCTTCAGCTACCTGTCCGGCGATCGTGAAGTGGCGTTGGTTCGTGCGTGCAAAGATGCAAATGTTGGTTTTATCGCCATGAAAGCCATCGCCGGTGGTCTGATCACCCATGCAACGGCTGCCATGGCGTACATTGCACAATTCGACAACGTGCTGCCGATCTGGGGTGTACAACGTGAATCGGAGTTGACCGAGTGGCTTTCCTTTATGGACAATACGCCTGTCATGGATGCGGGGGTCCAAGCATTGATCCAGGCCGACCGGGAAGCCTTGGGTGCGGATTTCTGCCGTGGCTGCGGCTATTGTATGCCCTGTCCGCAAGGCATCGTGATCAACCAATGCGCCCGTATGTCCCTGATGATCCGCCGTGCCCCGACGACAACTTGGTTCAGTGAACAGTGGCAAACCGAAATGGAAAAGACGACGCAGTGCAAAGAATGCGGACTTTGCAAGACACGCTGCCCCTATGAGCTGGACATTCCGGCCTTGCTGAAGAAGAACCACGACGACTATTTCGAACAGCTGCGAAGCGTCGAATAAGATAAGTAAGCAGTAGTATATTGCACAATACAGAACTATTATATATGAAAGAAGCGTAGGATCGAAACGAATGGAATCCTATGCTTTTTTGTATTTTAAAAATAACTTCGCATAGGTTCTTATCGCATGAGCTCATAATAGGTATCATCATCAGTTCACAATAGTTAATATGTAAAGGGTGTTTTCTGCCACCTCATACATATGACTGCGGCTCATTTGTGGTGAATTGAAAAGCATTTGTAATTTATCTTTATTTTCAGCCATTGCCTGTTATCCTTCCTTTCCTTCCTTCGCCCGGCTATTATAAACATTGTACTTATGCTTACACTGAGGACTGCAAAATACCGTACTCGGTCTGCTTGCCACAAAAGCCTTCGTACAGTGTTTGCACAGACGAATCGGCTTTTCACTGTCGGTCAGCATAAAGCTGAACATCATCTGTATTCCAAGGAGCAGCGAATGGAAATCCCA
>CAZLED010000079.1:0-1039 GCA_964558485.1 uncultured Ruminococcus sp. | reverse complement strand
TATGGTATGTCGGTACATTGCCGCCGAACGCTGCCATGCTGTCCTGCATAAATCACCGGGTCTCATTATTCATTTTATCGTAATCCTCATAATACAGCATACTGGTCACAACGGGAGAAACAGCAGATCAGGCGGCTGGTCACTTCCCATTGTACCAACTATGACAAGGAATACGGCTGCCTACCGTTGGACTGCGAGTGTCCAATGCTTCACATCTGCTATACCAACAGCACACTGTGCAAAAGATTTCAACAATGCACTGCTACCCACAGCTCAGGAACTGGAAGCCGTATTCAACCGCACAGCAACCGTAAACTGCAAGCAGTTTCCTATCGACAGGAAACGGGTGTACTGCTCAAAGCAATGTGCAGAGCAAGCTCGCCGCCAACAGACAGCCGCACGGGTGCGAAAGCACCGTGAAAAGAAAGGTGCAATGTAACCGTTTTTGCATTTGAAATGCCTTGTACCCAAAGGCTTTTTTGAGGGCTTTTCTGCACTTGTAAAGGGTTAATACCTTTTATCTGATATTAACCCCTTAAATGGTTACAAGTAGTCGGAATCATCATTATACTGTAAATTTATGATTTTTTTCAATCTAAGGAGGAGATTTGCCTATGGTAAAAAGCGAAAGCAACAATCGTGTGAAAGGCGAATCGGGCAAGCCGACCACAAACTGTGCCATTTACGGCTATAAGAAAATGCCGGGCGATAAATACACATGGCACATTGACGAGGAAGCGGCTGCGGTTGTCCGCAGGATCTTCCAACTGACCATTGAGGGCAAGGGTCCGTATGATATTGCCCGTATTCTTTACGAAGATAAAATTGAAACGCCTGCCGTGTATTTCGGCAAGCAGAAGAAAGGCATTTGGAAAAGCAAAGAGGAATTTCCCAATCCCTACAACTGGAGTGGTTTTGTGGTTGGGCAAATCCTTTCCAAACCCGAATATATGGGGCATACGGTCAATTTCCGTTCTCATAAGCAGTCCTACAAGGATAAAGCACCTGTCATGCACCCAAAAGAAGAATGGCTGATTTT
>CAZLED010000078.1:0-11096 GCA_964558485.1 uncultured Ruminococcus sp. | reverse complement strand
GACATAATATGAATTATGACGTATTTGACATAATATGAATTATGTCTTTTTTTATTTTTCTACACCAGGCCCAGGCGTTCGATCCGCTTGCGGTGCTCCTGACCGGTGGTCATGATGTAGATCCGGGTGGTGTTGATGCTGCTGTGGCCTAAGATATCCGCCAGCGCCGCAATGTCCTTCACCATGCCGTAGAACGTCCGGGCAAACAGCTTCCGCAGGTTGTGGGGAAACACCTTGCTCTCCCGTACCCCGGCCGCCTTGCACAGCCCTTTCATCTTCGCCCATATGGTGCGCCGGTCCAGTGGCTTGCCGCCTCGTCCCAGAAAGATCACGCCGCCTTGGATATTCCTTTCCTTGGCATACCGCAGCAGTCGTCGCCGCAGTTCCGTGGGCATCAGGATCGTGCGGCTTTTTCCTTTGCAGTTCACCACGATCTCCCCTTTCTTTGCCGCTTCCACCGTGAAGTATTGCAGCTCCGATACCCGGATCCCCGTGGCGCACAGGGTCTGCAGGATCAGGTGCAATTGCCCATCCTTCTCTGCCGCTCGCAGCAGTCGGTCGTATTCCCCTTTGGTCAGCTCCTTCTCCTCCGCCGCATACACCTGCCGCTGCAGCTTCAGGGAACGGACCCGCAGATCTGCCCATTCCATATATTGTAGGAAACTGTTCACGCTGGCCAGCATGGAATTGATGGAGCGAACGGCGTAGCACTTCTCCTGCAGATACTGCTTGTAGTCCACCACCAGCCCCTTGGTCACCGCTCTCTCCCCGATAAAGACAAAAAAAGCCCGGACATCCCGGAGGTATTTCTCTATGGTGACGGCGCTTTTTTCTTCCCGCTGCAAATGGCTTGCAAATTTTTGCAGCTGTGTACTGCGTAGCATTCTTTCGTTCATTTTATCTCTCCTTCGGTTCTTTATTTATAATTGTAGTATCGCCCTGCCTGCTCCATTTTACACAGCCGGCGAAATATTGTCAACCGCGCCTCTCTCCACTTCTTCTGTGATATTTCGCATTACACCTTGCAAAACCGCAAAAAATAGTGTATAATAGAATAAAATAGGGATTTTGTGTTTTGGCAGAAAGGTGTGGTGCAGCGCAGATGAGTAAGGACATCGGTATCGACCTGGGTACGGCTACGGTGCTGGTCTATGTAAAAGGCAAGGGCATCGTCATGAAGGAACCCTCCGTCGTCGCCATCGATAAAAATTCAGAGAAAATATTGAAGTTCGGCAGAGAGGCGCAGCGGATGCTCGGTCGGACACCCGGCAACATCCTTGCCATTCGTCCGCTCCGGGATGGGGTCATCACCCAATACGACATCACCCAGAAGATGATCCAGCATTTCATCAAAAAGGCCTGCGGTGGGACCATGCTCTTTCGGCCACGGGTCATCATCTGTGTCCCCAGCGGTATTACAGAAGTAGAAGAACGTGCGGTGGTGGATGCGGCGACCCAGGCCGGTGCCAAGCGAACCTACCTGATCGAGGAACCGGTGGCTGCTGCGATCGGTGCCGGCATCGACATTTCCGCACCCAAGGGACACATGGTGGTGGACATCGGCGGCGGCACCACGGACATTGCGGTGATCTCGCTGGGCGGCGTGGTGGTCTCCGAATCCATCAAGGTGGCAGGCGACAAATTTGACGAAGCCATCATCCGCTACGTCCGGCGCAAGCACAATGTGCTCATCGGCGAACGGACGGCAGAGGAGATCAAGATCAAGATCGGCTGTGCCTGGCCTCGTGAGGAACCACGGGTGCTGGACGTGAAGGGACGCTGTCTGGTGCAGGGGCTGCCACGGATGGTGCGCATTTCCTCGGCCGAGATCCCGGACGCCTTGGAGGAGCCCATCACTTCGGTGATCGAAGCGGTCTGCTCCGTCATCGAACGGACCCCACCGGAGCTGATCGGCGATATTCTGGCAAACGGCATCGTCATGACCGGTGGTGGTTCCCTGCTCTACGGCCTGGATCGACTCATCGGATACGCCACGGGCATTCGTACCAGGGTGGCAGACAAGGCGGTGTCCTGTGTCGCCATCGGTACCGGCCGCAGTCTGGAGCACCTTGCCAATCTGCCGGAGGGTGCCATCAATCTGTCCCGGCAGCGTGACAGCATGGGCAATGGGTGAGGATGCGATTTCCTACGTATGTCTCACGTTGCCCTTGACCGACGCCGATGGGAAAGCCAGATAAAATCACAAAATGGGGTGGCCAAAGGGTGTGGGACCAGGATCTGTCCGGCACCCATTGGCCCCCCATTTTCTTCCTGCAACACGGTATCCCTTATTTTGCAAAAATCTCTTGACTTTTGCACTTGTTCCGTGTATAATAGAATTAAGGCGACACCGCACAATTCACGGCTTACGCCTTGATGGCACATCTGCTTGCATCTGCACCATCAGAGCTGTGCGGTGTCGCCTTCGTGCTTTATGTCTCCTGCTATACCCGATCTGATGTAGATGCATACGCACACATACGCTTTTTCAAAATAATATTGATAGATAGAGTTACATTGAAGAAAGGTTCGGTGCGCCTTCGTGAAGAAATATATCGTGCTGGCTGTGCTGCTGGTGCTTTGCCTGATCCCCACAGCCGTTGCCATGAATAGCTATAAAGAGACCCAAAATGCTCCGGTGGATGAAAAGACCGCTGTGGTGCTGTCCATCGACGACGTGAACGGCAAGAACTACCGCTTCGTACGCAGCGATGGTGAGGATGCCGAAAACATGATCCTCTTCTTTTTGAATATGCAGAAGAACGCCACCAAGATCGTTGCGCTGCCGGATTCCCTGATGGGGCAGCAATACTTCAAAGTGACTCTTGCCAACAACGTAAAGGCCAACGACTACGCCTACTACTTCGACCCCAATCCCCAGGCCTGCTATTTCGTAGACCATGAGGGACTTGTGTACCAGATCGCCGAGCAGGATGCCCGTGAGTTCATCGGTACCGAATATGCCGAAAGCATTTACGAGGCCGCCGCTATGCCGATACTGACCCTGTCCGGTGACAAGGTCGTCGCACCCCATGCGGCTCAGTGGCGCTACAAGAATTACACCGGCGATTATGTGCTCTCCGACACCTCGGCGCTGGTCTCCACGGAGATCAAGGATTACTCCCTGGAAGGCGGCTTTGAGCTGACCTTCGACCAGGAGCCGGACTACTTCTCGCTGCAGATCCAGGACGACAAGGGCAACACCCTGTACGATGGTATGTACGCCGACCTGAACACCAGCTTCTCCTTCGATGCCAACACCACACTGCACGTGTCCGTGTCGGCCCAGTGGTATGACGATCCCCAGCGCTCCTACTCCGGTGAGCTGTCGTATCAGTTCAACAGCTTGGTCACGGCCCCGGCGGAGTTCTATCTGGGTATGGACAGCGTGAAGCCCGGTCGTTTCGTGGCAGTTACCGCACTGAATATCATCAGCCCCGAAAAGATCCAGTTCAGCTGTGAGCCGTCCATTGGCTTTACGCCTACCTTCTATATGGAAGGCGAATATGCCGTGGCGCTGATCCCCATTCGTCCCGATGCCACAGCCGGCGACTATGCCATGACCTTCACCTACGGTGGCACCACCCAGACCACCCATTTGCAAGTGGAATCCATCGATTTTGGCACCTCCAACCTGAGCGTGTCCACCACCATGCTGAACCTGTACCGCACCGAGGACAGCATTGCCGCCTTTGAAGATCTGATCACCGAGATCACCGCACAGTCCGAGACCACACGGCATTTCTCCGGCTACTTCCTGGAAGGTGTGGGCGGCGTCAACGGTATGCCCGGTTCCCGACAGATCCTGCGTGGCTTCGGTCGTGCCATCGTGCTGAACGGCGACACCTCCAACACCTATCGGAACAACGGCGTGACCAATGGTGCTGCTTCCGGTACCGGTGTGTACGCAGCCAACGCCGGGAAGGTGGTATATGTGGGCGTGCTGGATTACACCGGCAACATCGTCGTCATCGACCACGGTATGGGTCTGCGCACCTGGTATTACAACATGGGCAGCAGCACCACTGAGGTCGGCAAGATGGTCGAGCGTGGAGAACAGATCGGTACCTGCGGCGACACCGGCTTTGCTCCCAGCGGCACCGGCGTACAGGTCGCTATGTCCATCGGTGACCAGTTCGTGTGTCCCTACGACACCTGGAGCGACAGCAGCACCGCCGGCAAGGTGCTCATCTGGGGTATCGAAGAAAAATAAACAGCATACAAGAAGCAGCAAAGGCCACGAACGACCGATTGCTGCTTCTTTTTTCCCTTGACAAATCTACGGTTTTGTGGTATACTATGATGCGTATGGTAGCCCTGTCCGTTGCGTGCCATGTTGCCGAAAGGTATTGGCATGAGGAAAGTCCGGGCCCCATAGGGCAGGATAACGGATAACGTCCGCCGGAGGTAACTCCCGGGAAAGTGCAACAGAAATAGACTACTGAAAGGGTTCGAGCATCGGCTCTTTCAGCAAAGATGGAAAGGCGAGGTAAGAGCTCACCGGCATGGCAGGTAACTGCGTGCAAATGTAAACCCTATCCGGAGCAACACCGTTTGCGTCCTCGTGTGGTATCCTCTTTGGGTGCCGCGTGACAGCTTGCCCGGCTGTGTGGCGTAGGTGGCTTGAGGCGTGCTGGCAACAGTCGTCCCAGATAGATAACGGACGGAGATGGTCCATCGATCTCGGTCGGTGTACCGTCTTCAACAGAACCCGGCTTACAGGTCTGCCATACGATCTTGTCATTCATAAACTACATATATATCCCCAAAGACAGCTTTCTGCGCCGCAGACATCGCTGCCTTTTTTGTTTGCCTGCGTACTTGACAAATCCGGCCTGCTGTGCTATAATACAAAAAATAACTGACCACGTGTCCTGTTACTGACCCTGCGCAAACACGATCCTAATACCATAAGGAGAATATGTATGAAAGAGCAAATCAAAAAAGGGACGATCCTGCTGCTCTGTGCGCTGTTGACCTCTGCCTTTGCCGGCTGTGGGAACGGTTCTGACACCACAGAGACAACGGCCAATGAAACAACAGGCAATGCCAATGAGACCATCGAAGAAGAAACCGCTATCGGTCTGGATCTGCCAGAAAAGGATCTGGGCGGCTACGCTTTCCGGGTGTACACCAGAGACACCGACCACCACACCAAAGAGGTGTACGCCGAGGAGCTGACCGGTGAGGTGGTCAACGATGCAGTCTACACCCGAAACAGCCGTGTGGAAGAAAAGTACAATGTGTCGCTGGAGGCCGTAGAGGTCACGGAAAATCCGGAATCCACCATGATGAACGAATTTATCCGTACCGTCATGGCCGGCGAGGATGCCTTTGATGTGGCACTGATGCACACGGTCAACGCCGGTTCCACTGCGATCCAGGGCGTGGCGTACAACTGGAACGATGTGCCCTACGTGGATTTCACCAAGCCTTGGTGGAACACGGTGCTGGCGGAGGAGCTGGAATACAACGATATGCTGTTCTTGGCCGTATCCGACTATTGCATCTCTGCCATCGACTATACCTGGGCTTTCGTGTACAACCGGGATATGGCACGGGACAACGGCATCGAAGATCTGTACACAACTGTAGAAGAAGGCGACTGGGATTTCGACACCTTCCGTTCTCTGTGCGAGCAGGTGAAGGTGGATATAAACGGCGACGGCACCATGGATTATAACGACCAATACGGCTTTGTGACCCACAGCAACAGCGCCGTATGCAACTGGTCCTTTGCCTTTGATATCCGCTATGTGGCCAAGGACGATGAGGGTGTGCCCTATGTACTGCCCCAGTCCGATCGGATGATGACCGCTGTGGAAAAGCTCTACGGTCTGTTCTTCGAGGATGGCTCCACCTTGTACTGCACCGACAGCGTGGTCAAGGCTATGGGCTACAACTCCCACGACTCAGCCGTTGCCGGGTTCTTCAAGGAAGGCAATTCTCTCTTTGCGGCACTGCGGATCTATGTGATCGACGAGCTACGGGATATGGAAGGCGATTTCGGTATCATTCCCTTCCCCAAGTTTGACAAGGAGCAGGACGGCTACTACACCCACGTGGACGGTCACGCACCGCTGATGATCCTGCCGAAGACCCTGCAGGATCCCGAAAACGCCGGGTATGTCATGGAAGCCCTTGCCTACGAAAGCAACCAGCAGGTAGTGCCTGCCGTATGTGAGGTGGTACTGCAGTCCAAGTATGCCCGTGACGAAGCGTCTTCCCGGATGCTGCAGCTGATCTTAGACGGTCGTGTGTACACCTTTGGATATATGTACGACAACTGGAAGGGTATGCAGTGGACGCTGACCAATATGATGTCCAGCAAGAGCAAGGACTATGCTTCCTACTACGCCAAGCAGGAAAAGGGAGCCATTTCCCAGCTGGAAAGCGTACTGGAAAGCTTCTCCAAGATCGAGGAATGATCTCTTGCGCCATAAGAAAATAGCATAAAAAAAGAAGTGACGAACCGGTGTGGATCCATTCCGTTTCGTCACTTTTTGCTTTGTTATCGGTTTGATGCTTCCCTATGGATATTACAGCACGATCTCGGTTCCGTCGGATACCATCATAGCCGGTACCTGGATGGACTTCATGGCCTCGTAGATGGTCTCCTGGAAGAAGTGGGAATAGTGGTTGAAGCAGACACGCTTCAGGTTCGGCTGGTTCTCAAACAGCGGCAGATACTTGGTGGCAGAAAAATGCGCCACTTCGCAAATGGCCAGATCCAGCGGCTTCTCGAACACAGACAACGGGAAGTCCTCCTGGGGTCCCTTGTGGCACAGGTCACCGGTGAACAGCACTCGTTTTTCTTCGCCGCAGGTGGTCTCTACCAAGAACGCATGGGACATCTGGTTGTGCTTGGTCCGGAAGGCCGTGACACGAATGGCTTCGTCCTCGTACAGCAGTCCCTCGTGCACCGGCGCAAAACGGAACGGACGCATCTCCACGCCATTGCATTTCAGCCAGGCCTTCAGTGCCGCCACGGTATCGTCCACCGGTTCCGGCAGATAGATGGCAGGATCGGTGTTCTTGAAGTACCAGGAGCAAAGATCCACAAAGGAGATCAGCCCATTGGTGTGGTCGCCATGCATATGGGTGAAGAAAATGCCCTTGACGGAATCGATGGGAATATCTCTGGTGATGAGCTGCTCAATGGACTGGGTGCCCATATCGCTAAAGTACCGTCTGTCCCCGACTTCGATCATGGCAGAGGAACACCGTCTGTTGGCTTCTGGTACCCCATGGCTCGATCCAAAAAATACGATACGCATAAAATACACCTCCAAAAAAGGAAAATCTATGTGGATTTGGTCAAAGATAGTATACCATAAATGCCGGGGGAAGTCAAGGTAATACGCATCACTTTCTTTCGCCAGCGTAGCCGTATTTCTTTCGCAGTGCCACAAAGAATACCACTGTCAGGCACATGGCCATAAATTCCGTGGCGCACTGGGAGTACCAAACGCCATTTAGCTGGAAGAAGATCGGCAGGATCAGCACCATGGAGACCTGGAACACCAGCGTCCGCAGGAAGGAGATCAGCGCAGAGGTCAGTCCATCGTTCAGCGCCGTGAAGAAGGACGAACCAAAAATGGAGATCCCGGCGCAGGTGACGGTCAGGGCATAATAGCGCATGGCGGTGATGGTCAAAGACAGCAGTGCTTCGTCGTATCCGGCAAAGATCATCGCCAGCGGTCGTGCACCGGCAAAGGCCAGCACCGACAAAACCACACCGGAGGAGACCACGATCACCAGGCTTTTCCGGAACAGTCCCGTCAGCTCCACCTTGTTGGCAGCACCATAGTGGTAGCCGATCACCGGTGCCACGCCAATGGCATAGCCCAGGAAAATGGCGATGAACACAAAGCCCACGTACATGACCACTCCATAGGCAGCCACCCCATTCTCCGGGTCAAACTTCATGAGCTGGTAGTTGTACAGCATCCCCACAATGGACATGGAGATATTGGACACCAGCTCCGAAGACCCGTTGGTGCAGGCCTGCAGCATAGCACGACCGTCCCAGGCCGTTTTGCCCAGGTGCAATAGGCTGGTGTTTTTGTGGGAAAAGAAATAGAAAAATGGCACCACGCCGCCCACACACTGCGCCAAGACGGTCGCCAACGCTGCCCCGGCTATGCCCCAGTGGAACCCGATAATGAACAGCGCATCCAGCACCATGTTGGTCACACCGGCTACCACCGTGATCGCCAGACCCATGTGGGGCTTTTCGGCCGTAACAAGAAAGCTCTGGAACAGATTCTGCAGCATGAACGCCGGCAGTCCCACAAGCAAGATCCGACCATAGGTCAGGCAGTGTGGCAGGATCTCCGGCACCGCACCCATTTGGATGGCGATGGGCTCCAGCAGTACGATACCAACGACAGCCAGCACCACGCCACTGACCAGTGCCGCATAGGTCAGCAGCGAGAAGGTGCGGTTGGCTTTCTCCGGCTTCCCTTCTCCCAGCGTTTTGGACACCAAAGCCGAGCCGCCGGTACCAAACATAAAGCCGATGCAGCCCAAGATCTGGGTGAAGGGCATGATCAGATTGACCGCCGTAAACTCCGCTTTGCCCACAAAGTTGGACACGAACAGCCCATCCACCACGCTGTAGATCGACGTGAAAATCATCATAACGATGGAAGGAATGGTGAACCGGATCAATCGCCGGTAGGTGAAATGGTCAGAGAGTTGGATATGCAACGGTGCATCCTCCTATGCTAAAAATGGATAAATCGGTATTATTATATACGATACCAAAGTAAATGTCAAGGGGATATAAAATTTTCGGCACAGAAACTAAAAATCCTTTCCGATCCATCCTAAACTCTGTATGGAACTGCCCCGGATCCAGCGCAAACAAAAACGACCGGATCCCCTGCTATCAGAGGGTCCGATCGTCGCAATACGATATTATTTTGCCATCATGGTCTTGACCTGGCTGAGGGCTGCTTCTACGCCGGTCTTCTTTTCGGCATACTTGGCAAGCTTGGCTCTTTCCGCATCCACCACGTTCTGGGGCGCACGGGAAACAAAGCTTTCGTTGGCAAGCTTGGCGTTCACACGTGCCAGCTCACTTTCCACCTGCTTCAGCTCTCCTTCCAGTCTGGCCAGCTCGGCTTCAAAGTCGATCATGTCGGCCAGCGGAATGTAGATGGCGGCTGCATCCGTGATGATCTGTACGGCAGTGTCGTCGGCATAGCTGTCCACCAGGGTCACCGCAGAGGCAGAGGCCAACCGTTCAAAGTAGGGTGCGCACTCCGTGAAGATGTCGCCATACTTGGTGGTGATGTACATATGCGCCTTCCGAGAAGGAACAACGCCCATTTCGGACCGACGAGCCCGTACCGCACGAATGGCATCGATGACCTTTTCAAATCCATCGGCTTCGGCAAAGGTGGGGATATTCTCCACTTCCGGGAAGGCCTTGATCATGATGGAGCCTTCTTCGCCCGGCAGACCCTGGAAGATCTCTTCCGTGATGAAGGGCATGAACGGGTGCAGCAGCTTCAAGGTCTCCCGCAGTACGTAGGCCAGTACCTTCTGTGCCGCTGTAGATCTTGCGGAACCCTTATCCTGCAGTGCGGACTTGGTCAGCTCGATGTACCAGTCGCAGTACACGTCCCAGATGAAGTCGTACAGGCAGGACAGGGCGATGCCGATCTCGTACTTGTCGATGTTGTTGGTCACGGACTTGACGCAGTCGGCAAACTTGGTCAGGATCCACTTGTCTGCCAGAGACAGCTCGTCTTCGGCAGGCAGCTCGATGGATTCGATCTCCAGGTTCATCATCACGAACCGGGCAGCGTTCCACAGCTTGTTGGCAAAGTTCCGGGCAGCCTCGATCTTTTCGTCGGAGAAACGCATATCGTTTCCGGGGCTGTTACCGGTGGCCAGCGCAAACCGGAGGGCATCTGCGCCGTATTTGTCGATGATCTCCAGCGGATCGATACCGTTGCCCAGAGACTTGGACATCTTTCTGCCCTGTGCATCCCGTACCAGACCATGGATCAGCACCGTATCAAAGGGCACTTCACCGGTGTATTCCAGTGCGGAGAAGATCATACGGGACACCCAGAAGGTGATGATGTCGTAGCCGGTGACCAGGGTGTTGGTGGGATAGAAATACTTCAGGTCTTCGGTCTCTTCCGGCCAGCCCATGGTGGAGAAGGGCCACAGGGCCGAGGAGAACCAGGTGTCCAGGGTATCGGGATCCTGGGTCATGTGACCGCCGCACTTGGGACAAACCTCGCAGCCGTCCTTGGCAACCACGGTCTCACCGCAGTCGTCGCAGTAGTAGGCCGGGATCCGGTGACCCCACCACAGCTGCCGGGAGATACACCAGTCCTGGGTATTTTCCATCCAGTGGAAGTAGTTCTTGTCGAACCGTTCGGGTACGAATTTGGTTCTGCCGTCCCGCACTGCTTCGATGGCAGGCTTGGCCAGAGGCTCCATGCGCACGAACCACTGCAGGCTCACCATAGGTTCAATGGTCGTACCGCAGCGGTAGCAGGTGCCGACTTCGTGGTTCAGGTCCTCGATCTCCACCAGATACCCACCGGCACGCAGGTCTTCCACGATGGCCTTCCGGGCTTCGTAGCGATCCATACCGGCGTACTTCGGGTAGTTTTCGGTGATCTTGGCATCCTCGGTCAGGCAGACCTCGATGGGCAGGTGGCAGCGCTTCCCCACTTCAAAGTCGTTGGGGTCGTGGGCAGGGGTGATCTTTACGCAGCCGGTACCCTTGTCCAGCTTGGCGTGTTCGTCTGCCACGATCGGGATCCGACGACCTACCAGCGGCAGTACGCAGTAGGAGCCGATCAGATGCTTGTACCGTTCGTCGTTGGGGTTCACAGCCACAGCGGTATCGCCCAGCATGGTCTCCGGACGGGTGGTCGCCACTTCGATGGAGCCAACGCCGCCTACCAGGGGGTACCGGATGTGCCAGAAGTGACCCTTCTGCTCTTCATAATCCACCTCGGCATTGGAGATGGAGGTCTTGCAGTGGGGGCACCAGTTGATGATACGCTCGCCACGGTAGATCAGGCCCTTGTCATACAGTCGCTGGAACACTTCCCGCACGGCCT
>CAZLED010000077.1:0-11334 GCA_964558485.1 uncultured Ruminococcus sp. | reverse complement strand
ATGAAAACCTTGCATCCGACATCTGACTTTGCGCAGCACGACTTCTGACTTCTTACCTATGACATCTGAATTTGCGCAGCACCCGACTTCTGACCTCTTACCTCTAACTTCTGACTTCGCCCTTGACGTGCGCCGGGATTTGTGCTATACTATAGACGAACGATTTTCGGGATAAGGAGAATATACGTATGATCAAGATGGTCATTTTTGATAAAGATGGAACACTGTTGGACTTTGATAGCTTTTGGGTCACGGTGGCAACGCTGGCGGTACAGGATATCGTGACGGCGCTGGCGGCAGACGAAGGTCTGGTCACACCAATGCTGGAGGCCATGGGCGTGGTGGACGGCGTGACCCGTGTGGACAGCGTCCTGTGCGGCGGTACCTATGAACAAATGGGCGTGATCCTGTGGGAGACCCTGATGGCAAACGGTGTGGACTGTGACCGGGATGCGGTGGTGGAGATGACAGGCCGATTCTGCCATGCCCATGTGGGGGACGGCGCAGTGAAGCCTACCTGTGCGGATATCAAGCACGTGCTGGGCAAGCTTCTGGCAGAGGATAGACTGCTGGCTCTGGTGACCACGGACGGCCCTCGTATGACCCGACATTGCCTGGAAAAGCTGGACATCGGTCCCTATTTCAGCGCCATTTGCACCGACGACGGACAGTTCCCACCCAAGCCCGATCCGGCCTGCATTGAGATACTGTGCGAACAATTCGGACTTGCAAAGGATGAGGTGATCATGGTCGGGGACACCATGACGGACGTGACCTTTGCCCAAAACGGCGGCATCCGTGTCATTGCCCTCACGAAAACCGAAGAAGGTCGAGCCTACTTTGCCGGGCAGGCCGATGCGATCGTCACCGGGATCGATAGGGTGGCAGATGTGATCCGGGAATGGGAAGAAAGTGAGGAAATCATATGATCCTTTCCACAAACGAATATCCGTATAAGTTAGAGCTCCATGCCCACACCAGTCCGGTGTCCGGGTGCAGTGAGATCCCACCGGCGACGCTGGTCGAGCTGCTCCACGAACACGGGTACCATGGGGTCGCCATCACCAATCATTTTGCCAGAGACAACGGCTTCCAGCAGTTGGCAGACCCGGTGGGCACATATTTGGCGGACTACTACGCAGCCAAGGAAGCCGGCGAGAAATATGGAATGCAGGTCTATCTGGGTGCCGAATATCGCTTTACGGAAAACAACAACGATTACCTGGTCTTTGGGGTAGACGAAGCCTTTCTCCGGGAGACGGTGAACCGGCACGACATGGGCATCGATGCGTTCTATCGGGAGTACCACAGCGCTGAGCGGCTGATCCTGCAGGCCCATCCGTTCCGCAACGGCATGACGAGAGCGAACCCGGCGTCGTTGGATGGGATCGAGGCCATGAATATGCACCCGAACCACAATTCCCGTGTGGCAGTGGCGTGTCGATACGCAGCAGAACAGCAGTTTGCGGTGATGACCATGGGCACAGACCTGCATCATCCAGGCCACGAAGGCATCTGCGCCACCCGCACCAAAACGCTGCCAAAGACAGGCAAGGAGCTGGTAGCCCTGCTGCGCAGCGGAGAATACGTATTTGAACTAAGCGGATATGTGATGGGAAGTTAGAAGTGAGAAGGAAGAAGTCAGAAGTCGTGCTGCGCAAAGGCAGAAGTGAGATGTCAGAGGTCAGACTGGTGGAAGGTGTACGTACGGCTTGTACCCATTTTGTATATGGGTGTCGCTGCAGAATCGGTTTAGATAATCGAATGTAGGGCGGGATGACCTACCCTTGGTATTCTCATCGACCTCAGGTGACGACATCCCGCCGTCGTAATTCCTTGACCATACGACATGGGATAACGGATATACGCACGTCCATATTGTGATGGTTCGATTAAACAAAATGGATAACGGATATACAAACGTCCTTATTGTGATGGTTTCGTCCAACATCATGGGATAACGGATATACAAACGTCCTTATTGCAATGGTTTCATCCAACATCATGGGATAACGGATATGCGAACACCCATATTGCAATGGTTCGATTAAACAAAATGGATAACGGATATACGCACGTCCATATTGTGATGGTTTCGTCCAAATGTTATGGGATAACGGATATATGCACGTCCTTATTGGAATGGTTTTATTCAAATAACATGGGATAACGGATATACGCACGTCCATATTGTGATGGTTTCGTCCAACATCATGGGATAACGGATATACGAAAATATACAACCTAAAACATACGGATGTCAAACACCAATACCATACGGTGGTAGACGTTCGACGGCGGGATGTCGTCAGCCGAAAGCGTTAGAGATACGAAGGGCAGGTCATCCCGCCCTACATTCGATTATCCAAATCGATTCTGTAGCGACACCAATTTCTATAACAACACCCATGTTGTTTGGCATAACACGTTCGACGGCGGGATGTCGTCACCTGAAAGCGCCGTGAATACCAAGGGTAGGTTGACCCATACATGGGTCGCCGCCCATACATTCGATTTACCAAATCGATTCCATAGCGACACCCATATACAAAATGGGTACAAGCCGTACGTGCACCTTGCACACATTTTCGTTGACTTCTGACATCTGACATCTGACTTCTGAATTATCTATTGACATGCCTGACAAAATATGCTATAATACTTCTGTAACCAATACATAACAAGACGGCTGCCCCTTCACCCGTGCGGAGAGAGCCTTTGGTATTTTGCCAAAGTTATCCAACCGGAGAAAGGAGGCGATGCATTACAAGCTCTTTCTGACATGGGAATCTTCACATGAAAGGGGAACTTGGGATGATTACTTTGGAAGTTGTAATCTACACTCTGCGACTCGTCAGTGCTATCTTAGGCTTGATTTATCAAGTTTATAGACTGCACCAGGCGCTTACAGATTCGGATACAAAGAAAAAGTGAGCCGTCTGCTGAAACAGATTGAGCTCACTGGGTGGAATGAAGGTCAACCAACCCTTCATTCGTAAATCCTAAAAAAGTTCATGAGTGGCAGCCGCTACGTAGAGGTTGCCGGTAGAGGGGAGCAACCGCTTCCCTCTATCGTTATTATAACACACTTTTTATGGAATGTCAAGTGCTTGCGCAAATTCAGAAATAAGAATTAAGAAGTCAGATACCACGTGCAACCAAATCGATTCCATACCAACACCAATTTCACGTACAACCAACACCAATGTTGTTCGGCGAAACACGTCAGACGGCGTGATGTTGGATACCAAATTGTTGGTGCAGTTGAGTAGTTGTCATCACGCCCTACGACAGCGTTTATCCAAACCGATTCTGTATCTACACCAATAAAAAACAAAAATGGGTACAAGGCTCATAAAAACCTTGCACCCAATTTCGTTGACTTCTGACATCTGACATCTGACTTCTGACTTTGCGAAGCACGACTTCTTATTTCTAACATCTAACTTAATCCAAGGGGGTTTTATTATGTATAAGCAAAAGCTTTGTTTTGGACTGGGACCGGTGAAGGGGGTCTCGCCGTTGGAGCAGATCGAGCTGTATCATCGTACCGGCTTCGAAGGGTTCTTCTCCGATCGGGAAGGCTGTGTGGAATTCCGCAAAAAGGCCGACGAGCTAGGGATGTACTACCAATCCATCCATGCACCCTTCGGAAAAGCTGCCGACTTCTGGCGTGGTGGGGAAGCTGCGGAAATTGCGGTGGCGGAGCTGATCGACTGCCTGGAGGACTGTGCCAGAGTGGAAGTGCCCATCATGGTCTCTCACACCTTCATCGGCTTTGAAGATCACGAACCCAACGAGATCGGTGTGGAAAACTATGGTCGTGTCTGCCGCCGTGCCAAGGAGCTGGGTGTACAGGTGGCCTTCGAGAACACCGAAGGGGAAGAATATCTGCAGGCTGCTATGACGCTGGTCAAGGAGTATCCCGACACCGTGGGCTTCTGCTGGGACACCGGACATGAGATGTGCTACAATTATAGTAAGGATATGCTGGCTCTATACGGCAAACACCTGATCGCTACCCACCTGAACGACAACTTAGGGATCCGGGACTTTGGTGGGAAGATCACCTGGATCGACGACCTGCACCTGCTGCCCTTTGATGGCGTAGGAGATTGGGAAGGCATCGTGACCCGTCTGGCAGCCCACAACTTCACAGGCCCCTTGACCTTCGAGCTGAACATCGGCAGCAAACTCAACCGCCACGAAAACGACAAATACATGGCCATGTCCCCGGAGGCATACGTAGCCGAAGCCTACAACCGTGCCTGCCGTGTAGCAACGATGCTTTGCAAAGTGAGAAGTAAGAAATGAGAAATAAGAAGTCGGGCTAACGCAAAGTTAGAGATAAGAGATCAGAAATAAGAAGTCAACGAAATTGGGTGCAGGTCGTACGTACGGCTTGTACCTATTTTCTATATGGGTGTCGGTGTAGAATGGATTTAGTAAATCGAATGTAGGGCGGGATGACCTACCCTTGGTATCTCTAACGCTTTCGGCTGACGACATCCCGCCGTCGCACGTCTACAACCGTATGGTATTGGGGACGCACGACCTTTGCCTTTTACCTGTAGGGACGATTTGTACACCAACGCAGTTGTGCGATCGTCCCGTGAAATAATTTGGTATTCAATATGGGGAACGAACAAAACGGACGGTGTGTTAATACCAATTTACAATACCAAAACGTCCGACGGGACGATTCGTGAATCGCCCCTACAGGTGTTTGGGGAAGGTATTGCATCCCCAATACCATACGGTTGTGGGCACACAACGGTGGCGTCCATGAACCAACATCATGGTAAACGGATATACAAAAATATACAACCTAAAACACACGGATGTCAAACCCCAATACAATATGGTTGTAGACGTTCGGCGGCGGGATGTCGTCAGCCGAAAGCGTTAGCGATACCAATTTAGAAATTGGGTACAAACCAAACGTACGTCCTGTACCCACTTCTTACTTCTTACTTCTTACTTCTTACTTTGCAAAGCAGTTGGCGACCTTGTGTTGTAAGATGTGTGTTTGCAGGATGAACATACGTTGTCTACGACAAGTGCCCCAAAAAGCCGCCAAGATGCCAAGTGTGCTAACGTAAAGTCAGAGGTCACAAGTCAACGAAAATGGGTGCAAGGTTTTTATAAGCCTTGTACCCATTTTGGATTCCTATATTGGTGTCGCTACAGAATCAGTTCGGTCGAACGTGGTGCCTGACTTCTGAATTGGCGCAAGCACGACTTCTGCCTTCCCAGCTTAGTGCTTCTTGGAAACAGCGTAACCGGCAGCGGATACGATAGCGGCAACAGCAGCTACGATACCAGCATCAAAGGTCTGGGGAGCGGTGGTAGCAGGCGCTTCTACTTCTACAGCAGCGTCAACCACTTCAGCTTCGGTTTCGGGTTCGGTCTCAACAACCGGTTCAGCGAAGATGAAGGTCAGACCGTGTGCAGCCGGGTCCCAACCAACGGTTTCGGTAGCAGCGGTAGCGAATGCATTCACCAGAGAACCAGTGTCATCGTGGTCCAGGTAGCAGAACAGACCGCCGATGGGCATACCGGGTTCTACGATAGCATCGATGTTGGCCTTGTTGGAAACGTCGTTAGCCAGCATTTCCAGGTTCAGAGCCACTTCGAAGCACCAACCCTTGTCGGTCTTCTGACCCTTACCGGCACCGGTGATCAGACCGTTTTCGGCAGATTCCTGACGCATAACGTCAACGGTACCATCTTCCTGCAGACCCCAGGAGTAGAAGATTGCTCTGGAGGAAGCATCGGTGGTGGTGAACACATTGTCCACGTTCAGGGACACCTGGAAAGCATCACCGTTGTAGCCTTCTGCATTGGTGGTGTAGTTGAAGGCAGGGTCGGTAACGTTACCAGCCAGGTAGAAGTTGGTGTCGTCCCAAGCGCAGTACAGCTCGATGGAGTTGGCAGCAGGTACTTCACCCATCCAACCACCAGCGGTAGCATTGCTGCTGTCGATAACGACCTTACCTTCAGCCGGGTATTCGTCTGCATTGATCACGCCATCCACAGTAGGAGTAGCATACGGAACGCTGACGTTGCCCACAGGAGCGAATGCGGAAGCAGCCGTTGCCAGCATAGAAACTGTCAGTGCGACTGCAGCGAGTGTGAGTTTTCTCATAATAAAAACTCTCCTTTTATGGATTTGCCCTCCGACGTACGACGCCGAAAGTACATATACTATTATAAAGCAATCTTTCTCTCCCGTCAATAGGGTATCGGCATTTTTTTGCAATTTTGTGCAATATAACTGCCATTGTGCTGCGCAAAGTCAGAAGTGAGATGTCAGAAGTCAGAAGTGGGTGCAAGGTGTATGTTGGGTTTGTAGACATTTTGTATATGGGTGTCGGTGTGGAATGGATTCGGTTGCACGTGGTGTAGGGCGTGATGACCTACCCTTGGTATTCACGGCGCTCTTGGCTGACGACATCACGCCGTCGAAATTCCTTGACCATACGACATGGTAAACGGATATACGAACGTCCATATTGCAATGGTTCGATCAAACAAAATGGATAACAGATACACGCACGTCCATATTGGAATGGTTTCGTCCAACATCATGGTAAACGGATATACAAACATCCATATTGTGATGGTTCGATTAAACAAAATGGATAACGGATACATAAAATTGTACGTCCCCCAAATCTAACGTACAACCAACACCAATACCATACGGTTGTAGACGTGCGACGGCGTGCGTCCATGAACCAACATCATGGGATAACGGATACACAAAAATATGCAACCTAAAACATACGGATGTCAAACACCAATACAATACGGTGGTAGACGTTCGGCGGCGGGATGTCGTCAGCCGAAAGCGTTAGAGATACCAAGGGTAGGTTGACCCATACATGGGTCGCCGCCCATACATTCGATTATCCAAACCGATTCTGTAGCGATACCAATATAGGAAACCAAAACGAAAATGGGTATAAGATTCATAAAAACCTTGCACCCATTTTCGTTGACTTCTGACATCTGACATCTGCCTTCTGACTTTGCCCGCATCATTCTACAACAAACAAAAACGGGTATACCTCTTGTCCGCCGGGTACGGTGTAAAATTCTATGTCCGGATAGTTTTCGTTCATGTATTCCGTCAGGGCTTCGGCTTCGGCGTCGGTTGTGTCGGCTCCGCAGAAGGCTGTCACCACGTACACGTCTCCCGTGTCCAGACCCATTTTGGTCAGCAGCTCCTTGGCGGCGTCCAGCACGTTCTTCCGGGCCACCAGCATTTCCTTGCCCACAAAACCGATGTAGTCGCCGCTTTCGATGTGCACACCGTTCAGCTCGGCGTCTCGAATGGACGTGGACACAGAGCCGGTCTTTACGTTTGCCATGGCGTCTTTGAGCTGGGCTACGATCTGCGCCGGGTCGTCCGACTGGAAATTCATGGAAGAAATGGCCGTGTAGCCCTGTCCCAGATCCCGGCTTTCGATGACGTGCACTTCCCCTTTGTCGTAGAGCTGTGCGGCTTGCTTGGCTGCCATGATGATGTTGCTGTTGTTGGGGAACACGTAGATGTGCTTGGCATGGACCGCACCAAAGGCTGCCAGAAATTCCTGTGCCGATGGGTTTTGCGTCTGTCCACCGGGCACCACCACGTCTACGCCCAGCTGCCGGAACAGGTCCGCAATGCCGTCTCCGGAAGCCACAGCCACCGTGCCGTGCTCCTTTTGGGGTCTCTGCTTCTCTGCCTTTGCTGCCTTGGGGATCGGTGTATGGTCTGCTTCGCTGTGGGTCTCACTGTGCTGCACGTTCATGTTCTCGATCTTCACCGTCAGGCACTCGCCAAAGCGCTGGCAGAAGTTCAGCACGTCGCCCGGATGCATGGTATGCACATGGAGCTTCACCACGCTGTCGTTCTTTACGCACACGATGGAGTTGCCAATGGTGGTCAAATATTCGATGATGGTGCTCACGTCAAAGGCTTCTACGTCCACCTTACTGTTCTGCAGTCGCAGCAGTGCTTCCGTGCAATAGCCGTAGACCATTTCGGAATCGGCGCCAAACACGTCCAGATCCACGGTATTCTGGGGAGCCTTGGGCAGGTCGGTGGGAGAGGCGATCTCTTCGCCTTGCAGAATTTTTGAGAAGCCAAGCATGATATAGAACAGTCCTGCGCCACCGCTGTCGATGACTCCGGCTTCCTTCAGCACATCCAATATTTCCGGTGTCCGTTGGAGGGAGTTGTACATCTCGGTGGTCAGGTCGGAGAACAGCGCCGGAATGGTGGTGTCGTCGTTGATCCGGGTCTGCACATACTCCACCGCTTCTCTGGCAACGGTCAGAATGGTGCCTTCGGTGGGTGTGATGACCGAGGAATAGGCCTGCTTGACCCCGGCTTCCAGTGCTTGTCCCACCACGTAGGCATCCGCCTTATCGCAGTCGGCAAAGCCCTTGTTCATGCCGGCAAAGAACTGCGACAGGATCACACCGGAGTTGCCCCGGGCGCCCAGCAGCATCCCACGGGAAATGTGCTCCATTACGTCCGCCAAATTGTTGGAATCCAGACCTTCCAGGGCTGCTACGCCGCCTTCGATGGTCATGCTCATATTGTCGCCTGTATCGCCGTCCGGTACAGGAAAAACGTTCAGGTCGTTGACTTCCCGGGCATTGGAACGGAGATTGGCAGCACCGCCACGGACCATATTGGCCATCATTTCTCCGTCCAGATACCGCCAGTCGGTGTGACTCTCCGTCGGGCTATCGGCCTGGACTTCTGTTGGTTTTACATTTATAGCCATTGCATTATCCCTTTTTTGTTTAAGTCAGATGTCAGAAGTAAGATGTCAGAAGTCGCTTTGCAAAGTCTGAACTGATTCTATAGCGATACCCATTTCACGTACAACCAATACCAATCCTGTACAGGCGAAAGACGTTCGACGGCGTGATGTTGGATACCAAAGCGTTGGTGCAGTTGAGTAGTAGGTTGACCCATGTATGGGTCGACGCCCATACACCACGTTCGACCAAATCGATTCTATAGCGACACCCATATACAAAATGTCTACAAGCCTAACAAAAACCTTGCGCCCAATTTCGTTGACTTCTGACATCTGACTTCTTATTTCTTAATTGATCCGCTCGTTGCCCCAGAAGAAAAGTGCGACGGTGCCGGGGCCGGTGTGGCTGCCGATGGTGGTGCCAACGTTGTTGATCTCCACCTTGCCGTTCAGCTTGGGGAAGGCCTGCTCGACCAGCTCTGCCACCGCTTTGGCGTCGTCTAAGCACGCAGACTGGCTGATGTAGCACTTGCCGCTGTAGTCTGCGCCGTCCTGGGCGTTGGCCTGCATCATCTCCACGATCCGGCGAATGACCTTTTTCTTGGGTCTGATCTTTTCCCGAGGGATCAGGTGTCCGGCGTTGTCCATGTTCAGGAGGGGACAAATGCCCAGCAGTCCACCGATGGCACCGGCTGTTTTGGAGATACGACCGCCTTTCACGTAGAAGGTCAGGTCGGTGGAGAAGAACCAGTGGTGCAGCTTCAGCTTATTTTCCTCGACCCAGGCGCAGATGGTGTCAAAGTCCATGCCGCCGTCCCGGAGGTCCGCCAAGGTGTCCATGATCAGACCATAGCCGGAGGACGCACCTAAGGAATCCACAATGCGGAGCTGTCTGTCGGGGTATTTCTTCAGCAGCTCCTCAGCCGCAGCTCTGGCGGACATATGGGTGCCGGAGAGACCGGAGGACAGGGACACGTGCAGTATATCCTTGCCTTCTGCCAGAAAGGGTTCAAAATACGCCATATATTCACCGGCGCTGACCTGGGAGGTTTTGGTGTCGGCACCGTTTGCCATAGCGGCATAAAACCGATCAAAGGGAATGGACTGCCCCAGGTCGTCGGCATATTCTACGCCATCCATAGTATAATGAAAGCAAACATAATGGATATCCCGGCTCTCGAAATGCTCTTTGGAAAGATCTGCCGTGGAGCAGCAGCTCAAAACGTAATCAGACATAATATGGTAGGTTCCTTTCTCACTGCCATGGAACAAGTTGGTTCGGTCATGCTATTTTTGCCAAAGCAGCACGTCTGCATACGGCATTGCATCGATCAACTGTATGTGCGTATAACATTCATAAGAAGACAACTTTCATAAAAACTGAATTTCATCTTCTGACAAACGTAATCGCATCATTATTATTCCATTGTATTTTACCATACAATTTCAGGAAAATCAAGTGTTATTGCGCATTTCCCCAGAGAAAATCCGCAAAAAAGCCGGGACGACTTCGTGGAAATTGCCAACGAAAATAAAAATTCACACCTTTGACATCGTGTGTACATACGGAAACGGTATAATATGTATAGAAAATACAAACGCATGAAAGGATATCGATATGTCAGAAATCCAAAATCAGGTACCGGAAGGCAGACCCGTGTCGGCGTCTCGTACAGAGCAGGTGCAGATCCTCACGTACAATGCCATCAACGGCTACAATCGGCTGTTTGGCGGCCAGCTGATGGAGTGGATCGATGTGGTGGCCTGTGTGACGGCCAGGCGGCATTGTGGCTGCAACGTGACCACAGCGGCTGTAGATTCCCTGGAGTTCACGTCCCCGGCCTATGCCAACGACACGGTGATCCTGCGTGGGTACATCACCTATGCAGGGCGCACGTCCATGGAGGTCTGCGTACGGACGTATGTGGAGCATTTGAGCGGCGAGCGGACGGAGATCAATATTGCACACCTGGTGATCGTCGCCATCGACGAAAGTGGCAATCCGGTGCCAGTACCGCCGGTGATCCCGGAGACCGAAGACGAAAAGCGAGAATACCGCGAGGCCATCACCCGTCGCCAATACCGAGACATGAAGCGGATCGAATTCCATGAAAAGTAAGAAGTCGTGCTAATGCAAAGTCAGAAGTGAGAGGTCAGAAGTCAGAAGTGGGTGCAAGGTGTATGTTGGGTTTGTAGACATTTTGTATATGGGTGTCGGTGTGGAATCGATTTGGTTGCACGTGGTATCTGACATCTGACATCCGACATCTCACTTCTGACTTGGCAACTTGGCGGCTTGGCGGCTTTTTTGGCCACTTGTCGTAGACAACGTGTGTTCATCCTGCAAACACGCATTTTGCAACACAAGGTCGCCAACTGCTTTGCGAAGTTAGAAGTTAAGCTTGTGCAAAGTTAGACGTCAGAAATAAGATGTCAGATGGGGTGCAAGGTTTTTGTTAGGCTTGTGTCCCATTTTGTATATGGGTGTCGCTACAAGAACGATCTCGTACGCCGAATGTAGGGCGGGATGACCTACCCTTGGTATTCACGGCGCCATCGGCTGACGACATCC
>CAZLED010000076.1:0-11429 GCA_964558485.1 uncultured Ruminococcus sp. | reverse complement strand
CATATAATAGTTTCATTGCATCCTCCAACTCCATTTTATGTTATCATACCACTAAAATATGAATATTTCACATCTTTTCAGCGATAAACCCCCATTTTATATATTATAGCACTTATAACTTAGATTTACCTAAGAAATAGAATCACCATATGAAATTGTATTTTCTTGTTTCAGAACAAGGCAGTTACGTGGAAAAAGATGGCAGAAAACTGAATTATCCCGCCACCATATTGCAACCATCTAATGCAGAAGATAATATGGCAGCACTGGAAGAATTTCAATCAACGCCCTCCTGCCTAAAAGATCAATGGTGCTTCTACTTGTAGTGCTGTGTCTAGCCCTAACGTCTCGATCTTCTCTGTGTAATGATTTCCAAGACGATAGAATCGTACAGTGCGTTTTCCTGCCATTGTGCCTCGATATGGACAAGTGCCCACCTTCTGAGACAATACTTGTAGTGCTTGATCCCCAATAATAGCAAGTAGTCATCAGATTCCATCGATCACCTCATAGGCCAGATCCGGCAGTGTATGGATGGTAATGTCATAATCCTCCACAGACATGGCATTTTCCACGCCCTCTTTGCGTTGGATCTCCAGCAGTCGATGTACCTTGGCTGGTGCATACTGACCGATTTGATTGTTGTGTGTCCACCAGATCAGTTTGACGACTTCCATACGGCCAGAGGGACGGGCAGAAGTCTCATCGTTCACGAACATGGTATTTGTTTATCCGTAGATCGAATATGTGCAACATACATAATTTCTAACAACCTTCGCTCTTTTATTGGTCTCGTCATTATTTACTTTTTTATTATAATAAAAATATGTATCCTTGTCAAGATACATACTCACCAAATAACAATGGATTTTTTGTACATACAGAACAAATACTTTTTCCTGCGTTTTCTTTGAAATAAAGAAAGCACCAGGATTTTGCATTACAGCAACTTCCTTGGTGTTTGCTTATGCATATTTCACATCATGTCCTTATCATCCCAATAGTACATCACTCCGCATCCTCTCCATCTTCTGCTTCGTTTTTTCCCTCTAAGTGGATGGCGTTGGCAAAGGTCAGTATGGTCTCCATGTTGTCCAGCAGAAATCGCTGGGCTTCCTCGTTGTATACCACATTGCTGTAGACCCTGCCGTTTCGGCCGACACGATTTTGTGTCTGTATGCCCAGTGCGATCCCCTGCTCTGTGGGCACATGGGTGTGCTTGCCATCGCTCCGTTCCACGATCTCCAATGCACCGATCGTTACCAGCCACTGGACCACATTGCGGTAGGACAGCTTCGTGTAAAAGGACATACCGGCTACGGCATTGAGCTGCTTGACGATTTCCGTCATGGTCAGCGGCACATCCGGAAACACATATTTTGCCAACACATCTGCCGTCCAGAGCGGTGGGATCTTCCCTTTTCGCTCTTCCCCCACGATGCCGCCGTTATCTGCGATCTGTTCCAGCAGACCTGCTACATATTGAAAACACTTGCGCATCCGGGGTGCAGCAGCCACTTCGCCAGCCGGGATCGGTCTGTCTGTCAAGGGATCCACGCCCATGGCCAGCTTTTCCATGTACATCTTTGCACGCTTCACGGTTTCCAGCTCTGTCATGTCTTCTATCTCCTTTACGCCTTTTTCTCATTATACATCACACCACGTACCCTGTCAACGGTCTGGTGTGATTTTTCTTTTTCTTCCGACTTTGTTTCTTTCCAGACAGCTTTTCCAACCGTTCACAATAATGTTACAATTGTCCCGTCTGCATCCCCTTGACAAAATCCCATATTGGATTTATAATATCATCTGTCCCATTTGGGATTTTAGAAACCCATTTGGGATATCACCATACAAAGGAGGAACATCCATGGACGAAAAGATCCGTATCCGCAACAGAGAACTGACACAGCTGTACAAATGGGAGGACGATCTGTACAGCCGCTATAGCATATACTGCGGTTTGTCCGACCCGGCTATGTGGGTACTGTATACCCTGTATGAGGCCACGCTGGATCCCGGCAACGAAAAACAGTATACCCAGAATGAACTGGTCAGCACTTGGTATTACCCCAAGCAGACCATCAACTATGCCGTCATGGGGCTTTCCAAAAAAGGCTTTGTCACCTTAGAACAGCGTCCCGGCTCCGGCAACAGCAAAACGATCCTACTGACCCCGGAAGGTACAAAATTCTGCACCGACAAGATCTTACCCCTGATGCAGGCTGAGGAGCATTCCTTCTCTCGCATGACCGAAGAAGAACAGGAGCTTCTCTTGCAGCTTTCCCGAAAAAAATGTGCCTATCTGGAGGAAGAGATCCGACAGATCACAGGAGATACTACCAAAACAAAATGATGAAAACCATTCTTCCCTTTCTGCGTCCCTATCGGCTGTCCTGCTTCTGGATCCTGCTCATTGCCTTGGCAGACGTGGGCGGTTCCCTGCTGATCCCCACCATCACAGCCGAAATGATCAACGATGCCATGGGCGGTGCTGCTTTATCCCAGATCCTACAACAGGGGATCCTGATGCTGGGCATTGCCTTTTTGTCCGGTGCCCTGACACTGACCGGCAGCTGGCTGTGTGCCCGTTTGTCTGCCAATCTTGGGCGGGATCTGCGCAACGCTGTCTATGACCACTCCCTGCATTTTTCTGCCACGGACTTCGAGACCTTTGGTACGGCTTCCATGATCACTCGTACTCTAAACGACGTAAACGTGATCCAACAGGCCTTTGTCAGCTTTATTCAAATGATCCTGCCGGTGCCGCTGATCTGCATACTGGGGATCGTGCTGTCCTTCCGTATCCATCCGACCATGGGTCTGGTGCTGCTCCTTGGCGTGGTATTTGTACTGCTTGTGGCTCTGCTCATCATGCGGAAGGCCGCCTGGATCTTTGAGCGGCTGCAGCGGTTTTTGGATCGCATGAATGTGGTGCTCCGGGAAAACCTCACGGGCGTCCGGGTCATTCGTGCCTTCAACAAAGAAAACCACGAGACCGGCCGTATGAACGAAACCTTTGGCAATTACGCTGCTTCCTCCATCCAGGCCAATTATCTGTTTGCCGGTCTGGACTGCTTGGCCACGGTGACCATCAATCTGGTGGTCGTTGCCATTTTGTATCTAGGTGGCAACACGGTAGGTGTGGGTGCCATGGAGATCGGGGACATCACGGCTGTGACCGAATACGCCGTCTGGATCCTACTGTATATCATGATGGCGCAAATGACCATTCTTATGCTGCCTCGTGCCATGACCTGTATGCGCCGGTTGGCCGATGTGCTGAACCACACGCCGGAGATCACCGATGGAACAGCAACTTTGTCTGCAGCTTCTGCCGAGGTACCGGTGCTGGCGTTTGAAGATGTATCCTTCCGCTTTGCCGATGCCGACGAGGAGACCCTGTCCCAGATCGCTTTCGCCTGCCAACGGGGACAGACTACGGCTGTGATCGGCGGCACCGGCAGTGGGAAATCCACCATCACCAAGCTGCTGCTGCGATTCCACGATGTGACAGGTGGCCGGATCACCTTGCATGGGCAGGACATCCGCACCCTCTCCCAAAACGAGCTGCGCAGATCGATCTCCTATGTGCCCCAAAAAGCGTGGCTGTTCTCCGGCACCATTGGGGAAAACCTGCGTTACGGGAACCCGGATGCCACCGAGGAAGAGCTGCTCCATGCCCTGCACGTGGCACAATCCGATTTCGTGCTGTCTCTACCGGATGGACTGAACGCACCGGTGGCACAAGGCGGCACCAACTTCTCCGGTGGGCAGAAGCAGCGGTTGTCCATTGCCCGAGCCCTTGCCAAAAAAGCGGATCTGTATGTGTTCGACGACAGCTTTTCTGCCCTGGACTTCAAGACCGATGTGGCCCTGCGTCATGCACTTGCTGCCGAAGTCAAGGATGCGGCTGTCCTGATCATTGCCCAGCGGATCAGCACCATTCTCCACGCCGACCAGATCTTAGTGCTGCACGACGGCAAGATCGTGGGCAAGGGACGGCATGAGGAGCTACTGAAAAATTGCCCGGTATATGTCGATATTGTCAATTCCCAGATGAAAGGTGGTGGACAAAATGGATGAGAACTTCGGTGCAGAACTGGATACGATCCAGGATGCTGGGAAGACCACACGTAGGCTGCTGCATACCATGGCGAAGCAAAAGGTGCGGCTGATCATTGTGCTATTGTCCGTTGTGATCTACACCGCCACCAACATCATGGCACCCTTGTACAGTGCCAATGTGGTGGATACCATTTGGAACCGGATCCAGGTGGTGCGGGAATTGGGAGAAAGCTTTCGCATCACCTGGGAATATGGTGGCAAGCAGCTTGTGACCCTGACTGCGATCTATCTTTCTTCCATTGTATTCTATACGCTGCAAAACTTCCTGATGGCAAGCTTTGCGGAAAAAATGAACTACCAGCTCCGCAGCGAGATCGCCCAAAAGCTCCATCGATTGCCGCTGTCCTTCTACGACCGGCACCAAGTCGGAGAGATCATGAGCCGGGTCACCAACGACCTGGACAAGGTTTCCGAAGCCTTGCAGACGGGACTGGTGCGGCTGTTTACTTCCATTGGTACGGTAGTGGGCTCCGTGATCATGATGATGCGGTTCAGCGTGCTATTGACGCTGGTATTTCTAGCGTTTGTGGCTGTGTCCACCGGGATCACCTACTGCATCTCCAAGCGTACCCTGCGGTATGCCATGAAACGACAGGCAGCGGTAGGCAAGATGAATGGGCTGGTGGAGGAATCCTACAGCGGCAGAATGGTCATCAAAGCCTTCCATTACGAAGAAACCAGTTCCGGCAAGATCCACAATACAGCGGAAGAGCTGGCACGCACCTCGGAAAAGACGGACTTTCTCATGAATGCCGTCATGCCTGCCACACGTCTGGTAAACCGATTTGGGATGGTCGCTATTGCCATGCTGGGCGGCAATCTGCTGCTGACCGGGCAAATGTCACCCGGTGTGTTCCAGGCGTTCTTCCAGTACATGAACCAGGCCGGAGATCCCATTGCGGAAATGGCGTACATGGTCAGCTCCCTGCAATCGGCACTGGCTTCTATGGAACGGGTATACACACTGCTGGATGCCACGGAAATGGAAGCGGAGCCTGTGCAACCGGTTCTGCCTGCCCATGCTGCAGGTCGGATCGATTTTGCCCATGTGCAGTTTGGGTACACACCGGACAAGCTGCTGATGACCGATGTGAACTTCCGTGCCGAACCGGGACAAAAGATCGCCATCGTAGGCAGCACCGGCGCCGGAAAAACGACACTGGTGAATCTGCTCATGCGGTTCTACGAAACAAGCGGCGGACAGATCCTGCTGGATGGTGTGCCCACCAAAGATATGACCCGCAGCCAGCTCCGCAGCTATTTCGGTATGGTACTGCAAGACACATGGTTGTTTGAAGGCACCATTGCGGAGAACATCGCCTATGGGAAGCCGGATGCCACCATGGACGAGATCCGTGCCGCAGCCAAAGCAGCCAGAGCCGATTTCTTCATTCGCACCCTGCCCGACGGCTACGAGACCGTGCTGACCAACGATGCGGAAAACATCTCCATCGGACAACGGCAGCTGCTCACCATTGCCCGTGTCTTCTTGGTGAACCCGGCCATTCTGATCCTGGACGAAGCCACTTCCTCTGTGGATACCCGGACGGAGATCGAGATCGGCAAGGCTATGCAGGCTCTGATGCACGGTCGCACCAGCTTTGTGATCGCACACCGGTTGTCCACCATCGTCGATGCCAACACGATCCTACTCATGCAAAACGGCAACATCATCGAACAGGGGGATCATCGGTCTCTGCTGGAAAAAGGCGGTGCCTACGCCGAGCTGTACAACAGCCAATTTGCTTAAAACCATATGCACAAAAATGCCATCTGCTTCTCACACAGGTGGCATTTTTGGCAGGCACAGCGGTGGTTCCTTATTCTTCGGTTTCGGCAGTCACAGTCTCGCCGTTTTCCCACTGGATCTGGATACAGCCATCGCTGTAGCACAGCCGACCGGTGGTGACACGCTCCCCGGTGGTATAGTCGGACTGGTCAACGTACAGCTGGTTTTCTGTATCCATACGCAGAGCGTAGTCGAATTTTCCACGATCCGCTAAGGTGTAACTGGCACCGTTTGCGTAGTCGCAGATGGTGATGCGGCTGTCGATCATGCCAAAGCCAAAATTGGCGGTGACACACAGCTCCGGCAGGCCGTCTCCGGTCAGGTCACAAAAGTACGCATTCCAAATGGGCGTGCCGCTGACCAATATCGTGTGGCCTTTGGTATCGGCAAGATCCTTGGTCGCTATGATCTGGTCGCCGGTATACAGGAAGGTCACGCCGGGGAAGGCAGGTAGCGTGGTGGTCAGGCCTTCGTACATATCGCCTGTATCGGTCAGATAGTCGAACCATTGGATGGACTCATTGGGCAGTGCGTCGTCTCCGGCACCATCGACCTGGATCGGATCCGTCAAAAAGCATAGTCCCACGATCACGCAGGCCACCACCGCCAGTGCCACGATCCAGAACGCCGGTTTCCGATAGTGCAGTACCGACTTCACCCGTGCCATAACGCCAACTTCCCCAAAGGCAAGGGGACAGGCAGCGATGCGGTGGTGGTTCATGCTACAGTGCACAAGGGCCTTTGTGTAATCGGCTCTTTGTTCGTTGTCCAGCAATTTGATGACCTTTTGGTCGCAGGCCAGCTCGATGTCCCGGCACAGCAGGATGTACGCCACCCACAGCAGCGGCTGGAACCAATGGATCGTCAGCAGGAGAAAACCAAGGGGCTTCCAAAGATGATCCTTTCGTCGAATGTGCGCTTTTTCATGGGCAATGACGTGTGTCAGCTCCGGCTCACTTATACGATAAGGAAGGAAAATGTTGGGCTTGACGATACCCAGGACAAACGGTGTGTCCACGTTTTCGCTTTGCAATATATTGCCATCCAACCGAACGGCGGTATCCACTTTGCGGCGCAGATGACCATAGCTGATGGCCGTATACAAAGCCATGGCGACCATGCCCAAGACCCAAATGCCCGTGCAGACCGCCACGGTGACCTGCAGCGGATTGATGCTGTCTCCCGGCATGGGCGTGTTGGTGTCACGAAGTATAGGATTCACTACGCTGTTTATGGCATCGATCCCACTGTGGATGGTGGGCGTTGGTTCCATTTCGATGTGCAAAGGAATGGTCTGGGTACTGGGGATCAGGCTCCATGGACTCTCTAAAGAAAACGGGCAGACCAACCGGACAGCCACAAGTCCCCACAGGCAAACATGGATCCACTTGGGTGCCCTTTGCAAAACCAGCCGCAGCACCAGCACCGCCAACACCAGCCAGCCGGCCGCAATGCTCCTGTTGACCAGCTGCAAAAAGACTGTATGCATTAGGAACCTCCTTTCCGGATCCGGTCGATCATACGCTGCACTTCATCAAGCTCACGTTCGGACAGATCTTGCCGCTTCGTGAAGGCAGCAATAAAGGCCGGCAGTGAACCTTCGAATTTCTTCTCCACCAGCTCCTCGATCTCACAGGCCTCTGCTGCCTCCTTGGACACCAGCGAGGTAATAGTGCCGTTCTCGTTCCGCAGCACCCCACGTTCCCCCAGCCGCTTGATGACGGTATAGGTGGTGGTGCGTTTCCAGCCCAGTTTTTCCTGACACAGCTTCACCAGTTCTACAGCCGTCACCGGTTCGTGTGCCCACAGGACCAAGCAAAAACGATATTCGCTTTCATGGATCTTCGGCATTTCCATTTTGGTTTTCCTCCGATGTGATTTTGTCTATGGCAGTAGTTGCAACTGCAGTTCTGTCTACTGCGTTAGACACTATAGATAGTCTATCACAGTAGACAAGAAATTGCAATAGGGTTCACAGAATTGTTACAAAGAAAAAGCTGCCGTACTGCTATGAAGCAAGTACGACGGCTTTTGGTTTATAGAATGCGGCAATAGGCATCCAGTGCCCTGTAGTCCCGCAGGTAGGAGCCACGCTTCATTTCGTCGTAGGCATATTCCTGGTGCTTCGAGAACAGCGTCACGGCTTCTTCCAGCGGGAGCCAGCGTGGTTCCAGCCCCACTTCCCTTTCCCGTGCCGTCAGGAAGCGTTCGGTCTCGCCGGTGATCTGGCAGACAAAATAGTGGGTGATATACAGCCAATCTTCGTAATATTCGTGTATCGTTGCATATAGCTGCCCCACCTGGACCAGATAGCCGGTCTCCTCTGCCAGTTCTCGTTGGCAGCAATCCGCTTCGGTTTCCGTGCCTTCCAGACCACCGCCGGGAGTGAACCATTGATCGGTGTTGGTTTCGTAGGTCAATAAAATCAGGCCGTCCTGCACCACAATACCACGGCACGCCACACGGGTCTTATCGGAAGTGGGAAAGCGGTTATCGCCGTAAATAGAGATCGTTTCCATACTTCCCTCCTCAGTTGTGCAGTCCTTGGGCGATGGCGTCCAGGAGCAGTCTGTCAGCCGGGAGCCAATCCACGCTGTACAGCGTATCCGCCCGAAGCCAACGGCAGTCCTGCGCTTCCTTCAGCACCAGTTCACCGGAAACGATGGTACACCAGAAGCATTCCATGGACAAATGAAAGGTGGGATAATCGTACTCGATGCAACCGATCCGCTGACCCACCCGGATCTGGGTGTCCAGCTCTTCTCGAATTTCCCGTGTCAGGGCTTGCTCAGGTGTTTCGCCGTCCTCGATCTTACCGCCGGGAAACTCCCACTGCCCTTTGTATGCGCCATACCCCCGGGCCGTGGCGAACACAGCATCCCCTTCCCGGATCACAGCAGCAACGACTTGTATGGTTTTCATATGGTCTCCTTGTGGTTTTGTTTACACCATTTTTGGAAGAAAAGGAACCATGCACAGTGCTTGCACATGGTCCATTTTCTTCCGTATAATAAGCTCAGTCGAGGGTCTTCATCGTGGGGAACAGCAGTACGTCACGGATGGCTGCGGAGTCGGTCAGCAGCATACACAGTCTGTCGATGCCGTAGCCGATACCACCTGTAGGCGGCATACCGATCTCCAGTGCGTTCAGGAAATCTTCGTCCGTGTGGTTGGCTTCTTCGTCCCCGGCAGCAAACTGCTTTTCCTGTTCGGCGAAACGGGCTCTCTGGTCGATGGGGTCGTTCAGCTCGGAATAGGCGTTGCACATTTCCCAGCCGTTCATGAACATCTCAAACCGTTCCACATAGTTGGGATCGGAGGGCTTCTTCTTGGTCAGCGGCGAGATCTCTACCGGGTGGTCCATTACAAAGGTAGGCTGGATCAGGTGCTCTTCCACGAATGTCTCAAAGAACAGATTCAGGATGTCACCCTTGGTGTGGCGTTCTTCGTATTCCACGTGCTTTTCGTCGGCCACCGCTCTGGCTTCTTCCAGGGTGTGGATCTCGTGGAAGTCTACGCCTGCATACTGCTTGACAGCATCCACCATGGTGATTCTGGCAAACGGCTTGCCCAGATCCATTTCCACGCCGTTATAGGTGATGGTGGTGGTACCCAGCACTTCCTTTGCCACGTACCGGAACATATTCTCCGTCAGATCCATCATGCCGTGGTAGTCGGTGTAGGCCTGGTACAGTTCCATCAGGGTGAATTCGGGATTGTGACGGGTGTCGCAGCCTTCGTTCCGGAACACTCTGCCGATCTCATATACCCGTTCCAGACCGCCAACGATCAGCCGCTTCAGGTACAGTTCCAGAGAAATACGCAGCTTGAAGTCTTCGTCCAAGGCGTTGTGGTGGGTCACAAAGGGTCTGGCAGCGGCACCACCGGCGTTGGACACCAGCATGGGCGTTTCCACTTCCATGAAGCCCTGTTCGTCTAAGAACCGACGGATGGTGCTGATGATCTTGGAACGCTTGATAAAGGTCTCACGGGATTCGGGATTGGTGATCAGGTCCACGTAGCGCTGGCGATACCGGGCATCCACATTGGTCAGGCCGTGGAACTTTTCCGGCAGGGGCTGCAGGCTCTTGGACAGCAGGGTCAGCTCTGTAGCGTGGAGCGAGATCTCACCGGTCTTGGTCTTGAATACCGTTCCCTGTACACCGATGATGTCGCCGATATCCATCTTCTTGAAACCGGCATAGGCTTCTTCGCCGATGGCATCTCTTGCCACATACACCTGGAAATTGCCGGTCAGATCCTGCACATGGCAGAAGGACGCCTTGCCCATGATCCGCTTGGACATCATACGACCGGCGATGGACACGTTCTGCCCTTCCAGTTCGTCGTAGTGGTCCCGGATGTCCTGTCCGTGGTGGGTCACATCGTACTTGGTGATCTGGAACGGATCGGCACCAGCTTCCTGCAAGGCGGCCAGCTTTTCCCGGCGTACACGCAACAGCTCGTGCATTTCCTTTTCGTTGACCTGCTGTTCAGCAGCCATATTGGTATTGTTTTCGTTTGCCATAATTTTGTCTGCCTTTCTACTGTCAGTTTGCATTGTTCTTGGTACGAGCTACGGAAAGGATCTTCAGCTTCATCTCTCCATTGGGGGTCACCACCGTCACAACGTCGCCCACGGTTGCACCGATCATGGCGCTGCCGATGGGGCTTCTGTCGGAGATACGACCCAGCATGGGATTGGCTTCGTTGGTACCTACCAGGCTGTATTCCAGCTCTTCGTCCTCTTCCATATCCAGCACCTTGACCGTGGAACCTAAGTTCACTACGTCGGCCTTCAGGTCGGCTTCGTCGATGATGATGGCGTGCTCGATCAGGCCTTCCAGCTCGGCGATCCGGGAGACCACCTTAGCCTGTTCGTTCTTCGCTTCATCGTATTCGCTGTTCTCGGACAGGTCACCGAAGGAACGGGCTTCTGCGATGCTGACCTTAACTTCTTCCAGCTTTTCGCCTTTCAGATAGTTTAACTCATCTACCATGGCCTGGTAGCCATCTTGGGTGTACTTGATCATCTTAGACTGATCCATACTCTGTTTACCTCGCTATATTTTCATAAAATGTTAACAATGGGATATACAGCATTTGTGCTGTTGGGGACTGCTGTTTACTTTTCCTCGTAGAAGGACGCCGCCGCTGCTGCCAGCTGGTTGTCTTCCTCGTCGGTGACCTTGTAGATATTCTTGCTAGCCAGGCTCTCGTCCAGCTCCACCTCGATGTCCGGTACGATGCCGATACCGTGGTAGTTGTCAGAGAACGGCGGACTGTACATTCGATATGTCACAGACACGGCACTGCCGTCGGACAACGGTACCGTGGTCTGCATACAGCCTTTGCCATAGGTGGTGGTTCCCACGATGGTGGCCTTGTCGTAGTCCCGGACGGTACTGGTGAACAGCTCTGCGGCACTGGCGGTACTGCCGTTGACCACCACAGCCATGGGCACATTCAGCTCCGTAGGCTCCGAGGTGTATTCGTCCACCTGGTTGCCGTC
>CAZLED010000075.1:0-11488 GCA_964558485.1 uncultured Ruminococcus sp. | reverse complement strand
GGGTGGGAGTCGAGAGGGCAGGGAGGGGGATAAACTGCCGAAGAAGTTTAATTTCACCCTCCCTGTCCTTTCGTGCCGCCCGCACAGGGCAGTCTCCCCCGAAACTATTCGGGAAATAATCCGTCAGCCAGCCCAACGCAGTTGGAGAAAAACCAAAGCCCAACGCAGTGTCAACACGCCGTACGCCAGTACAAAACAAAAAAGGGGGACATGGGTTACCCCCATGGAGTCACTCACCCAAACGCAGTTGGAAGAAAAAAAGGAGGATCACGATATGCCCAATATTCATGTGCTGCCCTTTGCCGTGGCAAACCTGATCGCTGCCGGGGAAGTGGTGGATCGGCCTTCTTCTGTCATCAAAGAGCTTTTGGAAAATGCCATCGATGCCGGTGCCGATCAGGTGACCGTGGAGATCCAGAACGGCGGTGTCCGGTTCATGCGTGTCACCGACAATGGCTGCGGTATGGCGCCGGAGGATCTGCCTGTAGCACTGCAACGACACGCCACCAGCAAGATCCGCACGGCTGCTGATCTGGACGGTATTGCAACCCTGGGCTTCCGGGGCGAAGCATTGGCTGCCATCTCCTCCGTCTCCCGTGTGCGGCTCCTTTCCAAACAGCCGGAGAACGAGATCGGTGCGCTGCTGGAATGCCACGGCGGTGAGATCGTTTCCCACACCGAAGCCGGCTGCCCCAATGGTACCACCATCGTGGTGGAGGACCTATTCTACAACGTCCCTGCCCGGCGGAAATTTCTCAAAAAAGATGCCACCGAAGCCATTGCCTGTGCTACAGTTGTAGAGAAAATTGCCCTGTCGCACCCGGAGATCGCACTGAAATACATCTCCGATGGCGAGGTCAAATTCCGCACCACCGGCAACGGCGACCTGTCCAGCGTGCTGTATGCCCTGTTTGGTCGAGAGATCGCCAAGCGTTCCCTGTGGACCGACCGGACGGAAAACGGCATCCGGGTCTATGGCTACGTGTCTGAGCCCGATCTGTATCGACCCAACCGGAACTTAGAAAATTTCTTCATCAATGGCCGGTATGTGAAAAGCCGTACCGCCAATGCTGCGGTAGAGCAGGCCTATTCCTCCAAAATTCCCCACGACAAATTCCCCATCTGCGTGCTGAACATCGGCATTGCACCCGGTGCCGTGGACGTGAACGTGCATCCCACCAAGCTGGAAGTGAAGTTCACCAACGAAAAGCTGGTGTTCGATGCGGTGTATTATGCAGTCCTCAACGCCTTAGAAGCCGCCGCCAGCCGACCGGAGCTGACCGTGACCCCGGCAGAACAGGTATCTCTTTCCTCTGCCACGCCAAATGTGCCCTTCACCGGCGCACCCAAGAAAACGGACAAAAATAGTTTCTGGGTCGGTGGTGACGAAGCCCGGCGGCTCATGAACGCTTTTGTGCCCGTCGATGCCCCACGGGAAAAGCCAAAGCAGCTCTCCATGCGAGACGCCACACCGAACACATCCCCAGCACCGACACCGGAACAAGTACCGACTCCGGAACAAGTACCGGTTCCGGGAACACAAAAGTCCACGGTGAAGACCGATCGACAGCATTGGCGAGATATGCTCCACTCCATAGGAATGGGATCCACTGCAGCGACATCCGCTGATACACCGGAGCCGGACAATGTACCCCAGCCGCCGCCGGAAATGCTCATTCCACCGATACCCATGGAAGACGAACCACCGGCTGTGGCAGAACCAAAAATGGTACCACCATCCATAGAGCCACCGGCAACCGATACGCCCATCGAACCTGTTGCACCTGCGCCGGAGCTGCCGCAGTTGGATATTCCACCGTTTGCACCGGAGGATGTGCCACAGACCCAGGACGGCATTCCCGTTGGCGGTATTCCCGTGGACGGTATTCCCGTCAAGGAAGCTGCAGGACCGGCAACAGATCCGGATCCCATAGCTGCCGCAGCGGCCACCGAATCCATCGGATCCACCGCATCGACCCAGCCTGCACCAACGCCTGAGCCGCCGGAATACCTGATCCTGGGCGAAGCGTTCAACACCTACATCATCGTACAATTGGCAGACCGGCTGCTGCTCATCGACAAGCACGCTGCCCACGAACGGATCATTTTCGACGAGCTGTGTCAACGGCTCCACGAAAGCGGCCACACCGGACAGATGCTGCTCTCGCCGTATCCCCTGACCTTACTGCAATCCGAAGCGGATATGCTGACCGAATATGCAGACAGTCTCCACGCCATCGGGTTCCAGTGGGAAAGCGAACCGGCGACCCTGTCCACTGCCACCATCCAGTTGACCCAGATCCCCGATGCCCTGACCATTCCGGAAGGCACTGCCCTGTTCACCGATCTGGTGACCCGGCTGGCCGATGCGACCGCTACCGTAGAGTCCGCTTCTGCTGCCTATTTTGAGACCCGGCTCTGGCAGGCCTCCTGCAAAGCTGCCATCAAAGGGGGACGGGTATACGACCGAGTGCATCTGGAATGGCTCTGTGACCGGTTGCTGGTGAAGCCGGAAAAGGAAGGTGCCTCCGTCATCCGCACCTGTCCCCACGGCAGACCTGTGGCCTTCGAGATCAAAAAGACTTCTATCGAACGACAATTTGCAAGATTGACATAAAAATAATCCAAAAAAGGAAACCAAGCTATGTTTATTCTCATCAAGACCGAAGAACAATCGAATGCACGTCGGGGTCGGTTCATCACACCCCACGGCACCATCGAGACCCCGGTATTCATGAACGTTGCCACCTGTGGTGCGATCAAAGGTGGTATCGCCGCCGAAGACCTGCGAGAGGTGAACTGCCAGGTCATGCTGTCCAACACCTACCATCTGCACATCCGTCCCGGCGATGCACTGGTGGACAAAATGGGTGGTCTGCAGAAATTCACCGGCTGGAATGGTCCCATCCTCACCGACAGCGGCGGATTCCAGGTGTTCTCCCTGGCAAGACTGCGCAAGATCAAGGAAGAAGGCGTGTACTTCAATTCCCACATCGACGGCAAGCGCATCTTCATGGGGCCGGAGCAGTCCATGCAGATCCAGTCCCATCTGGGTTCCACCATTGCCATGGCCTTTGACGAATGCATCGAAAATCCTGCCGAATACAACTACACCAAAAATTCCTGTGACCGCACGGTTCGCTGGCTGCTGCGGTGCAAGGAGGAGCTGCGTCGGCTGAACGAAAGCGGCAATGCGGTCAACCCAGAGCAGATGCTGTTCGGCATCAACCAGGGCTCCACCTATGCAGACCTGCGGATCCGGCACATGGAACAGATCCGGGAGTTCGACCTGCCGGGCTATGCCATCGGTGGTCTGGCTGTGGGAGAAGAGGCCGAGGAAATGTACCGGATCATCGAAGCCGTAGAGCCCTATATGCCCAAGGACAGACCCCGGTATCTGATGGGTGTGGGTACGCCCCAGAACATTCTGGAAGGTGTACACCGTGGCGTGGACTTCTTCGACTGCGTCATGCCCTCTCGGAATGCCCGTCACGGCAACCTGTTCACCTGGCACGGCAAAATGAATCTGCTGAACGAAAAGTACTTTGACGATCCCCGTCCCATCGACGAAAACTGCGGTTGTCCGGCTTGTCGGATGCATTCCCGTGCATATATCCGGCACCTGATCAAGGCAAAGGAAATGCTGGGTATGCGGCTGGCGGTACTGCACAATCTGTATTTCTACAACGACCTGATGCAGAAGATCCGGGACGCACTAGACGGCGGCTACTTCGAAAGCTTCTACCAGAAGTACCACAATTTGTTGGCGGAGCGGAGTCAGGACTGACGAGCGTGGCTTTTGTGAAACGGAATAGGCAAGCGATACACCACGCTCCAGAAAATTTCCCTGTCGGAAAATTTTCCAACGTTTTTAGGGTCTGATCTACCATCCGCATTTTTCCCCAGATTCCTAAAAAATCTATCTATTTCCGGGAACTTTTGGGCTTCCCGATGCGTCTTATTTTTCAAGTAAATGCGATTTGCATTTACTTGAGTTGATGGTGCTCACCATTAACTTAGCCGATCGCAGTTCTTTTTGTACGATCCTTGTCATCCGCCGATCGGACACCTACAGCTAACTATCATTACGTATGGAGGTACATATGAAACAATGGAAATCGATCCTGTCTGCCGCTCTGGCAGGGATCATGATCTTGTCCACAGCGGCCAGTATCGGCGTGGGTGCGGCAAACGTCACCTTCACCGACACATCCAGCCACTGGGCCAAGGACCAGATCAATTATCTGGTCAGCAAAGACGTTCTCAACGGCTACAAGCAGAACGACGGCACCTACCAGTTCCAGCCCAACGGCTTGGTGACCCGTGCTGAATTTATCAAGATGCTGGACGAGACCTTTGGGCTCACCGCCACCACCACCATCAACTTCAGTGACGTCAAGAGCACCGACTGGTTCTATCCTTACTTCGCCAAGGCTGCGGCACAGGGCTATCTGCTGAACTATGGCAATAGCGTGTCTCCCAACGGCCAGCTGACCCGGGAAGAAGCCACCACCCTGCTGGTGCGGTATCTGGGACTGCTGGGCAGCGAAAAGGCACCTGCTTCCACCTTCTCCGACTACAGCGCCATCTCCGACCACTACAAGGATGCGGTGCTGACTGCAGTACAGGCCGGACTGATCACCGGGTACAACGAAGGCGGCAAGACCCTCTTCAAGCCCAAGGGGACTCTGACCCGTGCCGAAGCCCTGACCATTCTGTATCGTGCTGCCGGTGCCATCTATAAGGAAAGCGCCTACACCAAGGATCCTGCTTCCCCGGCTGCCAATGCGGTCATCACCAAAGGTGGCGTGACCCTGTCCGGTATGACGCTGGATGGTCGTGTGATCATTTCCGAAGGTGCCACCGGTGGGGACGTGACCCTGACCGACTGCATCATCAACGGCACCCTGGAGGTTCGTGGCAATGTGAACCTGAGCATGAACAGCAACACCAAGATCAACGCCCTGACCCTGTGTGACACCGCCAGCGTGACCCTGATGTCCGGCTGCTCCGTGGGTACCCTGACCGTGAACAACACCGCCAACCGTGTGGAATTCCGGGGCAACGGTACCATTGGCAATGCCATCGTCAACGGCTCCAACCTGGTCACCACCATGATCCCCACCGAATACACCATCGGCTACGGTCTGACGGCCAACTTCGGCGGCACCGTATACTCCGGCTCCTCTGCAGACGACAACGGCTTCACCAGTGTGCCCTATATGTCTGCCGATGACACCTACAACTATCTGAACATCACCGCCGACAACGGTGGTCTGGTGTACTACTATTACACCAATGTGGACTACGTTCCCTCTGCCAGCGAATATAACAGTATGTACGCTATGTCCAATTTCTGCGGCACCTTCAACGTGGCAGCCAACACGACCTACATGGAAAAGGCCAAGGAATTTGATGCCGTCAAGGGCTTTGACTATGTGGTGGTGCAGCTGGTGTCCGGTCAGAGAAGCTACGCACCGGTACAGATCGACAACAATCCTGCCACCGGCTCCGGCTTCCTGACCGATCCCTACTTCAACGGCAGCGAGATCCGCTTCCAGGCTGACCTGGCCGGTACGGTATACTACTACTACAGCGAAGCCGTGGAGACCATCAACATCGTGGATTTCCTGAAGGGCTATGACAGAGCCGGCTCTTCTCTCCGTGGTTCCATCTCCGTTCGGGCAGACGAAAACGGCACCATCTCCCTCAGCGCCAGCAGCCTGAACAACTATCCCTATGTGCTCATTGTCATGCAGAACAGCAAGGGACAGTATTACACACCCGTGATCATCTCGGCTGGGGACAATGGCTTCACCGATGAACCTGCCATCACGACCCTGGGTACCATCGCCTACAAGACCAACACCAATGGTACCATGTACTACTACTACACCAACGACGATAAGCTGCCCACGCCCAACGAGATCATCTCCAACTACAAAAAGGAAAGTGGCTACGGTGTGGAAAAGGTGTACAAGAACACCGCCGCTACCCTAAAGTACGACCTGACCCTGGCCGATAGATACGACTACATGGTCTTCTGCATCGTAGACAGCACCAACGATCCGCTGACACCCTACCTGCTGAAGGTACACATGGAGACCGGCTTCAGCGTGGATCCCTATGTGTCCGCTGCCAACGAAGTCTCCTTCAAGCCCCAGGCAAGCGGCTCCGTATACTGGTACTTCTCCAAGTCCGACAGCGGCGTGTCTGCCAAGGAATTCATGACCAGCTACAACAACACCACCAGTGCCAAGCGTGGCAAGGTATCTGTAACCCGGAACAATTACGGTTCCTTCGTCTTTGATGCGTCCTATGCCCAGTCCTATCCGTACATCGTGGTGATGCTGCAGGATACCAACGGCGAATCCTATCAGCCTGTGGTGATCAACGTCCGGGACACCACCAACACCGGCTTCACCCTGTCTCCCTACTGCAACCTGACCGACAAGACCGTCACCTTTATGACCAAGAGCAGCGGTCGTGTGTACTACTACTACTCCATGGCGACCAGTGCGTACAGCGAATCCATCGACGATTTCTGGGCCAGCTACAACCGCAACGTAGGTTCCTCTACCGCCACCTTCGGCAACCTGGATTCCATCTCCTTTGATTCCATCAGCACCTCCACCTACCCCGGCATGATGCTGCTGTTCGTGGACAGTGAGAACAACGAGTACTACCCGGTATATGTGTCCCTGCGGACCGATGGCAGTGCCGGACAGACCGCCAACGGATTCACCGTCATGTCTGTCTCCGACTCCAAGACCTATACCGATTATGTAGACGTAGTCCTGTACATCCAGGTGGACGGCACCCTGTACTACACCATGTACAACAGCAAGTACGACACCATCGCCAAGAGCGCCGCCGTTACCAAGGGACAGACCGTCACCGTACAGGTCTCCGACAGCTACAAGTACCTGGCACTGCAGCTGGGCAGCTATGAAGAGCTGGTCGTAGATCTGACCACCAACTACGACCGGGACGACACCATCAACGACGGTTCCACCGTAGCCGGTACCGGTTTCACCAGCGCCAGATGGGAGATCGTGGACGGTTACCCGGTATTCGTGGGGATCGCCGCTGTGGACGGTGAGGTGACCTTCACCCTCTCTGCTTCCACCTATACAGAAGCCGTGACCAAGGGACAGATCGTTGACTACACGATCCCGTACAACATCGAGGACTTCTACAACTCCCCGATCGGGAACATCATCGGCAGCCTGACCATCTCCGCACAGCTCACCGACGCCGACGGCAACGTCTACCAGGCCGTGACCTATTGATGACCAACCCATAAACCAAAAAAGCTCTCGGAAGTCCAAACCCTTCCGGGAGCTTTTGTTATGTGCAAACAAAGCGATCGTCCCCAAGCGATACGTGGCAGCGACAAGGCATAGGCATAAAAAAACACCCGGAGGTCCGTAACCCTCCGGGCGTATATGGGATGCAGGAAATCCAGCTTTCGCCTGTGCGATACCCAACGCTATGGTTCAACTGTCGTGTAAAGAGCAAGGTGGATATCTTACAGTCTCAGCTGTATGAAATCCTCGCTCACTTATCTTTTCTTGGAAACAGCGTAACCAGCAGCGGACAGAACGGCAGCTACAGCAGCTACAACAGCAGCGTCAAAGGTAGCGGGAGCAGTCGTGGTGGTACCAGCAGCAGCACCGTCAACTACTTCATCAGCAGCAACAGGAGCCGGATCCGCTTCTGCGAAGTATACATAGGACAGAGAACCGGTTTCGTCCAGGAACTTGAAGTACAGAGAATGCACGCCGCCTTCGATGTCCACAGGAACGGAAATGTAACCGGAGGGTTCGATCTCCCAACCGCCAGTCCAACCAATGGACATGGTAGCTACGGGATCAGAATCGGGATCGTCCAGCATCAGAGCAACGTTGGTAACGGTACCGTTGTCGTTGCCGTAGCCGAAACGTACGGTCATGAAGTCAGCGCCATTGTCGCCGAAGTCCACGTCTTCGAAGATAACCAGGTCACCCTTGGTGGAGTAACCGCAGCCGTATGCATCCATCAGCTGGATGGGGTTGCCATTGTTGGTGGATTCGTCGTCTTCGATGTCAGCCTGGTTGAATACGTCCAGGGTCATCAGGCCACCGGTCACAGGAGCAACGGTAGCTACAGGGTAGTTGGCGCTTTCCCAAGGACCAGTACCGGTGATGGTGATGTTGGCCTGTACGGTGCCATCGGAGAATACGTCGTTGATCTGGTACTGCATACCGATGTCGGTACCGGGAGTAACGCCGAACTGCTTCATGTTCAGAGCCATTTCCACGGTGTAACCGCCGTCGATCTCACCAGCAGCACATTCCTTTACTTCCGGGTAAGCATCGTCACCAGTCTTGGATTCGATACCACCTTCCATGTACCAGGTAGCCCAACCGGTCCAGTCCAGACGGGTCTGTGCCACGTCAACGGTATCCTTGTTGGAACCATCGATCATCAGCTCCAGAGAGTCGGTCACCCAAGGCTGAGAGGTCTGGTCGTCAGCGGAAGGCTGCACCATGTCAGCATCCTTTACTTCTGCGTACAGATACAGGTTTTCACCGTCGTGTACCAGATAGCAGGTAGCGGTAGCGTCGCTGGCATTCTGGAATACCTTGCCAACTTCGGTCTTCATACCGGTAGCATAGATCGCATCCATTTCACCATCGATCACGATCTCTTCGGTCACATAGGGGATAGTGCCCAGCTTTTCATTGCCTTCCATAGCGCCAACGGTGGCAGCCAGGGAAACGGTCAACAAAGAAGCCAGAGCCAGAGAAAGTACTTTCTTCATCATGTGCTCCTTTTCAGAATTGGTTTCCGTTACGGCGGAACACCTCTGCTTGAATATATCATATATGCGCTCGTGCATCCTATATGCATGACTGCATATATCATGGATATTATAGCGCACTTTGCCGGGGAAGTCAAGGTTTTTTGAAAAAGTAAAGCTGTAGAAAATGCACAGTTTTTTTGCCACAAAAGACGCAGACCCCCCAATTTGTCATATGTACTTTTGTGCTTTGTACAACACATATAATTATACGGTTACCATTTTAGCTAACCTGACAAAGTGACGTGGATCGGCCCATCGATAGGAACTTATCGGTATCCTGCGTCGTCATACAAAATACCCAAAAAGTACAAGGAGGATTGATTATGAAAAAACGGATACCCATTCTCTTTCTTCTTCCTCTTTTGCTTCTCCCCTGCACCGCCTCCGATACCGCCGACGACCCCAAAGATATGTACGATCTACTGAAGATCAGCACACGCCTATGGGATGCCGATCTGGAAGATGCCGGGCGTTGGGGATATGATCCGGAAAGCCGTAAGGGCTATTGGATACCAAACGATGGCGTGACAGAGCTTTCTTACGATGATGTTTTCGTGACGGAAACCTTGGAAGAAGGGGTTGTCCGAACTATGGCACCTATGGGACCCAACCTGAGTTTAGACATCGAATTTGAGGGTATGGTGAATATCCGCAAGATAGAACCGGCAGACAGCAGTATCCGTGTCATTCAGTTTGACACCCACGGCTGGGCAGACTTAACCGAAGCGACCCTATCTCCTCCCTGCACCCTCAACATTTGCCCGGTCGGCAAGATCATGTCCACCGAAGCCACACAATATCTTGTTGCCACGGATACCTTGGTGGACAAGGAATACACCCTCGAGATCCAGGGCTGTACCCTGGGTGGGCAACCGGTGGTCACGGCTGTGGTCAAGATCACTTCCATCCCCGATCCGGAATACCCCTGGGAAACGGTACATGAAGGAGGGTACAGTGAGCTGCACCAAAAAGGCGAAGAACGCACCCGGTTTTGTACCATCGAGCTGGTATCGTATACCTATAGTGAGATGTACCTGATGCAGGAAGGCAATGGATAATATAGAAAAGAGAGACGTGGGGTCTCTCTTTTTTTAGGCATGGTGCCTTATTCTTCGATGATATGCATTTTCTGTGGCAATGTAGGGTCTGCCTGAAAAATAGATAAGATCCGTTTTGCCGAACCATTGGGAATGTTTTTCCCGGATTCCCATGCTTCTACGGTTTTGGTCGAAACGCCCATGACCCCTGCAAACAGCGCCTGTGTCATTCCCATTGCTTTGCGGATGCTTTTGATCGCGTGGGCATCATATTCCGGCAAAGGGGAAACGGAGATCGTTTTGGTCCTCGCCGTGATCTTCCCTTGGTTGTACGCTATCGCTTCTTCCAGTCCCTGCATGATTCCTTCATATACGTTCATGGTGTTTGGCTCCTTTACAAAGTTTCTTCTATTCGTTCGATCATTTTCTTGATGGCATTTCGTTCTTCGTCTGTCAGATTATCCTTTTCATTTTTAGGATATGCGAATATCAAATAAATAGTTTCCGCTATAACAAAGTCCACATAGAGAACACGACTGGAACCACTTTTCCCCCTGTGGGGAAGCGCAAATCGCATCTTACGAAGTTTTCCAGTTCCTCGCATTACACTACCGATCTGCGGATTTTTCAAAAGTTCCTCCTGCAAACATCGTAGATCATTATCATCCAGTCCCATATCTTTCCATTGCTTATCGAAAATGGGCATCATAACAAATTTTCTTTTCATGTGTCCTATCCCTGATCACACATCACGCCGTCATATGTACATTATACCCTATTTAATCGGGTTTGTCAAGCCCCCCTAAGTAAAAAAAGCTCCCCTGCCATGGCTAACCAACTTGCTTAGCCCAAAACGGTTGCAGGGGAGCGGCGCCTTTTCCCATAAGGAGCAAATGGAATCCGGCTGTATCCATAGTATATGCACCTGCCACGTTCCCCATACCACAGTCGCCGGGAAAACCTGTGGGAAATCTATCGGCGCATATGCCGGCATACACTACATATCCATCGTTTCTTTGCATAAAAATTTCCCCATGGTTCACCACTTGTCTTTACTTCCCCCGAAAAGTGTGGTATAATGTAGGTGTGCCCGATATGGTCGGGTGCTTCCCTATCGCATTATAAAAACAGAAAGGATATACTTTGTTATAATGGAAGAAAAAAAGAGATCCCGCTTGGGACTGGTGGGTGGTCAGGCCGTTCTGGAAGGCGTCATGATGAAATCCGGCGACGACGTGAATCTGGCAGTCCGCACCGAAGACGGCTCCATCACCACCCATGCCACCGTGTTCACGTCCCTGCGCAAGAAGTACAAAATTTGTCGGGTTCCCCTGATCCGGGGCTGCGTCAACTTCGTGGAATCCATGATGCTGAGCATGAACACCCTGACCCACTCCATGGAAATGCTGGGCATCGAGGAGGACGAACCCGAAACCAAATTTGACAAGTGGGTTTCCGAAAAATTAGGCGACAAAATGTTCCAGATCATCTCCGCCATCGGTATGGTGCTGGGACTTGTGCTGGGCGTGGGACTGTTCCTGCTGCTGCCCACCTATGCCACCAAGGGTCTGGACATCCTCACCGGCGGACATTTGGGCGCTTT
>CAZLED010000074.1:0-11762 GCA_964558485.1 uncultured Ruminococcus sp. | reverse complement strand
GGTCCTTCCGGTACGATATAGTCCAGCGTCGTGACGATGGAAGAAAGCTCGCCACCGGGGTTATACCGCAGGTCCACGATCAGCTTATCGCAGCCCAAATTGCCGGTCAGATCTTCCACGGCCCCTACGAACTGCTCCGGCGTCTTGGAGTCAAATTCGGTGATCTTGATCACACCGATGGTGTTGTCCGGTGCATACACGTGGTAGGTCACGGTCTGGGTGTTCACCTTGGCACGGGTGATCCGGAAGTCCACCTGCTCGCTGTAGTCTTCCCCTCTGGCCACGGTGAAGATCGCTTCGGTGCCAACGATGCCCTGCAGCTTGGACACAGCGGCATTGTAGCCCAGAGCCTGCACGGATTCCTGCTCTTCGCCAACGGTGATGATCAGGTCCCCGGCCATGACACCGGCTTCCAGCGCAGGCGAATCCGGCAGCACGTTGATCACTTCGATCACTTTATATTCCGTGTTGTAGATCACGCTGATGCCGATGCCTGCCATTTCGCCGCCCATGTCGGTCATGAAGGATTCAAAATCCTCGGCGTTGTAGTAGGCCGCGTAATCGTCACCGGTGCCGGCCACATAGCCCGTCATGATCATATCCAGCAGTTCTTCGTCGTCCAGGTCCCCAATGTAGTAGTTGCGGTAGACATAGTCCACCTCGGCCAGCTTATTGACCACACGGTTCAGAAACTCGTTGGAGGCGGCTTCGTTCTCCGTGTCCGTGCTGCCATTGGTTTGGTATATCGTGCTCACGGTCTGGATGGCATCGGCGGCATACTTTTTTTCATATCGGTTGTATAGACCAATGTAGGTAGCCTGAAAGGTGACCAGACACCCCAGCAGCGTCACAGCCACCGTGGCTCCTATGGAAATTTTTTTCGACATGGTATATCCTTCTTTTTGTTCGCTTTACGGCAAATTGATATAGTTTCGCGGCTCGGTGACGGTACCGTTTTCCCGGACTTCAAAGTGCAGATGGTAGCCGGAGGAGGAACCGGTCGTTCCCACCAGGCCGATCTGCTGTCCCTGTACCACGGTATCTCCTGCGGACACCCACCGTTCGTTCATGTGGGCATACAGAGTCGCAATGCCGCCGCCATGGTCGATCAGAACATAGTTGCCGTAGCTGTAGTGATACTGGGATTCGATGACGGTCCCGGCGTTGGCAGCGTACACATTGGTGTTGGCGGCACAGGCCAGGTCGATGCCAAGATGGTAGTCGCTTGCCCCCCACAGGGTACGCCAGCCAAATTCGGAGGACACCGTATAGCGCACATCCACCGGCAGCGGCCAGCCCAGGTTACCACCAACGTAGGCTTTTTTCTCCTGCTCCTGCAGCTGTCTCAGCCGTTCTTCCAGCTTGGCGTTCAACTCTTCTTCCTGTGCTTTGGCATTGTAGTAGTTTTGCAGCAGTGCGCTTTCGTTCTGTTCCAGAGACTGCATATAATCCTGTGCTTCGTCGGATTTTTTCTGGGCTTCCTTGATATTGTCCTCCAGATCCTCGATGGCAGAGGTTTGCAGCTCCAGCGCATATTCCAGCTCATCCACAGCCACCTCTAAGTTGGCGGTGTTCTCTTCCAGCTGGGTAATCACGAACTGGTCGTATTCCAATATGGAAGTGACCATCTCCACCCGGCTGAGAAAATCCACCATGTTCTGGGCACCCAGGATCAGCTCGATGTAGCTGGCTTCCCCTTCCTCATACAGGGTCACCATCCGCTCTAAGAATGCTGTCTCCTGCTTTTCGATATTGGCTTTGGCGACCTCGATGTCGTTTTGCTTGTTTTCGATCTGCAGGGTTATGGCATCCAGCTGCTGCATGGTCAGGTTCTTTTTCTTGATGGACAGCTCCACGATCTCGTCGTAGGTCTGCTTGGTGGTCTGTACATTGGAGTAGTCGTCCCGCACCGTTTGTAGCCGGTTCAAGGCATCCTGTTGCTTGGCGGCGATCTCTGCCAGCTGCTGTTCATAGGATTTTACCGTAGCATCGGTGGCTTCTCCCGCCATGGTATGCTGTACCGGCATCACGAAAGTCGCCGCACAAAGCAGCATAGCCAGCACTGCGATCTTTGTATTCCTTTTTGTTTTCATGTTCTTTTCCTTATAGTATGTGATACTATTGCGATAGTATCGCTAATGAAAGCATCGTTGTTGGGCTCACGGCAGTACAATATAATTCCGGGGTTCCGTATGGGCACCATTCAGGCGCACCTCAAAATGGAGATGATACCCGGAGGCTGAGCCGGTCATACCCACTAGTCCGATCAGCTGTCCCTTTTCCACCGTTTCGCCCACGGACACCTTCCGTTGGTTCATATGGGCATACAGTGTAGCTTGTCCGCCGCCATGGTCGATCACCACATATTCGCCATAGCTCCAATGGGTGCCACTGGTGACAACGGTCCCGGCATTGGCGGCGTAGATGGCGGTATTGCAGGCACAGGCCAGGTCGATGCCGTAGTGGTACTCCTGCACGCCGTTCAGCACACGATAGCCGTATTCTGACGAGACATAGTACTGGACATCCGTCGGCAGCGGCCAGCCCAAGGAACCACCCACATAGGCGGTCTTTTGCTTTGCTTGCAGCTCTGCCAGATAGGTCGTCAGCTCTTGGTCCAGTGCTTCTTCTGCTTCCCGATAGGAATAGTACTGGGTCAGCAGTGCCGATTCGTTTTGCTGCAGGCTTTCCATATAGGCAAGGGATTCGTCCGCCAATTCCTGGGCGGTTTTGATGTCCGTTTCCAGTGTGGCCTGAGCTTCCTGTTGCAGCTGCAAGGCATCCTCTAACTTTTCTTTATTCTCTGCCATCGCTGCCTTTGCGTCTTCCAGAGATTGGATCACCTGCTTGTCGTAGGCCTGTATGGACAGCGCCATATCGATCCGGGTCAAGAGATCCGTCAGGCTCCGGGCACCCAGCAGCAGCTCCAGCACAGATGCTTCGCCTTCTTCATACAAGGTGACCATCCGTGCATCGAAGGCTTTTTCCTGCTTGTCGATGTCTGCTTCGGCCTTGGCGATGGCAGCTTCTGTTTCGATGATCTGCTGGGTGATGGCATCCAGCTGCAGCTGCGCCAGATCCTTCTTTTTCAGCGACAGGGCAATGACCTCGTCATAGTAGGATTTGGTCAATGCGGCATCGGCATAATCGCCACGCACCGTTTCCAGCTTGGCAAGCGCCGCTTACTGTTGGGTCGCCAGCTCTGCGATCTGCTTTTCGTAGGACTGTACGGTGGCATCCGTGGGTGCAGCGGCGGTGTTTGTGACCAGCAGAAGTCCCACCAATGCTGCCGCAAGATATCGTTTTCCGTTTCGTTTCATACTTGTTATACTACCTCTCCGTAGGCTGCTCCTCACTGCCGCAGGTACTTGCCCAGAGAGATGGAGCTGCCGATCACGCCGGTGAAAATGCCCAGCCCCACGAAGCCACCCAGCACGTAATTGCGGATGGTGTCGTAGCCAACGATGGTGATCATTTTCAGGTCACTCATGACCAGCGTTTCCACATAGCCGTAGAAGTACCACTCCACGAAGAAGGCAACGATACTGGCCAGCAGCCCGATGATGATCCCTTCGATCAGGAACGGTTGGGTGATGAACCAGCCGGTGGCACCTACGTATCGCATGACGCTGATCTCGTGGCGTCTGGCGAACACGGACAGCTTGATGGTGTTGACGATGATGAAAATGCTGACCACCGCTAAGATCACCAAGAACCAGGCGAAGATCATCATGATCCCGGATTTGAAGCTTTCAATGGAGGTCGCCAAATCCAACCGGTCCCGGATCTTGGTCACGCCTTCGATCTGGTTGATCTGGTACTTCATCTCCGGCACTTTTTCGGTGTTGGTATACGTCAAAACGAAGGAATCGGACAGGGGATTTTCTTCCTCGGGTACGTCATCGTATGTGTCGTACTGTTCCTTCATTTGTGCGAGCCCTTCCGATTTGGTCACACGCTGTATGGAATCCAAATTGTCCAGCGAGGAAAGCGTACCTTGGATGGACACGATCTCCTCTTCGCTCAGCTCTCTGTCCACAAACACCACCAGCTCGTTCATGAGTCCGAACTGTTCCAGATTCACATCAATGTTGTACACCAGCAGGGAGAAGCCACCGATGACCACCAGACAGCTCATGAGCACGGCAATGGAGGCAAAGGTCATGACGCCGTTGCGCCACAGGCCTTTGAGCGCCTGGCTGATAAAATAGAATACATTGTATCGTCTCATTCGAACATACCTCCTACACGGTCTTCCGTGATCAGGCCGTCCTTCAGGATGACAACACGCTTGTTGTAGTAGTCCACCAGGTTTTTTTCATGGGTGACAACGATGACGGTCTTGCCCAGCTTGTTGATCTTGATCAGCAGATTCATGATCTCCAGGGACATTTTCGGGTCGATGTTCCCGGTAGGCTCGTCGGCGATGATCACCTTGGGATTGTTGGCAAGCGCTCGTGCCAATGCCACTCTCTGTTGTTCGCCACCGGAGATCTCATTGGGGAAGGAATCCTGCTTTCCGGCCAGGTTCACGGTGTTCAGGATGGCAGGCACACGGCGGCGGATCATTTTCCGGGGCGTTCCCACCACTTCCATGGCAAAGGCCACGTTTTCGTACACCGTCTTTTTCGGGAACAGGCGGAAGTCCTGGAACACCACGCCCAGCTCCCGGCGATAATAGGGCACACGGAAGTTGGAGATCTCCGCCAGATTGTAGTCCCCGACGATGAGCTTGCCGGAGGTGGGCTTTTCTTCCCGGAGCAGCAGCTTCATCAGCGTGGTCTTGCCGGCGCCGGAGTGACCCACCACAAAGACGAATTCGCCGTCGTCGATGTGCAGATTGATCCCTTTCAGCGCCAGTGTCCCATTGGGGTACGCTTTTTTTACATTCACAAAATCGATCATAGTAATTCCTTATGGGTACGAATGCGCCATAGACAAAGCAGCAATACGCACCGTGTTGTTGGTCATAGCACGGCACAAAAACAGCAGCTTCCACAATCGTTGTAACGAAAGCGTGACTGTTCTGTGAATTTTTCGCATAAATGCACAAATAGGGAGCACCCACATAAAAACGCAGATGCACCCCATTTTAGATAAAAGACAAAGTTGAAAAGTTGAATAGACGCTGTCAAGCTTTTTTGGCTTTACATTTAATATACGTTTAATACTTGACAGGCTTGGTGGTCAGGTACCGCTTGACCATGAGCGCCACCTTGAAGGTGATGGCATGGTCGAATTCCCGCAGATCCAGGCCGGTGAGCTTGCGGATCTTTTCCAGACGATACACCAGGGTATTCCGGTGTACGAACAGCTTCCGGGAAGTTTCGGACACGTTCAGGTTGTTCTCGAAGAAGCACTGGATGGTCATGAGGGTCTCACGGTCCAGCGCATCCAGGCTGCCGTTCTTGAACACTTCCTGCAGGAACATTTCACACAGGGTGGTGGGCAGCTGATAGATCAGACGGCCGATGCCCAGGTTTTCGTAGCTGACGATGCTCTTTTCGGTGTCGAATACCTTGCCCACTTCCAGAGCGACCTGTGCTTCCTTATAGGACTTGGCAAGGTCCTTGATGTTGTCCACCACGGTACCGATACCGATGGATACCTTGGTGTAGAATTCAGAGTTCAGAGTGTCGGCGATGCCACGAGCGATCTTTTCGATATCCTTCACATCCGTGTTGGGCTTGATCTCCTTGACCAGCACGATGTCCTGTTCGCCGGTGGAGATCACGTAGTCCTTGTTCTTGTCCGGGAAAATGTTCTGTACCATATCAAAGGACAGCACATCGGACTTGGTGTGGAACTTGATGAGGAATACCACACGGCTTTCCTCCGCATTGAACCGCAGCTCCTTGGACTTGATGTAAATATCGCTGGGCAGGATGTTATCCAAGATGATGTTTTTGATAAACGAGCTCTTGTCGTACTTCTCGTCGTACAGATTCTTGATGTTGGACAGAGAGACAGACAGCACCGTTGCCATCTTTTCGGCAAACTTATCTTCTCCTTCGATGAATACGATGTACTCCCACTTGGAGCCGGTACCGATGGACTTGTAGGTGTAGCCGCCGGACGTGACCGTATCCGATGTATAGGCCAGTTCATCCCGCACCCCCTGTCGCATTTCTCCGATTTTGACCAGCTCGCTGCACGCAATGATCACGCCGTTGTCGTCGATCACGCCGATCACACGGTCTACCGCATCTCTCATTTGATGAATGATTCCTTGAAACAGCCGATTTGACATAGGATGCCCCTTTCGTTCTACCTGATAAAATAAGAAATTGTATATACTACACTATATTTTACATGATTTTTTGTGGTTTTTCAATAGGGAAATAAGGATTTTTTATAAAAAACGCAGTTTTTTTTCGTCTGTTTGCACGTTTTCCCACAACAAAATAAAATTTTTACCAGTTCTCTGCCAGTGTTGCCACAAATTACCAAAGTTTATGCAAAAAAGTTTTTCAAAAAGTAAATGCCATTTACCCTTCGATCTGTACCACCGTCAGCACATCCTCTGCCACCACAAAGGAAACGGTGTATTTTCCAAAGGACATGGCGTAGATCCGGTTGGGATCCTTCTGGTAGGCAGGTCGTGGATCCTGGGCCAGCGCCGAAAGCAGTCCCTCTCGCATCTCCGGCGGCATACGGGAGAGCCACCTGTCATCGCATCGGACGGCCAGCGGCGTGGTGGTCAGGGCAAAACCGTCCCTGGCTTCCGGATGGGCGTCGGTGTAGGGCAGATAGGGCTTGATATCGAAGATGGGCGTGCCGTTCATCAGATCCGCACCACGGACCACCAGCACAGCACCCTCCGGTGTATCCCACTGGATTCGCACCAAAGTCACAGAGGACAGGCCGATGGGGTTTGGGCGATAGGGAGAACGGGTCGCAAACACGCCCATACGGGTATTCCCACCCAGCTTCGGCGGCCGCACCGTGGGATTCCAGTGCCCGTTTTGTGCAGCGGTGGTTTGTACGTTCTCGGAAAACTGCCACAGGAGCCAAAGGTGTGAATAGCCGTCCAGTCCCCGCAGGGCATCGGGATCCCGGTAGGTGGGCGTGAACACGATCGTAGACTCCACCGCTGCCAGGCCACTTTGCCGGGGAATGCCGAACTTGCCGGTAAAATCGTTTCGAATATGTGCGATCACTTGCAGCTCCATAGCGTCTCCTTGGTTACATGAATGTTTCCGAATAATAATAAGTATACCACGCATTTTCGGGAAAAGCAAGAGGGATTTCGTAAATTTTTCGTGCCTGCCGCCGGTGTACAGGTGGTCACGGGCTATCCCGGCACGCCTTCCACAGAAGTTTTGGAAAATATCGTCAAGCATAACCCCAAAGGAGAAGATGGTGCTCCTTCCATTGTGCAACCCAAAAAGAGGATGCCTTGCAACATCCTCTTTTTTCTATGGTTTTACAGTTCTCGCAGCAGCTTCACCAGTGCCTTCGTGTGTGCGTATCCAGCTTCGTTGGGCTTCCCCGGGCATACCGGATACAGTCCCAGCACGGCAAAGATGTACCAGGCTGAGGTGGCGCCGTTGTCTTCGTCTCCCGGATAGCCGTCCGGTGTGGCGTGGAACACGGTGACCAGCTTTTTGACCCACTGGTCTGCCTTTTCCGTTTCACCCAACAGTGCGTACAGGAAGGGGAAATGGAAGGACGGCTGGTTGGAGATGGCACACTGGCCGAAGTCCACCGCTGCCATTTCCGTCATTTCGTGGATCTCTCCACCGTAGCCGTCTACGGTGTATTCCGGTGCCGTGGCGAACAGCTCGTCCAGCTTGGCAAGCAGCTTCTCACGACCGCCATACAGCTCTGCCAAACCCTCTACATCGTGGGGCACCGCAAAGGTGGACTGCCAGGCACAGCCTTCGGTGTATTCGCCACCCCAACGCAGGGGATCAAAGTTCGGTGCCATGTTGCCTGCGGTGTCTCTGCCACGCATGAAGCCGGTCTCCGGATCGAACAGGTTCTTGTAGTTCTTGCTGCGACGGTCGTATTCTGCTACAAAATCCGCATCATAGCCCAGCACCTCAGCCACTCTGGCAATGCAATAGTCCCCATAGGCAGCGTCCAGCGTCAGGTTCACGGACTCATGGTACTTATCCCGTGGCACGTAGCCCAGCTGACAGTATTCCTCTGCACCGTTACGGCCATAGCGAGGCTCCGGACCGTTGTGGTTGGCGTGCTTGATCATGCCGTCCAGCGCATCCTGCCACAGCTTTTTGTCGCCGATCCCATGGACCACCGCATCGGCGATCACGGCATCGATCAGTGTGGAAGGCATACAACCCACTTCCCCAAAGGAAGGCCAGCGAGGCAGCCAGCCGCCGTCCCGGTAATCGGCCACAAAGCCATCCAGGATCTCAGCGTATTCCTGCCGTGCGATCTTGCTGTACAGCGGGAACACGGTGCGATAGGTGTCCCAGAAGCCGTTGTCGGTGTAGCGCACGCCAGGCTCCTTCTTGCCCGTGAACGGAGAATAATGCACCTTTTCGCCGGTGGCACAGTCGATCTCCCAGGCCTTATGTGGGAACAGCGCTGTCCGGTACAGGCAGGAATAGAAGGTGGCAAGGGTATCTTCGTCCGCTTCGATGGGCAGACGACCTAAGTATTCTTCCCACTGTGCGGCGGCGGCTTTTTGTACGTCATTAAAGCTCTTCCCTGCCGTTTCCGTTTGCAGATTGTAGAGCGCCTGTTCCGGGGAGATATAGGAAATTGCCAGGCTGCCCTCCACATCCGGCACAGTAAAGGCCAGATGGTAGCCCTCTCCCAGTCCGTTTACGGCAAAGCTGTGGGAACCGGTGGCATCGATGGCAGTCTTATCGAAGCGCAGCACGATGTGCATTTTGAAGTCCACGGGCTTGTCCTGGTTGTGGCCTGTGGTCCAGCCGGTCAGAAGTCCGCTTGCCGGGTCGTACTGCCAGTGGTTGTCCCCTTGCAGCGGATAGATCGTCAGACCCATGTTCTGCGTCCGGTCAAAGTGCAGCTGCACCATGGCACCTCGTTCGGTGGGCGTCAGGGAGAAGGTGCATCTCTGCCGCAGAAAACGCAGGGACAGCAGATCCGGCTGCATCACGGCTTCGTCCGGTCGATAGCCAGACCAACCGCCGGCGTAGTCTTCGTACAATCCACGGGTACCGGATTGAGGCGTCAGCAGGATGGTGCCATAGTCGCCGATCCAGGGGCTGGGCTGGTGGGTGAGCCGGATCCCTTCCAGCGAATGGTCGTGGGCATGGAAATACCAGCCGCCGTTTCTGCCGTTGGTCTGGGGCACAAAGCCCACCATGGCCCAGGGGATCTGGGTATACGGCAGGGTGTTGCCATGGGAAAACCGAGGTACAGAAGCGGTTCCCATACGGTTATATACATATGGTAAATAATTCATATTATACTTCCTTTCACCTAACATGATCACGCACGATACAACAGGTAGCCCTTGTCCGACAACGTCACCATGCCATCCTGCCATTTTGCACCATCGGACAGGATCACGTCCTCCGGTTTCCCCGGCAGTGCAAAGGTCACGGTATCGTTACCGAAGTTGCCAAAGAACCACACGGTTTGTTCTGCCAACGTACGGGAAAAGCCTGTGACCATCTCCGGCAGCTCTCCATCCCAGAAGGCCACTTCGCCGTGTCGGAACAGCGCGTCTTCCCGGCGCAGACTGTTCATGGTACGAAGAATCTCCTGCCGTCTCTTGGCCTGTGGCGTGGACTTGCTTTCGTCGCTGCGGTCGGTTGGATGGAACCGGCCGGGATGGAATCGGTTGGCGAACATACTCAGCTCCGTTTCATCGCAAAGCTCGTTGCCGCAGTACACCATGGGGATCCCGTCCATGGCAAAGTTCATGACTTCGATCAGATCCATGCCTCGGTGTCCGGCTAAGATTTCGATCCGCTCGTCCCAGTCGGTGACGGTATCGTGGTTGTCCATGTCCCGGAGAATGATACTGCCCATGGGATATGTGTTGTGGGTGCGCTCCCAATCCTTTCGCAGGGCAGAGGCGTCTTTGGCACCGGTGAGTACATCGTACACGGCGCAGTGCCAGGAGAAGCCGTAGATGGCATCGAAGCCGGACAGCAGTGTGTCTCCAAGGGAACCTTCGTTGATCAGCACCGCATCGGGCTTCACGGTACGAATGCGCCGTCTGCCCTCTGCCCAGAAATCCAGCGGCACGCCGTCTCCCACGTCACAGCGGAAGCCGTCCACATCCAGTACGCTGACGTAGTACACCATGTTGCACCACAAGGTCTCTCGCAGTCCGGGGTGATGGAAGTCTAACAGTGGGAAGTTCCAGGCACCGTTGATGAAGCTGCCGTCCGGGTGCTGCTTGGCAAATTCCGGATGGGTCTGCAGCATGGTGGCGTTGGGACCAATATGAAGGTACACCAGATCCAGCAGCAGGCGCATACCCAAACGGTGGCATTCCTTCACGCAGGCCGCCAGATCCTCCATGGTGCCGTATTCTGTATCGATGGAAAAATAGTCGTTCATCCGATAGGGATTTTTCGGATTCTCGGTCTCGGAGGCCTTCTGCCGTTTGCTCCAGTTGTCCCGATTCTCGGAATCGTCGGCGGTGAAAATGGGGCAGAGATAGATGGTGGCAAAGCCCAAGGACGCCAGATACGGCAGCTCCTTGGTCACCGCAGCGATGGTGCCCTCTGCGGAAAACGTTCGGGGATTGATCTGGTACAGACCGCCGGACGTGAGCCAATCCGGGGCTGTCAATGCTTTCTGGATCATATGACACGCTCCTTTCGCACAGGACGGTATTACTTGGCGGCCTGGATCATGGCGATCACGTCCAGCACGGCTTCCAGCTCTGTGGGCTGCATGATCTCCGGCTTCTTGCCAGCCTTTACGCAGTCGGCAAAATACCGCAGCTCGTTGTAGTAGCCGTCGGACTGGGGAATGTAGTTGCCTTCCTCCACGCTGCTGTTCAGGTCCAAGTCTTCGGCACCCCAGGGATCTTCCTTATAGATACGCAGTTTGCTGCCGTCAAATTCCAGCACGGCCTTTTCAAACTGCATCCGGAAGGTGGCACGGAACTGCACCGGTGCATGGAACCAGGCAGATTCACAGGCGATGCGTACGTCTCCGAATTTATAGATGGTGTGCATATAATCCATGCCGTGGAAGATGTGCTCTACCTCCGGCTTGCCCATGGTGTAGACGAGGAAGTCCAGGTCGTGGATGTGCAGATCAAAGGGCACCATACCGGAACGCTCCGGGTCCTGCATCCAACCGTCCCAGCTGGACGTGGGGATACCACCGATACGGGTCATGGTACCGGAAACGAGCTTGCCGAACCGACCGGTGTCCATGCAGTCCTTCAGATACATATATTCCGGCCAGAACCGCAGCACGTGTGCCACCATGAAGTTTTTGCCTGCCTTTTCCGCAGCACCGTACACTCTGGCCACGTCCGACTTGTGGAGAGAGATGGGCTTTTCCGATACCACGTGGATGCCCTTTTCCAACGCCTTGACCGCAAAGTCGGCGTGCATATAAGTGGGCAGTGTGATGTCCAGAATATCAAAGGTCTCCTTGGCCATCATCTCATCAAAGTCCGTGTACTTCCGAGGTGCGTTCTCGGTGAACTGTCCATCGAACCGATCCATCATTTCCGGACGGATGTCGCAAATGGCAACCAGCTCCACATCCTCCATCCGGTTCCAGGACGGAATATGGGCGCCGCTGATCCCACCAATGCCGACTTCTGCTACTCTCAGTTTCATATGTATATC
>CAZLED010000073.1:0-12051 GCA_964558485.1 uncultured Ruminococcus sp. | reverse complement strand
CCCTATTAATCGCCTCGAAAAGCAGCACTTGCGCTTGACAGACATATTCTCTGGAAGCAGAGCATTTCGCAGTAAATTTTGTTTGGTCGAAACTACCACTTTTTGATCAGGCTAACCGCAGGGTTACGGGGTGCGAGACGTATGGATTCTGGTAGGTGCGAAATAAAACAAAAAACGTACATTTGGCTTCACGCAAAACGTACGGAGTAGTGGCTGACGTGTGGGAAAACAAAATCGGGAATTGTTTGTACATTTGTCCCACCGTCTATATTATTTTCGATATGCATTATGGGGTATCATGTGCACTACATTACCAGTCGAACATTTTGGTATTCCCTATTGAAACAACTGAAACGCACGTCCTGCACCAAACGAAACTTTTAGCCACACCAACCGTCCTAATGCGGTTAGCCCAATCAAAAACGGGATTCCCAAAGCGAACGAAATTTGCTGCGCAATGCCCTGCTTCCAGGGAAACCGGCTGTTAGGCGCAAGTTGTGCTTTTCGAGGCGATTAAGGGGATGGTGGGAGTCCCCAGAGGGTAGGAAGGGGACAAACTGCCGAGGAAGTTTGAATCCCCTTCCTACCCTTTGGGCGCCGCCCGCGTAGGGCAGTCATTCCGAAACTTTTCGGAAAAAGCCCATTGGTGTTAGCCACAACGCCAGTTGAAAACAAAAAGGGGTTCCGCTGTAAGGGGATCGATCCCCTTACCCCAATTCTAGTTCGTGCTGGATCTGCTCGGCACAGGCGATCTGGTCCTTCAGGTTCCATTTGCCGATGTTCACGCCGTCTCGCAGGAACATGGAGCCGCACTGGTGGAAATAGAATTCGATGCCACGCTCCGTTGCTTCCTGGTACAGGCTCTGCACCCATTCGTACCGGATCGGCCGCACATCGCATTTGGGCGCCATCTCACCGCCTACGTTCACGCACCGGATCAGCCCGGTGTCCAGGTAGTTGCCCAACGTGATGGGGCCGATCAGCGGCGAACAGAACACCTCACGATGCTTCACCGGCGCTGCTAAGAAGTGGGCAAGGCGCATATCGGCTCTGGGCTGGTCTTCGATGGAGATGCTGATGTGGACGTGCTCCCAACCCTCTCCCCAGTCCTTCGGCACACAGGAGGCGATCCGTTCGGGTCTTTTGGTGGTGGTGACGAAGATGCAGTCCCGGCGGCGGCGGATAAAGTCCCAGCAGCCATCACGCCACGGATCCGCTTCTTCGATGAAAAAGTCCGAGGAAAAGCACAGCTTTACCAGGGAACCCGGTGGGCAGTCCTTGTCCTTCAGCTCGTAGGTAGTCTTACCCTTGGCGATGATGGTGGTATCTCTGCCGTACCGCTTGTCCATTTTGTACACGAAGCAGTTCTGGCAGCCGGGGCTCACCTTCTTACAGCCGTGCCAGGGGTTCCACGGTACGGCCTTATCGATCTCTGTGTTCTGCATATACACACCTCTTTCTGGTCACAAAAACGGCAGCGCCCCTGGCCTATCGCAGCCAAAGGCACCTACCGGCAATTTTTATTTAGGTTTTCACAATTGTTGGGGCTTGCCAAACGATTGCTCGTGCGGCGTACCGGATTTTTATTTTCCGGCGCAAATGTCGTCGATCCGGGCAAGCTCTTCTGCGCTCAGGGGACTGCCCTTCTGCACGCCCAGATTGTCTAAGATCTGCGACGGCTTGGAGGCACCGATCAGCACGCTGGTCACGTCGTCGTCCTTCAGCACCCATTTCAGTGCCATCTGCGCCAACGTCTCCCCACGCTCGTGCGCCAGGTCGTTCAGGCGGCGGATCCGGTTCATATCCTCATGCTGGATGGAGCCTTCGTTCAGGAAACGGCCATCGGTCTTCACACGGCTGTCTGCCGGGATGCCGTTCAGGTACCGGTCGGTCAGAATGCCCTGTGCCAGAGGACAGAAGGAGATCAGTCCCTTGCCCAGCGTCCGGGAAGCTTCCTTGACACCGTTGTGCTCGATGCTCCGGTTCAGGATGTTGTAGGAGTTCTGGTTGATCACGTAGGGACATTTCAGGTCAGCAAGAATGGCAGCGGCCTCTTTCAGCTGTGCGCCATCGTAGTTGGAAAGCCCCACGTAGAGAGCCTTGCCGCTTTTCACAATGGAATCTAAGGCACCCATGGTCTCTTCCAGCGGTGTGGACGGATCGGGGCGGTGGTGGTAGAAGATGTCCACGTAGTCCAGACCCATGCGGTTCAGGCTCTGGTCCAGGCTGGCGATCAGGTATTTGCGGCTGCCATCGTTGCCATAGGGCCCGGGCCACATATCGAAGCCGGCCTTGGTGCTGATGATGAGCTCATCCCGGTAGGCGCCCATTTCTTCCTTCAGGATCCGGCCCAGATGGGTCTCAGCGGCACCGGGTCTTGGACCATAGTTGTTGGCCAGGTCGAAGTGGGTGATGCCGTTGTCAAAGGCCGTAAAGCACAGGGCCTTCATGTTTTCGTAGCTGGCATTGTCACCGAAGTTGTGCCAGAAGCCCAGCGAGACCACGGGCAGCTTCAGGCCACTTTTGCCGCAGCGGTTGTAGCGGATATCGTTGTAACGGGCAGAATTGGCTGTATACATAGTGATTCTCCTTTGTCTGTTCAAATCGTTATGATGCTATCACACTTTCATTATAGCACAGCGAACGTCTTTTTTCTATCGGTATTTTGCCATCAATATAGACAAATCTTGCTTTTTTGTAGCTCCTATGCATAGGAGAGAAGGCGTGCTAAGCAAAGGCAGAAGTCGTGCTAAGCAAAGTCAGCGGTCAGAAGTTAGAGGTCAGAAGTCGTGTTGCGCAAATTCAGAAGTTAGATGTCAGAAGGCAGACATCCCAATATCGTTGGATTTCTGACCTTGCGAAGCGGCGGAATGTCATGCGACCAATACCCATGCGCACATCGAAACACGCTTGACGGCGGGATATCGTACGACCAATACCCATACCGTATGGCATATCACGTCCGACGGCGGGATGTTGAATACCAAATTGATGGTTCAGTCGAGTAGTTGTCATCCCCATACCTGGGGTGCCGCCCTACATTCGTTTTACCAAATTGATACCGCAACCAATTCCCATTTCGGGTATCGCTGCAAAACCAATTTCGTACGCCGAATGTATGGGCGGCGACCCATGTATGGGTCAACCTACCCTTGGTATTCACATCGACCTCGGCTGACGACATCCCGCCGCCAAGCGTGTCAAACCGTACGGTACGGGGTATTGGGCATACGACTTCTGACCTCTGACATCTTACTTCTGACTTTCCCTCTGCCCTCTTGCAATTTCGTCGCAAAGATGCTATAATATTGCTATCCCATCAAAGGAGGTCATAGCCACATATGAACGACGATCTTGGCAGAAAAATGCCCTTTTCCTTAGAAGCAGAGCAGGCTGTGCTTGGCTCCATCCTCATCGACCCGGCGTGCATGGACAAGCTGGCCGGTATCATCAATCGAGACGATTTCTATATGCGTGAGCATACGGAGATCTTTTCTGCCATGCAATCCATGTACATGACCTCGAAAAATATCGACGTGGTGACCCTGCTGAACGAGCTGGTGATGCTGGGCACCTACGACGAAGCCGGCGGCAGAGAATACTTAAAGCTGGTGGCAGAAGCGGTGCCTACCTCTGCCAATGCCGTGGACTATGCGAAGATCATCCGGGACAAGGCCATCCTGCGGCAGCTCATCGAAGCCGGGGAATCCATCACGGAAGCGGCCTATCTGGGTGACGACACCGTCGAGAACTTAGTAGAATACGCCGAGGGACAGGTGTTCCGCATTGCCGAAGGACGAGAGAACAAAAGCTTCGTCCACATTCGGGATGCGCTGATGCAGGTGTATGCCCACCTGAAGGAGCTGAAAGAGGATCCGGAAGCCAGCCGTGGTATGCCCACCGGATACACCAAGCTGGACAACGTGATCGTGGGCATGGGCAGCGCCGACCTGGTGCTCATCGGTGCCCGACCCGGTATGGGGAAAACAGCCTTTGCCATGAACATCGCCACTGCCGCCGCCGAGCGCACCAAGAAGACCGTATGCGTATTCAATCTGGAAATGTCCGCCGCACAGCTTGCCAACCGTATGCTGTCCTCCGAGGCGCAGATCGACTCCTTCAAGCTGCGTTCCGGAGACATCCAGGACGACGACTGGGTCTCGCTGGCCTATGCGTCCAACCGGCTGTCGGAGATGGAGATCCTGATCGACGATACGCCGGGCATTACGGTAACGGGTATGCGTTCCAAGCTGCGGCGTGTGAAGAATCTGGGGCTGGTGGTCATCGACTATCTGCAGCTGATGCAAAGCGACTCCCACAACGACAACCGTGTCCAGGAGGTCGGCGAGATCTCCCGGAACCTGAAGCTGTTGGCCAAGGAGCTGGGCGTACCGGTGATCTGTTGTGCCCAGCTTTCCCGTGGTCCGGAAAATCGACCGGACAAGCGACCCATGCTGTCCGACCTGCGTGACTCCGGTGCCATCGAGCAGGACGCCGACATCGTGCTGTTCCTCTACCGTGACGAGTACTACAAAGAGGATTCGCCGGAGCAGTCGGTGGCAGAGGTGATCGTAGCCAAGAACCGCCACGGCTCCCTGGACCGGGTAAAGCTGGGCTGGATCGGCCGCTTCACCAAATTCACCAACCTGGCAGACGAACAAGTACAGTAAGAAAGGCAGAAGGCAGAGGTCAGAAATCAGAAGGTAGAAGGTAGAAGTAAGAAGGCAGCAGTAAGGTGCCCAACAAGTTTTGGGGAAGATACCCGACCGGTTTGCATACAGAAGCAGAAAAAATTTCCTACCGATCTCCTCATGACAAATGGACGTAAATCGGATACACTATAGATAGAAACACAGTAAGGAGGGCAGATATGGCTACATCCAGTATTTTTACCAATATCGTTATGAAGGATCCGGAACAGATCGAAAAGTTCATTGCCCTTTTGGAAAAGGCCGAAAAGGAACCGCCAATGCAGTCTGCGGTCAAATGTCGTCAGGTGACCGATCCGGAAGAGATACAAAAAATGTTCGCAAAATGGACTAAGAAAAAATGATCGAGTGCAAGAGTGTTAACGTGCTGGATCTGATCGAATGGATCGGGGAAGAGGCCGTATACGACATCTTGTCCAGCTTTCAATGTCCTAAAAATCCAAGCATGGAAAATTTCATCTGGAAGAATGCGATCGAATTTGCGAAAAAGAAGATCTCCATCACGTACCTTGTTATGAACATGGAAAACGAGTTCTTAGGAGTTTTTACGCTAACGCATAAACCACTTACCATTGCCGGGGACACGCTTTCAGCTACCACACGCAAGAAGCTGGCTCGTTATGCCAAGTATGATCCTATACAGCAAAGCTACGCCATGTCTGCATTTTTGATCGCACAACTTGGGAAAAATATGCTGCTACAGAAAGGAACGATGTTATCCGGCAACGATATCATGGATGCTTCTTTTGACATTCTGAGAAAGGTACAACACGCCATCGGTGGTGGGGTCGTGTATCTGGAATGCGAAGACCACCCAAAGCTACTGGGATTTTACCAAAACGAACACAACCGCTTTTTCCCCTTTGGTGACCGATACGACGTGGGCGAAGCTACCGAATACATACAGCTCTTCCGATTCCTATAACGATACAAACACAAAAAACGACACCGCCTTTGGAGAACTCATCTCCCCAACCGGTTTGCATACAGCGAGCAAAAAGCAAAAAGATAGAAGTCAGATATCCCAACATCGTTGGCCGTCTGCCTTCTATCTTTTTTATTTCTGACATCTGACATCTGACTTAGCAACGCACAGACTTCTGACATCTGACCTCTTACTTCTGACCTTCCCTCATATTTCCATGATCTGCCGGAACGCATCGGCGCCACGGCATTTCCAGGGCATGGCGGTCACGGTCAGTGGGTCGTTGCCGTCGCAGTTTTTCGTCAGCCAGGTGAGCAGGCAACCGCTGGCGCCGGCGTTCAATCCGCTTTGTCCGTCCAGATCCCGGTCGCCTACCATGACCACTTCTGCCGGATCCAACCGGTGCTTTTCCATCAGGTGTAGCACGGCATTCGGGGCAGGCTTGCCGGGGAACCCATCGTCGGACGTGATATAGTCGGTGAAATACGATGCCACGCCACACCGTTCCAGGGTCTCCACAGCCATGTGGTTCCGCAGGGTGTACAGGTAATTTTTGCCACCGGCCGCCACGATGTCCGCCAGCAACTCCGGCATACCGGCAAACAGCACCGGCGGATGGGGGTCTTTGGTAAAGTCAAACTCCAGCTCGTGGAGCAGACGATATTCTTCCTCGGTCATGCCGAAGTATTCCTTGGCGTGGGCCCAGGTCACCTGCAGGTGCAGGAACACATCGTCCCAAGTGGGCAGCGTTCGTCCCGGTACCGTTCCGGATCGGCGCAAAACCTCTAAAAACAGATCGGCGGTACGGGGATAGGAGTCGCACAGACACCCATCGAAGTCCCAGATATAATGCTGAAATCGCATGGTCATATAGCCTTTCTCGTTACTTTATTCGTCCATCTCCATGGGATACACATATAGCGTCTCTGTATCCAGCTCGACACCGTGCAGCTCCCGTGTGCGCAGGTTTGGTTGGTCGTAGGTCTTGTAGTGATAGCGACCCGTTGCCAGCTCCATGACACAGCTGTACACCGTTTTCTCCGGGGTGGGTCTGCCTTGGTAGTCCACCAGAATGGCACCCTCCGGCATGGCAACGCTGTCCAGCATATGGAAAAATTGGTTCACGCCTGCGGCCGTGGTGTCCTTTTCCACCAGATGCCTGCGCACATAGGCGGCACGGACGAACCGGCTGGCAGACGACCAGTCTCCCGGCAGCCCCACTGCCCCAAGGCCACCGGAGTACAGCAGCTTCACACCCTCTCCAGACGGCTGACAAGGCTGCAGGTTGGCGTGATCGACCAGGCGTGCCCGATGATAGGGGAACGGCGGCGCATTGGTCAGAACGCCCCAGGGATCGTCATAGACCATCAGTCCGTCCCGGACCGCCTCCAGCACGATGGAGTCCCCAGCTGTATCGGTCAGAAGCCAATGGAGCGGGGAAGCCGGCAGTGCCGGTGAAAACGGCGTATCCACCACGGTGATCCGGGGCAGCAGCTGCCGCACTTCAGCTGTGGTCTTGCACCGGGTCAGCAGATAGGGGATCAGGGCATAGGTGGGCACCGGCTCTGTATTTTCCCGTGGTGCCGGTGCATACACGGCAAAGTGGGGAAAATTCAGTCCGGCCATAGCAAGCCCATGCTCGTTGACCGCTTCGTAGTAGAGGGGATAGCCCTCGGCCACGTGGGCCATCCCGATCAGAGCCGTGTGGGAAGATGGGGCAAAAGGGAAGGGAAAGCGTCGTGGTGTGATGACGACCGCTTCCCCATAGGAACACCACAGATCCAGATTCCGTCCAAACAGCCCCTTCCAGGCAACAACAGTACACATTTACAATACCCCCAGGAACACGTAGGGAACGGTCTTGACCGTTCCACACTCGCCAACGCACCTCTTGGTCAAATTCAGAGGTCAGACATTCCAACAAGTTGGAAATTATAAATACAGTATATCCCTACGGCTGTAGGAATATGTACCTGTAGCCGTTACTTCTGACATCTGCCCTCTTATTTCTGACCTTGCGAATTACTTCTCTTCCGTGACTACCAGGTTGATCTTCCCGGCGATCTCGGGGTAGAGCTTCACGTCCAGGGTATAGGCACCGTAGTTTTTGATGGGGGCATCCAGGACGATCTTGCGCTTGTCGATATCGATCTGGTACTGGGACTTCATGGCTTCGGCGATATCCTTGGTGGTGACGGAGCCATAGACTCTGCCATCGGCGCCACCCTGGATCTTCAGCTTGACCGTCAGGGTCTGCAGACGGGCAGCTAAGTCCCGGGCCTCCTGCTTTTCCACTTCGATCTTGTGGGCCTTGGCAGCTTCCTTGTTTTTGATATCGTTCATGACAGCGGCATCGGCGATCGCAGCCAGCTTTTTGGGCAGCAGGAAGTTTCTGGCATATCCGTCAGACACTTCCACGATCTGGTCCTTTTTGCCCTGTCCTTTTACATCTTGCAGCAATACAACTTTCATCTTTGGTTCTCCTTTTGTTTTTTGGCAAGGGAATACCCTTACCGGATCTTTTTTTGTGTTCTCAATAAAACTATTTGTGGTATTGTGGCTGACACCAATTGGTATTCAACATCCCGCCGTCGAACGTGATATGCCGTACGGTATGGGTATTGGTTGCACGACATCCCGCCGCCAAGTGTGATATGCCGTACCATATGGGTATCCACCAAAGCGAATATTCTGCCACCGATATTTTTGATGTACGTTACGGGTATCAGATACACGAAATTTACGCATTAAAATGTGCGTTGGTACCATACCAATACAATACAGACATAGACGTTCGACGGCGGGATGTCGAATACCAAATCATTAGTACAGTCAAGTAGTAGGTCATCCCGCCCTACATTCGGCGTACGATATCGTTCTTGTAGCGACACCCGTTATGGAATCCTACCGATACTTTTCGGAAAATAAAATTGAAACACGCCCAACGCCAGTTGAAGACCAACCAAGGCGGACTCCCCCTCAAGGGTTGCCACAAACCCTTTGGTCACATCCTCGCATCGATGGCCGCTTTCAGTTGTTCCACGGCCTCCTTCATCGTGCAGCCTGTGAGCTGGGCGCCGGCGGCGTCGTAGTGGCCACCACCGTGCAGCTCCTCTAAGATCACCTGCACGTTGATCTTTCCGTTGGAACGGGCCGAAATGTGGATCGTCTCGCCTATCCGGATCAGCGCAAAGGAGGCTTCGACACCGGCTACTGTCAGCAGATTGTTGGCGGCCTTGGCAGCGATGATCTGGTCGGCCGGGCCGGTTTCGCCACCGTTGTCCGTCTGGGGACAGGTGATGGCGGTGCGGCCCCGATAGATCATCACGTTCTGCCGGAACCGTCCCTCTCGCACATAATCGTCCAGTGAGGTCTTATTCAGGTGCAGCATGGTGTCCGGAGATGCGCCACAGTCCCGCAGGAACATGGCAGCACTGAACGTCCGGGTACCCGTGCTGCGGGTGAACTGCAGGGTATCCAATATAATGCCCGTCAACAGCAGGCTGGCTTCGTGGCAGGTCAGCTCGTCCTTGGGCAGCACCTGCTCCAGCATCTCCGACACCAGCTCACTGGCCGAAGATGCGGACGGCTCGATATATTCAATGGACAGGCTCCGCTCGAATTCGGCGGTCTTCCGGTGATGGTCGATGATGGCCACCGTCTCTGCCCGGTTGAACAGCTCCGTACACTCCATCTGCCGCACGTTGTTCACGTCTGCCACCAGCACCAGTGTGCCGCTCTCCAACAGATCCAGACCTCGGGCACTGTCCACGAATACGCCCAGGAAGTCCTCTTCGCTGTCCAGCATTTCCCGACAGCCCTGGATGCCGCCGTCGCCAGAATGCACGATCACGTTCACCCGGGCGCCACAGTACATGGCCATTCTCGCCAGTCCCACACAGGCGCCAAAGCAGTCGTAGTCCGCATACCGGTGCCCCATGATCAGCACATTGGACGCCTTCTTCATAGCTGCGGTCAGCTCGCCGGATACCACACGGGAACGCACATTGGTACGCTTCTGGACGGTCTTGGTGATGCCACCGTAGAAGTCGATGGAGCCGTCGCCCTTCACCACCGCCTGGTCACCGCCACGCTGCAGCGCCATATCCAATGCGGTGTGTGCCGTACGCTCCTTGTCGGCAAAGGAACCGGAGATGTCCGCTACGCCAATGGAAATGGTCATGGGCAGCTCCACATCCCCCATACGGATGGCTCGCACCTTGTCCAGAATATCGAACTTCCGGCTGATACACTGCTGCAGCACCCGATCCTCCGTGACGAACAGATACTTGTCCCGTTCGTATTCCTTGAGGATACCGCCGCATTCCTCTGCCCAGCTCTGCAGCACCTGGTCCAGCCGCGACATTGCCGACCGGTAATTTTCCCTGTCGTACTGCATCATCTCGGAAAGGTTGTCGATGTAGATGTACATGACCACAGGTGCGGTGTCTGCCAGCTGCCGGGACAGCCGATCGATGACCGTAGTCTCGGTGGTGACGACCAAGGCAAAGTCGTTGTCGTCGGTTTTGATGTGGTTGTACTTGGCGGTGAAGGAGCGGCCTTCGCAGGACAGCACCACGCCACTTTCGCTTTTGTCGTCCCGGATCTGCGCCAGAGTCACGCCAAACAGCTCCGGCACCGTTCGGCCGTACAGCTTATTTTCCGTGGAAAAGCGGCTCTCTCCGGCAAACAGCACCTCGGTGGCGGTGTTGTACCAGATGATCCGTTCGTCTGCGTCACAGATGAACACCGGGGTCTTCATTTTCACCACGGCATCGAACATGATCCGTCCCATGACCGGCGCCAGGGTCTCGCTGCCGTTTTTCCGGTTCCGCTTGCGCACGTACAGCACCCGTACCAGAATTGAAGCACCGGCATACAGCAGTGCCATCAGCGCCGACACAAACAGTCCGGTGGTGGCGGAAACGGTACCGTCCGTGGTGGAGACCGCACCATCGGCAGCGCCCACCACCGCAAGTCCGGTGAGCAGCAAAAATCCCACGCCGACCGTCAGCGTCATCAGGAAGCCGCCGGTGAAAATGCTGCCCCTGGAAGATGGATTCTTAGCCATAGGAAAACCCTTTCTCTCTCTATGTGATCGATCCTATGCGGATCCTGTTTTCGGTATTTGGTTCGTGATCGGCTTTGTTCCGGTCACGGTTTGTCTTTGTCTTTGCCGCCTTGGCAGTCGATGCTTGCGTGCAAAGACCGTTACGCCTGGTCACCTGCGGTCGCATCCGGCTTTCGGAAGATGGACACGGCACCTACGATGGCTGTCAGGGTAAAGGCCAGGGACAGACCCAGCAGTCCGTAGCACATGGCAAAGCAGACCAGCAGAAGCAGCGGAGACGGCGTGTGCTTGTACATCGCGTGCTCGGCCAGCCAAAGACTGAGCTTTTTCCACAGTCCGGTGAGGCCTACCCAGAAGCAGGGCAGGGCAAAGACGAAGTGGCAGTTGGACAGCATGGCGTACATCTGTGGTGTGGCACGGCTGTCGGTGGTGATCACCAGAAACAGCAGCACGGCATAGAGCACCGCAAAGCTGCGGGGACTGGTGATGCCATCGTCTGCTTCGGGTGTGAAGTAGGCGCTGCAGTCCAGGATATAGAACAGCAGCTGCATGGCGCCGTCGCACAGTCCGGCAAACAAAATGGCCAGCATCCCATACAGGGCCGGGACAGCCACCACCACTTGGCGCAGCAGCGTATCCAGGGTAGAGGCGGTGTAGGCTGTGCCTTCGGTGGAGAGGAAGCGCTGACCCATATGGCACAGGGCATCGATGGCGTCCTGCAGGGTGTCATAGTGCCAGCCGATGTACAGCAGCAGACAAAGGATCCCCCAGATGCCTGCTGCAAAAGCCGTCGTGGCGACCCGGACGAAGCGATTCTCCATACGCAGAAACAGGGAAGCGTACACATAGGACACGGCTAAGATGCCACAGGAGATCGCCGCTGCCGTGAGCCAGTGACCGCCAAAGGCCAGCACCGCCACAGCGATCCCACCGGTGACAGCCAAGGATGCCACGTGCCGCCAGAGCAGGATCAGGGCACTGTACGCCATAACGGACAGCACCAGAAAGGGGAAGCTCAGCAGCAGTGCCATGCCACGGAAGGACGAGGCAAGCCCTGCCAGCAGGCAAGCGACCACCGTGGTCAGCACCACCAGCGGCCAGCGCATTTGCGGCAGGTCGTCCCGGAGCCAACGCACAGACGGCGGCACATATTTTGCCACGAATCGATCACGCATCGCACACCCCTCTTTTCCACGCAGGCACCCCACCACAGCAGAGCGCACCTGCACTTGACTATGTCTCTTTATTATAGCAGATTTCCTATGCTTTGTCAAATGATTTTTTAAGAGGGGCACGGAAATCAATTTTCAAAAATCTTGCACAGTACCGCCGGATCTAGCAAACAG
>CAZLED010000072.1:0-12070 GCA_964558485.1 uncultured Ruminococcus sp. | reverse complement strand
TTATGTCCTCACCATGTTGCACCAATTCGGGATTGGCATAGTCATCAAGGTTATAGAGAAACCCATAAACACCATTTCCGTTGCTTGATGAATATTTGAACTGCACAACAATTTCTTTCGCATCATCTGTTCTTGTCATTGTTGAGGTTTCTTCAATTTGCACATTTTCAAATTCTTTGAAAAGCTCTGCAAACTCTGCTTTAGCGAGGTCTATTACCTTGCCGTAATCGGCTGAAACTGCTTCGTGTTCCGCTGCGGTATCAGCAGTATTGCTATTGCAACCACACAATGTCAAAACACAGATAAGTGTCAAAGTTAATGCGATTATCCTTTTCACTCAATCACACTCCTTTCACACTTCTGGTTTCCAGCAAAACAATCCTTCGGATTGTGCTAATTGCTCTGCAAGCTCTATCAGCTCTGCGTCCGGGTTGTAAAGCGTAAGATTCAGACAATCCCATTCAAATACAAGTAGGGCATTTTTGTCAGGGAACAGCATATTCATATATCCTGAATGATTTTCCATGATCGTATCAACTATTTCTGCAATCAGTTCGGGAGTCGGTTGCTCGATCCACTCACCCCAATGAACGATCACACGATAATAGCACATCAGCTTCAATAAGGTGCGGATAAATCTGTCTCTCAACCCATAACGCTCATAATTGTTAAGCAGAAAATTTTCAATTTTGAAAAACTGTCCATCTGCGTCTTTGGGAACTTGTCTGGGCAGAAAGTCAATCACATAGCATTGCTTTTCTAAAAGGTCATTTAGTACGCTGTCGTTGTCGCTCATTTTAGTTCCTTTCACTGGATTTTACTTCTTGTTCAAACACTGGTCTGCTGACCTCTCATAGACCAAAATGAATCATCCATCAATCTGGATTTGTTTCATCTTCTTTCTTCTTAGTGCTCTCTTCATTGGGTTTGGAGCTGATCTTGGAAACGATAATGCCAGTACAGGTGGTAACCACAACACAAAGGTACAGTCCGATTCCCAATACGCACGCACTGCCAAAATCCATACCATTGAAGAAACTTCCGCAAATGCTAGAAAAGAACATTCCAATCATGGCAACTATACACCCAATTACAAAGTATCTGCCTATCACTTTCATATAATCACCGCCTTTGTCAAAACAGGATTCATCCTGCACTTTTACCAGATACAGTATATCAAGAAAATGTGAAGAAATCTACTGTCTCCATAGTAACCACCCAAACCGCATACCCAAAACTACAAGACCGGGTCGTCCCTATAAAGGATCCCCCGGTCTGTCTTGTATCATCCTATAGCATCATCCACAAACCCACGAAAGGGCTTTCGCTGTACGTCCACCGACGCTTCTCCTTTGTATAGCCGGATCGACATAGGCTCGCCGACCATACTACCGCCGGTCGCTACCAACGTGTACGTGTCATCGATGGGGTATCGACATACGAACTGCCCTACGCCAACGTCCGTGTACCGATAGTCGGCAAGGTCGTCCCAGGTCAAGGCGGTACGCCGCTCGGTCAGTGCGGTTACGTCTGCCAGCGTGAGCGTTTTTTCGCCACTGGGGAGAGCCGGCGGTGCTTCGGTGGTGAACACCATGTCCAGCGCAGTTGCATCGAAGACACAGTGCATCGTCAAGGTGTATGCTTTGGAGAATAGGTTTTTTCGTTCCAGCACCGCTTCTCCCACCGTGATGAACGTATCGTGATCATCATACCATTCCACCGTGTAGCGTGTGCGATCCTCTTCGTCCGGCAGGATGTGCAGGGTGGCTCGGTCGATGTCCCATGTGCCATAGATCAGCTCATACCACATGGCTTCGGTATGGGGGATCAGTACGGTGTCTATCGCTTCTGCGTCGTCGTCCGGTGATGTTTGCCCCGGCTGGTAGCACACCGTTGTCTTTCCGTTGTCGTGTCGTGTGGTCGTGCTCTGCACAAAATACCATTCGTGATCATAGACACTGCCCACCGGATCGGTCAAAAAGCAAAGTGCCGCTGCGATACATACGAACAGTGCGCTCCCCACGATCCATAGGGCAGGCTTTCGATACCGCAGCACCGACCGGATCCGGGTCTGTACCCCCACTTCTCCAAAGGCAAGTCGCCCGATATGTCGCACGGTTTTGTTTCCCACGCTACAGGCAAGCAGTGCCTCTGCATAGGCGGCCCGTTCTGCCATCGGTCGATCTCGCACCACACGCTCGTCACAGGCCAGCTCGATGTCCCGGCAGAACAGTATGTAGCCCAGCCAGAGCAGGGGAGAGAACCAATAGATCGTGAGCAGCAGAAAGCCGACAAGCTTCCACCATGGGTCCAGCCGCCGGATGTGCGCTTTTTCGTGGGCGATCACGTGGGGGATATCCGTGGCATCCATGTTCGCCGGCAAATAGATCCGGGGACAAAGGAGGCCGTACACAAAGGGAGAGGGCACCGTTCTCCCGATGTAGACCCCTTCTTCGAACGGCTGTGTCTGTCGGATGCAACGCCGGATCCGGATATTGCTCACCACCAGATACGTCAGCATGACCGCCACACCACCGAGCCAGATACAGGTGTATATATCTTTGCGGTAGCCTGGGCTATCGGTTTGTGGTTGTTCGCTGCCTGTCAGGAAATCGTTTGTTGCCCGGCTGGTAGTCGTGCTGTTCGGCAGCTCCATGGTGTCTGTGATCGACTGGATCGTTTGCTCTGTGACAAGCTCTGCTTCCGACAACAGACTGAACGGGCTTTCGATCGAGAAGGGACAGGCCAGCCGCAGTGCCACCAGTCCCCAGAGCAGCACATGGGTCCATTTGGGTGCCTTGCAGAGGACCAGCCGGAGTAGCACTACCAGCAGTACCAAAAACCCGGCGGTGATCCCACGATCCACTACGTTGGCAAAGAAAGCGGTCATTTAACGCTCCTCCTTTCGGGCCTCATCGATCATGGCTTGCAGCTTGTCCAGCGTTTCCGGCGATAGTTTTTGCCGCTTCGTGAAGGCTGCTAAAAATGCCGGCAGAGAACCTGCAAATTTTTCCGTCACAAAGGCATCGATCTCGGCGGCCTGCACGTCTTCCCGGGACACCAGCGAGGTCACGATCCGGTTTTCGTTTCGCACCACCCCACGCTCGTACAAACGCTTGATGACGGTGTAGGTGGTCGTGGTCTTCCAACCCAGCTTTTCAGCACAGAGCTTTGCCAGCTCTCCACTGCGGATGGGTTCGTTCTCCCAGAGGAGCAGGCAGAATTGGTATTCCTTTTCAAAGATTTTTGGCGTTTCCATGGCGATGGTCGTTCTTTCTGATACATTTGAAAATTCTAATGCGTTAGAGTTTTCTGTATTTATTCTAACACGTTAGAGTGGATTTGTCAAGCACTGTGGCGAACTTTTCTGAAAATTGGTTACCAAATTTTTTTCGCCCCTTGACTCTCCCCCTGGGTGTAGTGGTATACTATAGTAAACGCTGATCAAGGTTGATTTTGAGCCAAAAATGCCTTAATCCAGGCTTTTTCGGCTCAAAATCCCGAGCAAACAGCGTTAACTATAGGCAGACGAAGCGAAAGGAGACAATCTATGTACAAGATCGGCGAGCTGTCCCGGCTGTGCAGCATACCCGTCAAGACACTGCGGTACTACGACGACATTGGCCTGTTGCCGGCGGACGTGATCGACAAATACACCGGATACCGATACTATACCCCCGCACGGCTGGCAGACTGCTACCAGATATTGGCACTGAAGGAGCTGGGCTTTTCGCTGGAGCAGATCCGAGAGCACCTGTCCTCCGGCGATACCACAGCAATACTGGAAAGACGCAAAGCAGAACTGCGAGCGACCATCGCCGATGTCACGGAAAAGCTGCACCGGCTGGAGACCTTGCAGCAACTACAAAAAGGAGAGAAATCCATGATCCCTATGGTGATCCGCAAAGCAGAACCCATTACGGTGGCATACCGGCGGCAGGTGTACCACGATCGAGAAGAAGCACTACAAATGTGTAAAGCCATGGCAGAAAAGCTGGACGGCGGTCGGCAAGTGCTGATCGATTACGAAATGTCGTACCGGACAGAAAACGTGGATATGGCAGTCTGCGTGGTGGTCAAAGGCAAGACGAACGAGGCCACCATGACGATCCTGGATGGCGAAGACTACGCTGCCATCGTCTGCACAAGGGAGAAGCTGGAAGAAGGCTATGGCGACCTGATCCAGCAGATCCATGCATATCCGGCACAGATCATTGGCCCGTCCTACGAGATCGAGTTGGATGGACAGGAACTGGTAGAGCTACGTGTGCCCATCTGCATCCTAACGCCGGACAAGGTGTTCCCCTGTGACCGTCTGCCGGAGTCCTTCACGGATGACCCTGACGTGATCGGCAAATGGGGGATGCTGGATCGGGTGCCGTCCAAGGAGCAGTTTCTCTACGGACACGAAAAAAGTCTGCATCTGGGTTGGCTGGACGAGTTGTACTTTCTCCCGGATGGCAAGCCATATTGGACGATCCTGGGCTGGACGCAGGGGAAGCTATACCTCTATGGACCCAAGCCCCAGCAGTGTCTGGCAAACGAGTACGAGATCGTTCGGGAAAATGGGCATACGCTACTATATCTGTACATGAAAAATTACCGGGATGGGCAAGGACGGACCAGCGGTGTACCGGAGGTGTGGGTCTACGAAAAGGTGGACAGCATACCCCGCAAGCCGGAGGAGCTCTGCCGCATCGACCGTACCGATTATCCCTTTGTGCCGGACGAAGATGTGCTGGGACTATGGCACGTGCGGGATTTCTACAACTGGAAGATCGAAGAAAATTTTGATCCCAACAAGCAAAACTTCCCGAAAGAAGACCTGTTCGTGCAGGAGATGCAATTTTTCCCGGACGGGCAGTGCATCCAGACCACCAAAAACCGCACCAGACACCTGCGGTATGTAGGAGCAACAGATGACAGACCTTGAACGAAGCGGTGGGGACAGCATCGGCCTATACCATTCGAGAAGTCGATGGAAAAGCGTACCTGATCGTGGAGTGGAAGACCGGCGATTACCAATATGGCTCCGACGCACGGGTGTATTGGTATGTGTTTGTGAGATAAGTAAAAGAAAGAAGTATTTTCGTTTCTCTCGAAGATACTTCTTTTTTTGTCGGATGCATGCCACATACGACGTGATTATATGATTTTTTGTATATATGAAGCCGATTTCTTTGGTTTTATAGATATACCCCCTTGCAGAATCCTGTGTTTTGTGGTATGATATACTATGGCAAATAAAGCCCTGTATGGGGCGTAAACCATCACAGAAACATCCCTACAGCAGCCGAGACGACCATGGCGCAGATCACAGGCCGCATGGTGGATAGGACGGAGCGCAGCAGGGGATGGTTGCCGTGGCGCAGATACAGGCGGGAGAGAAGGGCAATGATGCAAACGGACGGCAGAATGCAGCCCAGGGTAGCCGCTGCCGCACCTGCCAAACCGGCAGTCCGCCAGCCGGTGAAGGAGGCCGCATTGAGCGTGACCGGACCGGGGGTCATTTCGGCAATGGCACAGAGACTGGTGAAATCTGCATCTGTCAGCCAACCGGTGGCCTGTACCGCTTCTTCCCGGATCAGCGCCAGAGAGGCATAACCGCCACCGAAGCTGCATGCCCCAATTTTGAGAATAGGTTCTTGCGACATAGGGATACCGCAATTTTGGCAAGCATGCACCCGATCAGGGATACGATAGCCCCCGCTACCCCACGCAGCTTTGCACCGGCCAATAAAGCCGCATTTACCGCCACGGCTCCCGGCGCACTTTGTGCCATGGCTGTGATGTCCAGCATTTCCTCTCTGCTGAGCCAACCAAACCGCTCCACATAGATATTCTCCATGGCCGATAGGATCACAAAGCCTTCTCCCACCGTTGTGGCCGATAGCTGAAACGAGCGGCAAAACAGCTGCCATAAGCTTGGTTTTTCACCCATGCGATACCCCCCTTTTTCTGGTACACTATTAGTATAGCACAAATCACACGATTTGTAAAATGATATTATTTTATAGAAATCATATGAAATTATATATAAGATGTCATCCATGACCCTTCGTCACATTCGTATATTTGAAGAAATCTGCCAAGTAAGCAAAGCTTGCTTAGCAGAGAGGATACACTACAATCATTTCGATATAGGAGGTCTAAGATGACCCTTCGTCACATTCGTATATTTGAGGAGATCTGTCGGGCAGACTGCAATATGACTCGTGCGGCAGAGCGGATGCACATGAGCCAGCCGGCTGTGTCGTTGGCGATCGCTGAGCTGGAGAATTATTATGGCGTAAAGCTGTTTGATCGGATCGCAAGACGACTGCATTTGTCCGAGGCAGGGAAGCAGTTTCGCAGATACGCACAGGGGATCCTGGTCACCTTTGACGATATGGAAAAAAGCATCCGCAACTGGGACGTGCTGGGGAAGATCCGTGTGGGTGCCAGCGTGTCCATCGGTGCCGCATTGATGCCAAACTTCGCCAAAGCCTTCGCCGCAGAATGCCCCGAAACCGAACTGATCGTCCGCATCGACCGCTCCGATCGCCTGCAGGAGGCCCTCATCAACGGCGAACTGGATGTGGCTCTCATCGAAGGGCACGTCCACCACGAAAGCCTGCAGGCCCAGGACTTCATGGAGGATTCCTTGGCCATTGTCGCCACTGCCGATTTGCCACTGCCACCGGATCCGATTCCCGTGGAACTGTTTTTGCAGCAGCGGCTCCTGCTTCGGGAAAACGGCAGCGGCACCCGGGAGATCTTCCAGAACGCCATCACCAACGCCGGGTACCATGTGCCGGAGCCTGCCTGGGAAAGCCTGAGCACCGCCGCTCTCGTTCACGCCGCTGAGGTCGGTCTGGGCGTCGCTGTCGTCCCCAAACGCATGGTCCCACACACCACAAACCTGCGCCAGCTCACCATCGAAGGTATCAGCTTTTCCAGAAAATACCAGATCGTCGTGCACAAGAATAAGCTCCTGACCACCGCCGGCGAACGATTCCTGGAGATTTGCAGAAGGGAAAGCGCAAAGTGAGAAGGCAATGGTAAAGACCAAACCAAATGAAGAATAAAAAACGAAAGGATATATATACACAATGCCAACCGAAAATGCTATGATCAAAAGAGCCATCACAGAGGATGGCAGCGCAAGAGTATTCGTGATCGATAGTACCGCTATCGTAAAGGAGTCCTGCCGCATCCACCACACCTCCAAAACCATGACCGCCGTGCTGGGTCGAGCCCTGACCGCCGCTTCCCTGATGGGCACACTGTTGAAGGACAGAGACAATTCACTGACCCTGCAGTTCAAAGGTGACGGACCGGCCGGATTGGTGGTCTGCGTCAGCGACTACATGGGCAACGTCCGTGGGTATGCCGAAAACCCGGACTGCGAGCTGCCCCCAAATGCCATCGGAAAGCTGGACGTGGGCGGTGCCATCGGGCAGGGAACCATGTACGTTATCAAGGATATGGGCATGAACGAACCCTACATTGGCGTGTGCCCGCTGGTCTCCGGGGAGATCGCCGAGGACGTGACCCAATATTTTGCCACCAGTGAACAAACACCCACCGTGTGCGCACTGGGGGTCCGGGTGGATCACGACAATATGTGCTTTGCTGCCGGTGGATTTTTGCTGCAGCTGATGCCCGGCGCCGAGGAAAGCGTCATCGAAAAGTTGGAGACCAATATCAACATGATGGGCTCCGTGTCCAAGCTCATCGCCGATGGCAAGACCGGTGACGAGATCATCGACATGATCTTCTCCGGTATCGACTATACGATGTTCGATGAATTTGAAGCGTCCTACAAATGCACCTGCAGCCGGGAGAGGTACAAGAGTGCACTGCTGACCCTGAACGAAAAGGACAAACAGGAGCTGATCGACGCCGGCGAGCCCATCGAAACAAGCTGCCGCTTCTGTGGGAAGAAGTACACCTTCGCCGTGGAGGAGCTCAAGGGAGTGTGACTCCCTTCCTGCGCACCCACGTTGGGAACCCCATCCATCCTCTTAATCGCCTCGAAAAGCAACTCTTGCGCTTGACAGCCATCTTCTCTGGAAGCAGAACCTTTCGCAGCAAATTTCGAATGGTTTTGGCTTCCAGTTTTTTCATTAAGCTAACCGCAGGGCTATGGGGTACCGGACATACGGTATCTGGTGATTGCGAAGAAAAACAAAAACCGCACATTCGCTTTCTACCAAAACGTACGGAGTAGTGGCTGACGTGTGGTGGTCTGATACGGTATGAATTTGGTAAAACGAAAGTAGGGCGGGATGACAACTACTTGACTGCACTAATGATTTGGTATTCAACATCCCGCCGTCAAGCGTGATATGCCGTACGGTATGGGTATCCACCAAAACAAACATCCCATCGTCGAATATTATTTTCGATGTGCGATATTTGCATCAGATAAACATAATTTACGCATTGAAATGTACGGTTGTACCATACCAATACAATACAGACATAGATGTTCGACGGCGGGATGTCGTCAGCTAAGAGCAATGTGAATACCAAGGGTAGGTCATCCCGCCCTACATTCGGCGTACGATGTCGTTCCTGTAGCGACACCAATAAACGTAACCAAGTTTTCCAACACGTCAGCCACTACTCCGTACGTTTTGGTAGAAGCCGAACGTGCGGTTTTTCTTCGCAATAGTCCGATACCATACGTCTGGTACCCCGTAGCCCTGCGGTTAGCCTAATGAAAAAACTGGAAGCTTAAACCATTCGCAATTTCCTGCGAAAGGTTTTGCTTCCAGAGAAGATGGCTGTCAAGATCAAGAGGTGATTTTTGAGGCGATTAAGAGAATGGATGGGGTTACTCCTTTGTAAGGGGAGTCGTAGCAACACCCCTTACCCCCACATCGCCTGTTGACGGAAGTATGCCAGCACGCCATCACGGATGCCTTCTGCCGCTTTTGTGATGCCGCCGCCGGTGACATATTGTTCGTATTCCTCTACGCAGGTGATGAAGCCGACTTCGATCAGGGTCTGGGGGAATTTCGGGTTCCGGCACAGGGCAAGCATCTGCTGGGTCGTGTCCCGGAGATACCGGCCCGTCTGCTCTGCCACCGCCGCACCTACCGTCTTCGCCAAAAGATACCCACTGTCGGCCCAATACAGCGGCAGCGTCCCACGGATCCGGGTGATGTCCGAGGTGTAGCCCATGGAGTTCTGGTGGATAGAGATACAAAGATCCGGCTCTTTTTCTTCCAGATAATCCATTCTGGCGTATAGATCCATGGTCACGTCCTCACGCCGGGTCAGCTCTACCGTGGCACCCAATTCCTTGAGCAGCTTCTCCGCTTCCAGGGTGATGGCAAGGTTCACGTCCTTTTCGTGCAGGGTCGTTTCCTCTTGGTTTCGGGCACCGGCAGCACCATTGTCTGTCCCACCATGCCCGGCGTCCAACACGATATGGATCCCACTAAGCGGCTTATCTTTGTTCAGATCAATGGATACCGGATTGCGGAAGGTCACCACGGTCTGACCGTTTTCGTACACCAGATCAAAGCCGTAGAAATTCTCCACCGCTTTCAGGGTCAGGGCGTACCGCACCCGATTTTGCTCCGGCAGCCGAATGGTCTCACAGGCCGTGAACAGCGGATTGTCTTCCACCACCACATCGGCAGCCGCTTCGGCATCCGCATTGTACAGCGTCACGATAAATTTGCCGTCTTCCAGCTTGCCGTAGTAGGGGATGTTTTCGCCGCCGGTGGAAAGTCGCAGCTCTGTTTGGGCACCCGCATCGGCGACCACAGCACCGGTGATCTTGGTCTTGCCGGATAGGGTCACATCGGTGCGCTCGTCCACCCAATCGGCGGAAATAAAGCCACCCATCCGCAGCTCGTAGAATCCGTTCTTCTGGTTCACCACGTAATCGACCATGCCCGGTGACTGGACGGTGTAATCGTTGTAGTAAGAGCTGGTCTCCGTGAATTTCAGTTCGGCGTACCGGCTATGTACCTGGACCGCCAGGGTCGTGGTGTCTGCCATGGTCCGGATCTGGGCACCGGTGGCTGTGGCCGTTCCATCCTTGTGGCTGACGGAAAAGGTGATATTCCCAGCGTCATATAGCTTCCCGGCGCTGGCTTTTGGCAACGTGAACGTACCGCCATAGGTCGCACCTACGTATCCGTTGGCGTCCCAGGTCCGTGACGGCGTTTCCAGCATGGTCAGCTCCAGCGTGGTGCCATCCAGCGTGGCGGTGACCTTGGATCCGTACGGTGCCACACAGGAGACCCATTGGGTGCTTGCCGTGGTGGTGACGGTTTTGGACGGGTACACGGACGTAGCCTTTACGCTGTCCAGCACGGTGACGTTGTCGGAGCTGCCGGAAGTGCTGGCGGTGTTGGTGTTATAATACAGAGTATAGGTGGTCGTTTCGCCTTTGTGGGTGAAGGTGAAGGTGTTCGTGCCGGGTTTCAGCGTGACCATCTGGGAGAAGTAGCCGCTGCGTGTCCGACCAATCTTTTTGCCGTCCAGATAGAGCGGTGCAGAAGGGTCGGAGGTGCCAATGATGTAGGTGGTGTCAGCGGACATGGTGGCACCGTTTTGCGGCGAGGTGATCTGCACGGTCTTCCCGTTGGACACCACGGTGCTGTAGATGATCTCGTCTTCGTGCAGGGCTTTCAGCTCGTCGGCGGCCCCATTGGTGTTCTGGTGGATCTCATCGTAGCCGTAGTACACGCTGCCTTTGTAGGATAGCTCACTGTGGGCAAAGGAGACCTGTTCGGTGATCTCACCTTGTGGTGCGCTCCAGTTGCCGTCCTCATAGCGATAGATGCCATGGGACACGTACAGATCCACGCCGGTGTTTTCCAGCACGGTATTCCACCAGCGCACCAGCACGTCATAGGGTGCCGCCGCATTGGTAAACTGCCAGTATATTTGCGGAGAAAGATAATCCACGGTTCCGGCCTCTACCCAGGCAAGCGCATCGCAGTACAGGGACTTGTAGCCTTCAAAGCCCTTGGTGGCAGAACCGCCGTTGGTGCCGTCATCGTTTTGCCAGATGCCGCAGGGTGAGATTCCAAACAGGCAATCCGGGTCGGCACCATGGACAGCTTCATAGACCTTGGCGACCAGATCGTTGATGTTGGCACGGCGCCAATCGGCCTGACTATCATAATCTGCACCATAGGCAGCATAGGCGGCTGCATCGTCAAAGACCGCAGAGGTGCCGTCCGCATTGTTGGTGGGATAGGGATAGAAGTAGTCGTCAAAGACCACGCCATCCACGGCATAGTTCGCCACGATCTCCCGGACACCATCGGCAATGAGGGTACGGACCTCGGGCAGGCCTGCATTCAGGTACAGCTTCCCATCGGCGTAGGGCACGGTCCATTCGGGATGCTTGCGAGCCGGACTATTTTCCGGCAGAGCGTTTACGTCGGTGGAGTTCATGGTGACCCGCAGCGGATTGACCCAGGCATGGACAAAGATATTGTGCTTGTGTGCTTCGGTGACGATATAGTCCAGTGGGTCAAAGGAAAGCGTGCCATCGGTGGAAAGATAGGAGGACACGGGGAACAGTTCGCTTTGGTACAGGGCATCGCAGGTGGGACGCACCTGGAAGAAAATGGTGTTCAGTCCCGTATCCAGGCAAGTGTCGATGATGTCGTCCAGCTCGGCCTGCAGCGCAGATGGCGAAAGACCGGCAGCGGAGGGAAAGTCGATGTTGTAGACAGAAGCGATCCAGACGCCACGGACTTCGGACGCCGGGTCGATGATATGGGAAGTGGACATATTTTCCTCCGTAGGCTGCATAGGGATCAAGCTCAGAGACGTAGCCTGCACGCCGCAGGACGTAATGAGCAGCAGTGTAGCCAGCAGCAGTGGCAACAAAGAGAAGCGAGGGGTAGTGTGCATGGGAAACGATCCTTTCTTTGGTGTGCACAAATGGTGATAATACGAGGAGAAATGACGGAAACTATCACATATATTGTACCATAAAGTTGGCACTTGTGCAAGAGGAAATTTTCATAAGTCAGAAGCCGTGCTTACGCAAAGTCAGAGGTCAGATGTCAGAGGTCAGAATGGTGCAAGACGTACATACACCTTATAC
>CAZLED010000071.1:0-12074 GCA_964558485.1 uncultured Ruminococcus sp. | reverse complement strand
GTTTTATACCGTAGGGGTGTTCTTTTGTGCTGTCCGTTCAGCTTGGGGCAGTTCAGTGGAAGGACTGTTTGTATCGTTTTTACAGTTCGCAGTTGTTGACGGTTCTGGGGAAGGGGATCACGTCCCGGATGTTGGACACACCGGTCAGGTACATGACGCAGCGTTCGAAGCCCAGACCAAAGCCTGCGTGCCGGGCAGAGCCGTACTTCCGCAGATCCATATAGAACCCATAGGATTCCTTGTCCAGACCCAGCTCATCCAGCCGCTTGTCCAGCAGCTCATAGTTGTCCTCACGCTGCGAACCGCCGATGATCTCGCCGATACCGGGCACCAGGCAGTCCATAGCCGCAACGGTCTTGCCGTCCTCGTTCAGCTTCATGTAGAAGGCCTTGATCTCCTTGGGATAGTCCGTCACGAATACCGGACGCTGGAACACCTGCTCGGTCAGGTACCGCTCGTGCTCGGTCTGCAGGTCGCAGCCCCAGTACACCTTGTAGTCGAACTGGTCGTTGTGCTTTTCCAGAATCTCGATGGCTTCGGTGTAGGTCACGTGGCCAAAGTCGGAGCTTACCACATGGTGCAGCCGTTCCAGCAGACCCTTGTCCACGAAGCTGTTGAAGAAGTTCATCTCCTCCGGCGCATTGTCCAGCACGTACTGGATCACATACTTCAGCATGGATTCCGCTAACATCATGTCGTCCTGCAGGTCGGCAAAGGCGATCTCCGGCTCGATCATCCAGAACTCAGCGGCATGGCGTGTGGTGTTGGAGTTTTCCGCACGGAAGGTGGGACCAAAGGTGTAGATGTTCTTGAAGGCCATGGCGTAGGTCTCGCCGTTGAGCTGACCGGACACCGTCAGGTTGGTGGACTTGCCGAAGAAGTCCTGGCTGAAGTCCACTTCGCCGTCCTTGGTACGGGGCAGGTCGTTCATATCCATGGTGGTGACCCGGAACATTTCCCCGGCGCCTTCGCAGTCGGAGCCTGTGATCAGCGGGGTGTGCACATACACAAAGTCTCTTTCCTGGAAGAACTTGTGGATGGCGTAGGCTGCCAGAGAGCGCACACGGAATACAGCCTGGAACAGGTTGGTACGAGGACGCAGGTGGGTGATGGTGCGCAGGTATTCGATGGTGTGGCGCTTTTTCTGCAGCGGATAATCGGGGGTAGAGGCGCCTTCCAGGGTCACAGAATCGGCGTGGATCTCAAAGGGCTGCTTGGCATCGGGGGTCAGCACGATCCGGCCTTCCACGACGATGGCAGAGCCAACGTTGTACTTGGAGATCTCATTGAAGTTGGGCAGCTTGTCGTCATAAACGATCTGAACAGGTTCAAAGAAGGTACCGTCGGAGAGTACGATGAACCCAAAGGTACGGGAGTCCCGGATGCTGCGGACCCAGCCACCCACTTTGACATGAGAGGCATCCACGGTATCCATGGCCCGGTACAGGGTTCTGACAGAGGTGAGTTCCATGGTGGAGTTCCTTTCCGGTTCCGCTCATGATCGAGGGAACTTTGTAAACTTTTTATAATACTTTATTATACCATGGATAGAGCAAAAATGCAAGAGGGGACGGAAAATTTTTTGAGAGAGCCCATCTGCGGCAGCAAAGCTTTTTCCACGGTCTCTTGACAAAGTGGGACTGTTGTGCTATACTATAGTCGCTGTACCATAGCAATGGAAAAGCTTGGTCTGGTACACCATGGGCGTGGTTCCCGGTCGTGTACAAAAAATGCACAGGAGGTATGACAATGGTTATGTGTGTTCGTATGGTCTCTATGGAACCTAATATGTCCGGTAATGCGATGCAGAATGCGCAGGATCGGGCTTACGTTGTCATACACTTTTGCAAATGATCCCATAGATCTTCATACAAAATGGATGCAGTGTAGGCGAAAAACGAATGTTTCCCGACACTGTATTTTTTATTTTCAGAAAGGAATGAAAGCATGAACGCACAAATCGACATCAGCACCGTAGTGCTGCAAACCAAGCGGCTCACCCTGCGTCCGTGGCAAGAAACGGATCTGCAGGACTTCTACGCATACGCCAGCGTGGATGGTGTGGGACAGATGGCCGGCTGGGCGCCCCACAAGGATATCGAAGAATCCCGGCGAATCCTCCTTCATTTTATCGAAAACAAGAAAACCATTGCACTGGAATACCAGGGCAAGGTCATCGGTTCCTTGGGGATCGAGCGGTACAACGAAGCGTATTACCCGGAGCTTGCCGGTATGCATGGCCGGGAGATCGGGTATGTATTGTCCAAGGCCTATTGGGGACAGGGACTGATGCCGGAGGCGGTACAGGCTGTGATGGGGTATCTCTTTGAGACGGTCAAACTGGATTTTATTCTGGTGGGACATTTTGACTGGAACCGGCAGTCTGCCCGAGTCATCGAAAAATGCGGCTTCCGGTACAGCAAAAGCCATCCGTATAAGACCCAGCGTGGCAATGTGGAAACGGCGGAGGACAGCATCCTCTACCGCAGCCAATATATGGATGGGAAGAAGCGGTAACGGATTTGGCTTGTACATAAAAACGTCTCCCAGTACGTTGTACTACAGAGACGTTTTTTCTATCCAAATCTAATCTTACACCAGCGTGGTATTATACCAGCTTAGACTGCGCCAGCATCAGCTTTAGCCGGTTTTCCTGGTTCACGGCTGTGGCACCGGCGTCGTAGTCGATGGCAACGATGTTGATCCCCGGAATGGCTTCCTTGATGGGCTTCATCATGCCCTTGCCGCAGATGTGGTTGGGCAGACAACCGAAGGGCTGGGTGCATACGATGCCCGATACACCGGAGTCCGCCAGCTCCAGCATTTCCGCAGACAACAGCCAGCCTTCGCCCATTTTTGTGCCCAGACCGATAAAGCCCTCCGTCAGGGAAATGGTGTGGTCAAAGGGGGTCATGGGACGGAAGTGACCGTCCTTCCGAATGGCCTCGATCAGATCCTTTTGCTTGCCCAGCAGGAACTTGTAGCCGATCTTCCATACCTTGGCGGTGACGGCCTTTTTCAGGTTGCCGGGATACAGCTGCCCATCCACCACGCCGTTGTACGCCACGTACATAAAGAAGTCCAGCAGCCCCGGTATCACGGCCTCAGCGCCTTCCTTCACCAGAAACGCTTCCAGATCGTTGTTGCCCAGCGGCGAGAATTTCACGTAGATCTCCCCAACGATGCCCACACGGGGTGCCTGCCTTTTGGTCACGGGGATCTTGGCAAAGTCGGCTAAGATCTTCGTATAGTTTTCCTTGATGTGGCCGTAGCGGATACTGCCGGTGGACAGCTCCTGCACCAGCGTATCCGTCCACCGGGAGGCTAAGTCTTCGGCGTCTCCCGGGTGGTTTTCGTAAGGCTTGACCTGGTTGACCAGGGTCATGAGCAGGTCACCGTAGTTCACCGCATACAGCAACCGGTGCAGCAGCGGCACACTGAGCTGGAAGCCGGAGTGGGTCTCGTAGCCAGCTACGCCCATGGGGATCACCGGCACGTATTCCAGTCCGGCATTGGCAAGAGCTTTGCGCAGCAGAGAAATATAGTTGGACGCACGACAGCCGCCGCCGGTCTGGAACAGCATCAGCGCCACCTTGTGGGGATCGTACTTGCCACTTTGCAGCGCCTTCATGAACTGCCCGATACACAGAATGGCCGGGTAGCAGGTGTCGTTGTGGACATATTTCAGCCCCAGCTCGGCGATCTCGGTGCCACGGTCGTCCAGGATCTCCATCTGGTAGCCTTCGTTTTGTAAGATCTGCTTCACCATCCGGAAGTGCAGCGGCAGCATATTCGGTGCCAGAATGGTGTAGGTCTTTTTCATTTCACTTGTAAATTCTATGTAATTCTTCATGGGGTTCCTTACGCCTTTTCCCTATTCTTTTTCCTCTCCACACTTGCCTTCAGCGTCCGCAGCCGTATCTTCACCGCACCCAAGTTGCTGATCTCGTCGATCTTGATCTGGGTGTAGAATCTGCCACGGCTTTCCAACAGCTGCCGTACCTCATCGGTGGTGATGGCATCTACGCCGCAGCCGAAGCTGACCAGCTGCACCAGATCCACGTCCTCCTGTTCTCCGGCATACACGGCCGCACGGTACAGACGGCTATGGTACGTCCACTGGTTCAGCACACGCAGGTCGGTGGGTTCGGCGGCCAGATGGGCAATGGCATCCTCCGACACCACCACGTAGCCCAGGCTCAGTGCCAGCTTATCGATGCCGTGGCCGATCTCCGGGTCGGTGTGGTAGGGTCGTCCTGCCAGCACCATGATCCGTCTGCCGTGCTCTCTTGCCCAACGAACAGCCTTTTCCCCTTCTGCCCGGATCTGCTGCATATGCCCTTCATACCGGGCAAACCCAGCCTCGATGGCAGCCTTCACCTGTTTTTTCGTGATGGTGGGGTAGTCGGCGTGGAGGCAGTCGTACAGACCCCGGCACAGGTTCTTGCGATCGTTGATGTCCAGATAGGGATAATAGAATTTTGTGCCGTGGGGATTTTCCTTCAGGGAATCCATATTGCCCGCCAGCAGCTCGCTGTAGTAGGCCACCACGGGACAGTTGTAGTGGTTGTCCGCTTCCGGCCGGTGTTCGTCTACGTTGTAGGTCAGCCGGGGATAGAAGATGGCGTCGCACTGGTCTTCAATGAGGAGCTCCATGTGTCCGTGCATGATCTTGGCCGGATAGCAGGCCGTGTCCGAGGGGATGGAGAAATGCCCCTTTTCGTAGGTCTCTCGGCTGGACAGACCCGAATGCACCACGGTAAAGCCCAGCGCATCGAAGATCCCGTACCACAGGGGTGCCAGCTCATACATCCCCAGTGCCAGCGGCAGACCGATCTTGCCCCTGGTCTTGGTGGTGTCGGTTTTGTTGGTCGTACCAACATTGGTACAAGCGGTCAGCAGCTGTCGCTTGACCTCGTACAGGTTGGGGATGGTCTTGTCTTCCTTCATGCCCAGGCCACCCTCGCATTTGTTGCCGGAGATGAACCTCTTGCCGTCTCCGAAGGTGTTGATGGTCAGGAAGCAGTGGTTGGCACAGCCCTGACAGGTGGCCGTCTTGGAGGTGTGGGTGAAGTTGGCAAGGGCATGGCTGTCCAGGATGGCAGAGGGCGTGTCGTCGTCCTTTCGCTGCTCCATCACATACAGAGCGGCACCAAAGGCACCCATCAGCCCAGCAATGGAGGGACGTACCACATCCCGGCCGATCTCTCGCTCAAAGGAACGCAGCACCGCATCGTTGTGGAAGGTACCGCCTTGCACCACGATATGCTGCCCCAGCTCGTCCGGCGAATGGGCACGAATGACCTTGTAGATGGCGTTCTTCACCACGGATACGGACAGGCCTGCCGAAATGTCCGCCACGGTGGCGCCATCCTTCTGGGACTGCTTCACCTGGGAGTTCATGAACACGGTACAGCGGCTGCCCAGGTTCACAGGAGAGTCGGCGAACAGACCCAGCTTGGCAAAGTCCGGGGAAGAATAGCCCATGGATTTGGCAAAGGTTTCGATGAAGGAGCCACAGCCGGAGGAGCAGGCCTCGTTGAGCATGATGCTGTCGATGGTGCCCTGCCGGATCCGGAAGCATTTGATGTCCTGCCCGCCGATGTCCAGAATGAAATCCACATCCGGCTGGAAATGCTTGGCGGCGGTGTAGTGGGCGATGGTCTCCACGATGCCGGTGTCGCAGTGGAAGGCGTTTTGGATCAGGTCCTCGCCATACCCGGTGACGGCACTGCCACGAATGCGGATCCGGTCGCCGCAGAGACTGTAGAGGTGCTCCAGCTGCTCCTTGACGATGGCAACGGGATTGCCCTTGTTGGAGTCGTAGTAGGTGTAGAGCAGACGACATTCCGGGTCGATGAGCACCATTTTGGTGGTGGTGGAGCCACAGTCGATGCCCAGCCATGCGTCGCCGGTGTAGTCGTCCAGCAGCACCTTGGGCACGTCGGCCTTCCGGTGACGGGCAGCAAAGGCCTCGTATTCCTCACGAGAGGTGAACAAGGGATCCATGACCCGGGTCATCGGTGGGGTCACGGCTTTTTCGATGTCGGAACATAGGGAGCTTAGGGTGTAGGTCTTGCCTTCTTGCCCCAGAGAACCGGCATACAGAGCGGCACCCATGGCACAGGCGATCCGTCCGTATTCCGGGAAAATGGCAGTCTCACCGGGGACAAGGTGCAGGGTCTCCACAAAGCGATCCCGCAGTCCTTGACAGAAGTACAGGGGACCACCCAGGAACAGGACCTTGCCTTCGATCCGTCTGCCTTGGGCAAGCCCGGCAATGGTCTGGTTGACAACGGCCTGGTAGATGCTGGCAGCCACGTCTTCCTTGGAGGCACCCTGGTTCAGCAGGGGCTGGATATCGGATTTGGCGAAGACACCGCACCGGCTGGCGATGGGGTAGATCTTCTGGTGATGAAGGCTGACCTCGTCCATTTCGTCGGGGGTCATGTTCAGCAGAGACGCCATTTGGTCGATGAACGCACCGGTACCACCGGCACAGGAGCCGTTCATCCGTTCGTCGGTGCCACCCTGGAAGAACAGGATCTTGGCGTCCTCACCACCCAGCTCGATGACGGCAGAGGTGTCGGGCTCCAGGGTCTTGACGATCTGCCCGGTAGCCCAGACCTCTTGGACAAAGGGGATCTCGGCATCGTGGGCCAGCCCCAGACCAGCGGAACCGGAGAGGGCTGCTGTAAACGGAGCGTCGCCCAGCACATCGGCAGCGGCGTGGAGCATTTCCAGGATCTTTTCCCGGACCTTGGAGAAGTGCCGTTCGTACTTGGCATACAGCAGTTCGCCGCCACGGGTGATAGCGATCTTGGCAGTGGTGGAGCCGATGTCCATACCGACCGCCAAAGTCTGCCCCAACGAGGCGATTTTTTCAGGAATTTTTTGGATATTTGACATAGTATATTTTCGATTGCCGCAAGATGCAGACCATCCTGCGTGACCTTTCCGGGATACAAAATTACTTCCATTATATCATACAACATTTACGGAAAAAATGGAAGGGGAATTTTTGAACAAATTGTGTGTTTTTTTCTCCCCTGCCCCAAAGGGGTGCACATCCATGGGGGTTACCCCATTGGCCCCGGCTTTGGTTTTCAACTGGCGTTGGGCTTTTTACCCAATGGGCTTTTTCCGAAAAGTATCGGAATGACTGTCTTGTACAGGCAGTACTCAGAGGGTAAACTGGCGAGGAAGTTTAATTCCCCCTTCCTACCCTCTGGGCGCTGCCCGCGTAGGGCATTCCTTCCGATACTAATCGGAAAACAACACGGAGTCAAAAGCCGTACGCCGGTACAAAAGCCGATGGGAGATTCCCCATCAAGGGGGAAGAAAATTTCCCCTTGATCCCCAACCCCCTTGCAATTCTATGCAGAATCGTGTATAATAATAGCAAATCTATGTAAAACAAAAATACGAGGTATATCCATGAAAGAATTGATGCTTGGAAACGCCGCTGTGGCAAGAGGGCTTTACGAAGCTGGGGTACGGTTCGTGTCCAGTTATCCCGGAACGCCCAGCACCGAGATCACCGAAGAAGTGGCAAAGTATGACGAGATCTATGCCGAATGGGCACCCAACGAAAAGGTCGCACTGGAAGCGGCTATGGGTGCAGCGGTCGGCGGCGGTCGTGCGTTCTGCGGTATGAAGCACGTAGGACTGAACGTGGCGGCAGACCCACTGTTTGTGGCCGGTTATGTGGGTGTCACCGCCGGGCTGGTCATCGGTGTGGCTGACGACCCCGGTATGCACTCCTCCCAGAACGAGCAGGACAGCCGTCACTACGCCATTGGTGCCAAGCTGCCCATGGTGGAGCCTGCCAACGGTGCCGAATGCGTGGCGTACATGAAGGCGGCCTACGAGCTGTCCGAACGGTTCGACACACCCTTCATCTTCCGTATGACCACCAGAGCTGCCCACTCCCGTAGCGTCGTCGAGCTGGGGGAACGGGTAGAGAAGGACATCTGCGCCTACGAAAAGGATCCTGCCAAGCACGTCATGATGCCCTCCAATGCCAAGAAGCGCCACGTGGTGGTGGAAGAACATCTGGCGGCTCTCCGGGAATTCGCAGAGACCACCGACCTGAACACCATCGAAGACAACGGCACCCAGGTGGGTATCATCTCCGCCGGCAATGCGTACAACTATGCCCGAGAAGCCTTTGGCAAGAATGCGTCCTACCTGAAGTTGGGTCTGGTCAATCCCCTGCCGGAAAAGAAGATCGCCGAATTTGCCGCCAAGTATGCCACGGTCTATGTGATCGAGGAGCTGGATCCGGTGATCGAAGACTTCTGCCGTGCACATGGCATTTCCGTGATCGGCAAGGATGTGCTGCCCATGTGCGGCGAATATTCCGATGAACTGCTGAAGAAGCTGCTGCTGGGTGAAGAGCCGGACAACACCATGTTGGGGGACGAGATCCCCGGTCGTCCGCCGGTGCTGTGTCCCGGATGTCCCCACAGAGGTGTGTTCTATACCCTGCACAAGCTGGGTCTGCGTGTCTCCGGTGACATTGGCTGCTACACACTGGGAGCCGTTGCACCCCTGTCTGCCATTGACTCGGTGTACTGCATGGGTGCGTCCATCTCTGCACTGCACGGTACGCTGAAGGCCCGTGGGGAAGGGGACAAGTATGTGGCGGTGATCGGCGACTCCACCTTTATGCACTCCGGCATGACGGGGCTTGTGAATGCGGTCTACAACAATTCTCCTCTGACCACGCTGATCCTGGACAACAGCATCACAGGCATGACCGGTCACCAGGAAAATCCGCTGACGGGCACGACGCTGAAGGGTATGCCTGCCAAGAATCTGTCTCTGGAAGCCATCTGCATCGCACTGGGCGTGGACGAAGCCCATGTCCGTGCGGTAGACCCCAACGATCTGCCTGCACTGGAAGCGGTGATCAAAGAAGAAGTGGCAGCGGATTGTCCCTCTGTGGTGATCTGCCGTCGTCCCTGTGCTCTGCTGAAGACGGTGAAGAAGAATCCGCCGGTGCAGATCGATCCGGACAAGTGCCGTGGCTGCCGGGCCTGCATGAAGATCGGCTGTCCCTGCATTTCCTTTGCGGACAAGAAAGCCAAGATCGATGCCAGTATGTGCGTAGGCTGCGGTCTCTGCCCCCAGATGTGCAAGTTTGATGCGATCATTGGATAAGGGCTAAAATAGATTTAGGAGAATATACATATGATTAAAAATATCATGATCGTTGGTGTTGGGGGACAGGGATCGCTGCTGGCCTCCAAGATTTTGGGGAAAGCTGCCATGGATGCCGGCTATGACGTAAAGGTATCCGAGGTACACGGGATGTCCCAGCGTGGGGGCAGCGTGGTGACCTATGTGCGGTACGGAGATGAGCCGGTGTATTCACCCGTGATCGGCGAAGGGGAAGCGGATGTGGTGCTGAGCTTTGAGCTGTTGGAAGCGGCCCGTTGGCTGCCCTGCCTGAAGATCGGTGGCACAGTCGTCACGTCCATCCAGCAGATCAATCCCATGCCGGTGATCACGGGGGCTGCCGAATACCCCACGGAGCTGGTGGAAAAGATGCGTGCGCTGGCAGTAGACATTCGTGCCTACGACACCCAGTCCATTGCCAGAGAAGCCGGGAACGAAAGAGCGTCCAATGTGGCGCTGATGGGTCTGGCTGCCGACGTGCTGGGCTTTGACGAAGAGCTGCTGCGGGAAGCGGTGGCATCCTGTGTCCCTGCCAAGGCACTGGAAGTCAACATGAAGGCCTACGACGCAGCCCGTGCCATGATCGGGTGAAAAAGATTTGGTCAATAGGAAAGTGCTGCCACCTACCAGTATAGGATAAACGGACATCCGTTACCCATATCTGTGTAAGGAACGGTTATCCGTCACCCATATCCATGTAAGGAAACGGACATCCGTTACCCATATCCATGTAAGGAACGGTTATCCGTCACCTATATCTGTGTAGGAAACGGACATCCGTTACCCATATCCATGTAAGGAACGGTTATCCGTCACCCATATCCATGTAGGAAACGGTTATCCGTCATACCCGTAGGGAACGGTCTTGACCGTTCCGTGCGGCAGCCGACTTATGGATCTACGGCGCAAAACAGTTCCATACAGTGACCATACCAATCACAACAGAACCATACCAATCACAAAACCGATACGATATATCGGAACGGTCAAATAAAATGAATCTTCGGCAAAGAAAACCAAATCGGATAACGGGTTATGATTACTCGAATCAGAACTATTATTTCGTAACCATATGTACGCAGGATAAACGGTGTCTGTTCGGTTCACCATCCGCTCCATCTATATATGGGAACATTGCCCGAACGGAATTGGAGGGTTTATCTTCCCATTATGATCGTGTTTCCGTAGAAGCTTTTGTGGTCATGCCCAATCATATCCATGCGATTATCATCATTGGCTGTGACATGAGCATCCAGGCAGAACAAAAATTACCAGATTTGTCTACCATTGTGGGATTGTATAAATCTGGTGTTGCCAGAAAGATCCATGCATTTGCACCGGACGTAAAGGTATGGCAAAAATCGTTTTATGATCATATCATACGCAGCAGGAATGCGCACTGCAAAATTTTGCGATACATAGAAGAGAATCCTGTAAAATGGCAGGAAGATAGGTTTTATTCACCAATATAAATATGCATGACTGCAGGGGAAGGGTTTTGTGTTTCAAACGGAACGGTCAAGACCGTTCCCTACAGTTTTATGTAAATGTATATCATATCAATTATAAAGAAACGAGACCCAACACCATGCCCATGACAGACTTATTATCCTTACAAAAATCCTTTATCAAAGCACACCTGGCACCGGGGGACACGGCCGTAGATTTCACCATGGGGAACGGCTACGACACGGTGTTTTTGTCCCAATTGGTGGGGCCCACGGGGACGGTATATGCCTTTGACATCCAGCCGGCTGCCCTGCGGTCTACAGCGGAGAACCTGGCGAAAAACCATTGTCCGGACAACTGGCACCTGATCTGCGCTTCCCACCACCGGGCACCGGAATTTGTGCAGGGCAAGATCAAGGCCGGTATGTTCAATCTGGGGTATCTGCCGGGTGCCGGAAACAAGAAGCTCACCACCAAGCGCAGTACCACGCTGCCGGCGGTACAAAATGCCATCGAGATGCTTTCACCCGGCGGTGTGTTGTTGGTAGCGGTCTATCCCGGCCATCCGGAAGGTGCACTGGAAGGCGAGGAGCTGACGGCCTACTTTGGCACGATCTCCCGGTTCCGCTACAGCATCGCCCAGTTCCGTATGCTCAACTCCCCGGACAGCCCATTCTTCAACGTGATCGAGGCGAAGGATGCGTAAGGGGGAAGGGCAAATCCCTTTACCTAACCCTATTGGTTTTCAACTGGCGTTGGGGCGGGGAACCATTACGCATGGTGCGCACGTCACGTGGGGTTTTTGTACTGGCGTACGGCGTATGGACGTGTTGTTTTCCGATTAGTATCGGAAGGAATGCCCTACGCGGGCGGCGCTCAGAGGGTAAGGGGGAAGATTAAACTTCTTCGGCAGTTTATTCCCCCTTACCCTCTGAGAACTCCCATCCCCTATTAATCGCCTCGAAAAGCTATACTTCAGTTGACAGACGGTTTCTTTGGCATCCTGACATTAGAAAGACGGTTTGTGTATCAAAAAGCACCCGTTTTTTAATCAGGCGAGCGGCGGGGACAAGGTGTATTGCAAAGCAAAGTTGCTTAATAGGGGTATGCACTGCCCTGTCGTAGCTATTCCGAAATCGATGTTTGGGTTCAAAGTGAAGGTGTACAGCAAAACGTACGTTAAAAGCCAAACAAAGCCGTCCCCATGGAGGTCAACCGAAAGTAACGTTTTAGACGAAAAACGTCGTCCCCCAATGCGGTAGCCCAATCAAAAAGTGGTAGTTTCAGCCGTACTATATTTACTGCCGAATGCTCTGCTTCCAGAGAAACCGGCTGTTAGGCGCAAGTGCTGCTTTTCGAGTCGATCGAGTAGGGGATGGGAGTCCCCAGAGGGTAAGGGGGAGAAAAACTGACGAGGAAGTTTTCCTTCTCCCCCTTACCCT
>CAZLED010000070.1:0-12244 GCA_964558485.1 uncultured Ruminococcus sp. | reverse complement strand
TCAAATATCATGGGATAACGGATATATGCACGTCCTTATTGGAATGGTTTTATCCAAATGTTATGGGATAACGAATATATGTACGTCCATATCGTAATGGTTTCGTCCAACATCATGGTAAACGGATATACAAACGTCCTTATTGGAATGGTTCGATTAAACAAAATGGATAACGGATATACGCACGTCCATATCATAATGGTTTCGTCCAACATCATGGTAAACGGATATACAAAAATATACAACCTAAAACATACGTGTGTCCAACACCCATGTTGTTCGGCATAACATGTCAGGCGGCGGGATGTCGTCAGCCGAAAACGTTAGAGATACGAAGGGTAGGACCCATCCATGGATCGCCACCCATACATTCGTTTTACCAAACTGATCCCATAGCGATACCAATTTCACGTACAACCAACACCCATGTTGTTCGGCATAACACGTTCGACGGCGGGATGTTGAATACCAAATCGTTGGTGCAGTTGAGTAGTTGTCATCCCGCCCTACATTCGATTTACTAAATCCACTCTACACCGACACCCATATAGAAAATGGGTACAAGCCGTACGTACGACCTGCACCCACTTCTAACCTCTGACTTTGCGAAGCCCGACTTCTGACATCTAACTTCTGCATTGGCATCTTGACGTGCGCTGGGATTTGTGCTATACTATAGTCACCATAGTCAAATGCTTGACTATAGTCAACCACTTGCCTATAGTGAATCAAACGAGATGGAGCGATGTGTATGACGGATGTGGCGGAAACGATCGTAAGCTGCCGGGACCTGGCGGTGGGGTATGACAATGGACATGGGTGCCGGGAGATCCGGTTCGAGCTGCACGATGGGGATTACCTGTGCGTGATAGGTCAGGAAGGCTGTGGCAAAAGTGCGCTGATGGGTGCCATATTGGGCATCGAAAAACCTCTCGCCGGAGAGCTCCGCCTGGAAAACGGATTGACAACCAGACAGATCGGCTGCCTGCCCCAGAACGCCGTGATCCAGACCTCGTCTACCGTGTGGGAGATCGTCATGCAAGGGTGCTTGCAGCGGACCAAGCATATCTTCGTGGGCAAAAAAGAAAAAGCCCTGGCACAGGCTACCTTGGAACGACTGGGCATTGCTTCCCTGGCAAAACGACGCTTTTCTGAATTGTCCGGCGGTGGACACAGACGGGTACTGCTGGCAAGAGCACTGTGCGCTGCGGAACGCCTGCTGATCCTGGACGAACCTGCCTATGGCCTGGACGTGCTGGGCAAACGGGAAATGCTGGCACAAATCGCACAGATCAACCGGGACGGCCTGGCAGTCATCTACATCGGCACCGACGGTATGCCCGACGCCACCCACGTCCTGCACTTGGGTGACACCCAAATATTCTTTGGCACAAAAGAAGCCTACGCCGAATCGATACCAGGCAAGCTGTACGACGTGGGACGAGTGTTGTGAAGTCAGAAGTCAGAGGTCAGAAGTCAGAAGTCGTGCTAACGCAAAGTCAGAGATAAGAAGTCAGAAGTCAGAAGTCGAGTGCAGGGTGTACGTTTGGTTTGTACCCCATTTTGCATATTGGTGTCGCTACAGAATCGATTTGGTAAATCGAATGTATGGCGGGATGACAACTACTCAACTGCACTAACGATTTGGTATTCGACATCCCGCCGTCGAGCGTGTTTCGATGTACCATATGGGTATCAGGTGACGACATCCCGCCGTCGAGCGTGTTATGCCAAACAACATTGGTGTTTGTTGTACGTATGTTTTAGGTTGTATATTTTGGTATATACATTATCCCATGATGTTGGACGAAACCATTATGATATGGATGTTCGTGAATACGTTTCCCATTTTGAATGTCGTAGACGTTCGACGGCGGGATGTTGAATACCAAATCGTTGGTGCAGTTGAGTAGTTGTCATCCCGCCCTACTTTCGGCGTACAAAGACGATTCTATAGCGACACCAATATAAAAAAACAAAATGGGTACAAGGCTCATAAAAACTTTGCACCCACTTCTGACATCTGACTTCTTACTTCTGAATTGGCAACTTGGCGGCTTTTTGGGCCACTTCATACTGCAAACACGCATTTTGCAACACAAGGTCGCCAACTGCTTCGCAAGGTGAGAAGTTGGATGTCGGAAGTGTTGTGGAAATAGCTTCTCTGTTTCGAATTATTTTAACGTGTAGCTTGGACGGGAAGAGAACCAAACGAACGTAAATAAATCCTGCACCCAAACAAAATACACCAGCGAATTGGCTCTATCACAAAACCAAGGTCGAGCTTGACCGCTCTACTACAAAGCCCACATAAAGCGCAGCGCCGTGAGGATATCCTCCACTCCTGGAGCACGATACTACCCGTGTGCACCCCAACAACCCGACACCGTACACCACGGGAACCAGTTCGGTAACGCTCTGTCTGCAGTGTACGATATTGGTATAATAGCCCAAAAGTTTTGCCAGGCTTTTTCAAAAGCCGCATCTCTCCTTCCAAACAGTTTGTACTACTACATTTCAACAAAAACCATAAAAACCCCAACCAAAAAAGGAGTGAACAAAAATCATGGAAAAGAAACTGCGTGTCGTGCAGGTGGGGACTGGACATCCGCACGGCAATGGACAAACCGAGACCATCCTGCGTAGTCCCGCTTTTGAGCTGGTCGGGTATGCGGAACCAACGCCTGACTATTGCCATCCGGAACATTCCCATTTCCTGGATCCTGCCTATCCGTATCACAAGCTAAAACGGTATACCGTGGACGAGCTGCTGAATATGGACGACATCGACGGCGTGGTCATCGAAACACAGGAGATGATCGGCACCGAATATGCCCAGATGTTCGCTGAACGGGGCACACCCATCTTCTTCGATAAGCCGGGGACACCGGGGATAAGCTCCTTCGAGAAGTTTATTGATACCTGCCGGAAGAACCATGTCATCCTGAAAATGGGCTATATGTACCGCTGCAATCCCCTGGTCCAGAAGGCGCTGGCACTGGTCAAGAGTGGCGCACTGGGTGAGATCTATGCCGTGGAAGGGCAAATGAGCCTGCAGTATGCGGAGCCGATGGCCAAGTGGATCGGGCAGTTCCAGGGTGGCATGATGTACTACCTGGGCTGTCACATGGTGGATCTGGTGCTGCAATTCATGGGTGGCCTGCCGGAAAAGGTCACGGCTATGAACGCCTGCACCGGTCAGTATGGGCTTGTGGGTGACAACTACGGCTTTGCCACACTGCAATACAAAAACGGTACCTCCTTTGTGAAGACCACCTGTGCCGAGGTCAACGGCTTCTCCAGACGCCAGCTGGTGGTCTGCGGCGAACGGGGCACCATCGAGATCCGTCCCATGGAAGCCTTTGCACAAGGTCCCTATTGCGGCCAGACCGCACACGCCCTGTACTCCCACGATGGCAAGACGGACGTGTGGGATGCGGAGCCCTTTCCTCGGTACGGCGGTATGTTCGACGAGTTCGCCACCCTGCTGCGTACCAAGGAATTCGACCCAGCCACCTACGACTACGAGCTGGACCTGTTCCGTACCCTGATGCAATGCTGCGGTGCAAAGTAAATTCAGAAGTCAGAAGTTAGATGTCAGAAATAAGAAGTCAACGAAATTGGGTACAGGTTGTACGTACGGCTTGTACCCAATTTTTTGTATATGGGTGTCGCTATAGAATCGTCTTTGTACGCCGAATGTAGGGCGGGATGACCTACCCTTGGTATCTCTAACGCTTTCGGCTGACGACATCCCGCCGCCGTGTGTCCACAACCAAACAACATGGGTGTTGTTATAGAAATTGGTGTCGCTACAGAATCGGTTTGGTCGCACGTGGTGTAGGGCGTGATGACCTACTACTCAACTGCACTAACGATTTGGTATCCAACATCACGCCGTCGTAATTCCTTGACCATATGACATGGGGAACGGATATACAAACGTCCATATTGGAATGATTTCATACAACATCATGGGGAATGGATATACAAACGTCCATATCGGAATGATTTCATACAACATCATGGGGAACGGATATACAAACGTCCATATCATAATGGTTTCGTCTAACATCATGGGATAACGGATACACAAAAATATGCAACCTAAAACATACGTACAACCAACACCAATACCATACGGTTGTGGATGTCCGACGGCGGGATGTCGTCAGCCGAGAGCGTTAGTGATACCAAGGGTAGGTCATCCCGCCCTACATTCGATTATCCAAACCGATTCTGTAGCGACACCCACATACAAAATGGGTGCAAGACTCATAAAAACCTTGCACCCATCTGACATCTGGCATCTCACTTCTGACCTTGCAAAGCACGATTTCTGACATCTGATTTCTTACTTCTGACTTCGCAAAACCATGATTCAAATTTTCCGGAGCCACTTGTAGCGGTTTACCTTCACGATGGCCACAAAGCATTTCAGAATCTGGTCGCTTTTTAGGCAGAAGAAGATCACCACCGGCGGTAGGTCGAATACAAAGGCTGCTAAGAACGCTGAGGGCAGTACGATGCCCCACATGAAGATCAGGTCGTTGTACAGGATGAATTTCGTGTCACCGCCACCACGGACGATACCGCTCAGACAGGGCATCTGGTAGGACGTACCCACCGCTGTGATGGACAATACCGTCATGAACTGCAGTGCCAATTCTCTGGTCTCCGGCTGGATATTGTAGGCTCCAATGATGATATCCTTCATCACAAACAGTGCAGCTCCTGTTGCCACACCCAGGCATAGGAAGGTGCGCTGCAGCCAACGGGAACGTGCCTTGATCTCGCAAAGCAAAGACGCATCGTCTCGTCCGGCTTCGTTCCATTGACCAATGGTCTTGCCAATGAGCACCGATGTGGTGGACGCAGAGCCGTACAGCAGCACCGTCATGATCGAGAACACGGTGGTAGCAATGGAGTTGGCAGAGATCACCGAGTCGGTCAGACGTCCCAGAATGGCGGTCTGCATACCCTGTGCGATCCCCCAGGAACCACCGGACAAGATCACCGGCAGTCCAGCCTTCATAAACTTCCGGAATATCTCTTTATCCAAATGGATAGACAATAGTTCCTTTGCCTTTACATGGAGCTTTTTGTCAAAGAATGCGATATACACCACTACGATGACCAGCTCAATGATCCGAGAGATCAGCGTAGCCAGAGCAGCCCCAGCCGCTCCCATTTCCGGTGCACCTAATTTTCCATAGATAAATATGTAGTTCAGTACCCCATTGATAAAGAGGGCAGCCAGCGAATTCACAAAGCCAATCCAGGTGGTCTCCACACTACGCAGCATGCCCAGCAGCACCTGAGAAGCCGCAAAGAAGAAGTAGGAGAAGCACACGATCCGCATATATTTGGTGCCTTCTGCGATGACGTGGGGCTTGTTGGTCAAAATGCCCAGTGCGGCATTGGGGAAGAAGAACACAAAGACGAACATGACCAGCGACATGAGCATGGCTACACGCAGTGCCACCTTGGCAGTTTTCTTGATGCCATCGATGTTTTTCTCACCCCAGAAGCGAGAGGCCAGCACAATGGTCCCGTCGCTGGCGCCACCGATGAGCATTTGCAGGAGAAACTGGATCTGGTTCACCAAAGCGACACCCTGCAGCGCCAGCTCTGTATAGCCGCCGATCATGATGTTGTCCAGCAGATTGACCCCGAAAGCAATGGCATTCTGGAGTGCGATCACCAAAAGCATCCGCCAAAAGCGTTTCCGAAAATCCTTTCGTTCCATAAGAATATCTTGTTCTGTCATATGGGTATGTCCTTTCTGCAAGAAAAGTCGTATTACGAAAAGGATTATAGCACATTTTGGCAGAGGTGTCAAGGGTAAGTCAGAGATAAGATGTCAGAAGTCAGAAGTCCCCTCATCCTTTGTGGGGAACAGCACATACATGTGCGCTTGGCTGTTCCTGCGGTAGCCATTTTGGTTTTTATATGGGTGTCGCTACAGAATCGGTTTGGTAAATCGAATGTAGGGCGTGATGTCGTCAGCCGAAAGCGTTAGAGATACGAAGGGCATACATGGGTCGCCGCCCATACACCACGTCCGACCAAACCGATTCTGTAGCGACACCCACATAGAAAATACAAAATGGGTACAAGGCTAACAAAAACCTTGCACCCGACTTCTGACCTCTTACTTCTTATCTCTGACTTTCCCAAATCCCCAATCGTTGGGCGGCGTATATATACATGAGCATACAGCTGGAATACCACTGGGACGATTTGGTGGGCTCGCCGGTGATGGGGTCGATCTCCTGGGCCAGCTTTACACTGTCGTAATGCTTTGTCCAGGTCTGGAGCCACTTTTCACAGATGTAGTCAAAATCCTTGCTCCAGCCGTACGCATCCATCCAACGGGTACAGCGCAGCACGATCAGCCCCTGGGTGTAGTAGCCCCAGCAGTTGAAGGTCTTGTGGCCCTGGCAGGACGGATCGTTTATTGCCATGGACGGGAACGGATAGGGTGTCCAGAATTCGGCCGGGTTATGGATGTGCTCCTTGTAGATCCGCTGGATCAGGGCGCCGTCCTCCACCGGATCCAGTACACGCTCTAAGAACAGGTGAAATATGGTGCTGGACTTATATTTCCGCTGATAATTATTTTTGTCCACATCATAGAAGAAGCCGTCTTCCTCGTTCCACAGATACTGGAACATTTTTGCTTTGATCTCTTTTGCATCCCGGCGCCATTGTTCTGCCTCGTCATCCTTGCCCAGGAACGTTGCCATATCGGCCAGTGCCATAAGGTCGCCGTAGTGGTTGGCGTTCATGTCCACCGCTAAGATCGGCGTGATCCCATCCTCCGGCGGTAGGATAGCGGCATTCTGGTCGTTGTAGTTGCCGGGACAGCTGATGCCGTCCAGCCGACCGCTGTTGTCGTGGCCGGTGTCGAAGCCGCAGAACATTTCGATGAGCCCTCGTCCCGTGGTCATGCGATATTTCCGGAACCAGCCCATCCACTTGGCACCGGCAGTGTAGGCCTTCTCCAGGAACCCACGATCCTGGTTCATGTCGTACACCTCACGGCACAGGGTCAAAAAGGACACGCACTCCTGCACCTGGGCATACAGGCACTTGGTCACGCCGTCCCGCATCCGGTTGCCGTCCCATACGGAAAAGGGCAGCTGCCCCTCCTCGGTCTGGCGATCCAAAAACAGGTTCATGGCATTCTCCGCCAGCGGTATATACTCCGGCAGCAGCTTTGCCAGCAGCACCGAATCATAGGCGTGCTCCATCCACAGACCGGGGTATTGGGTTGAAATGCAAAACAGCGGCGTGTCCATATCCTTGAAGCAGCCGATGTGGTCGTTCCGGATCCGATCCAGTGCAGTCTGACAGATGTCTTGTATCTTTGCAGTATCCATTGTGGTATCCTTTCTTTGGTGGGGAAACGTGGTAACAGCTACCGTATAGCACATTTCCCCGTGGGGCTTGTTTGTTTATCGTTTTTTATCGTTTGCGCATCTCCCAGAAGGCTACGGCACTGGCGGCGGCCACGTTCAAGGAATCCACGCCATGGTACATGGGGATCTTCACCGTGTAGTCCGCACGGGCAATGGTGGTCTCCTGCAGTCCTGTGCCTTCGGTGCCCAGCAAAATCGCCAGCCGGTCAGCCGCCTTTAGCCGTGGGTCATCGATGGTGAGGGTATCGTGGGACAGCGCCATGGCAGCCGTCACAAAGCCAAAGCCACGCAGCGTGTCCAGCCAATCCGCACCCACCACCGTCCAGGGGATCTGACAGACCGTGCCCATGCTGACCCTGGCCGAACGACGCAGCAGCGGATCACAACACCGCTCCGTGACCAAGACCCCATCGATGCCAAGCCCAGCGGCACTGCGGAAAATGGCCCCCACGTTGGCAGCATCCATGATGTCCTCCAACACCGCAATGCGATGGGCATGGGCACAGACTTCTTCTACACTTGGCAAATTTGGTCGGCGAAACACAGCCAGCACCCCACGGGACAGGGCAAACCCGGTCAGGTCGGTCAGCAGCGCCTGGTCTGCCGTGTAGATGGGCACTGCCGGATAGTCGGTGAGAATGCGCTGTACCAGGTCTGCCGCCGATTCGTTCAGCTGGTAGGACTCCAAAAGGAAGGACACAGGAACGTATCCTGCCTCCAGCGCCAAGGTGACAACGGTTTTGCTCTCTGCCAAAAATAGTGCCTTTGTCGGATCTTTGATGGAACGCAGTGCTTTGTCCGTCAGCCGGGCATAGGGATCCAGCGCCGGGTCAGACAGGTCGGTGATGGGAAGAATAGGCATGGTATCTCCAAAGTTTTTGATGATGTTTATACGGTGTCCCACACCATTATACCATATTTTACCGGCATATGCAATGGGCTTTTTGCATTTTATATCCCAAGGATGCCAAGTCAGAAGTCGTGCTGCGCAAAGTCAGAAGTAAGAGATAAGAAGTCAGACGGTGCAAAGTGTGTTGGGTTTGTGTCCCATTTTGATTATTCAACATTGGTGTTGCTATCGAATCGTTCTCGTACGCCGAATGTAGGGCGGCACCCCAAGTATGGGGATGACAACTACTCAACTGCACCAATGATTTGGTATCCAACATCACGCCGTCGAACGTATTTTGCCAAACAACATTGGTGTTGGTTGTACGTGAAATTGGTGTCGCTATAGAATGGGTTTGGTTAATCGAATGTAGGGCGGCGACCCATACTTGGGGTGCCGCCCTACATTCGGCGTACGAGAACGATTCCATAGCGATACCAATATAGGAAATGGGACACAAACCCAACGTACACCTTGCACCCACTTCTGATTTCTAACCTCTTACTTCTGAATTGGCGACTTGGCGGCTTTTTTCGCCACTTGTCGTAGACAACGTGTGTTCATCCTGCAAACACGCATTTTGCAACATAAGGTCGCCAACTGCTTTGCAAGGTAAGAAGTTGGAAGTCAGAACATATCTGTAGGGAAGACATGGTGAAATGAGGAAAAAAGCAAAAAGTGATTGCAGGATGGCGAAAAATATGGTATAATGGTGGTGGATACAATGTAACCAAAGAGGGAAAGGGGCGTCTTACCTATCAATATACTGCACATGAAATACGCTGTGGAGGTGGCAAAGTCCGGGTCGCTGAACAAAGCATCGGAGGTCCTGCTGATCGCACAGCCCAATCTCAGTCGCTCCATCAAGGAACTGGAAGCGGATCTGGGGATCACCATTTTTGACCGGTCGTCCCGTGGCATGAAGCTGACCCCGGCCGGCGAAGAGTTCATTGGCTATGCCCGTGGGATCCTTTCCCAGATCGAGCAGGTGGAGAAGTACTACCGAGAAAATTCCACCAAGAAGCAAAAGTTTTCGGTATCGGTGCCTCGTGCCTGCTATATTTCCGAGGCCTTTGCCACCTTCTCCCGGAGCCTGACCACAGAGCCGGCCGAAGTCTATTACCAGGAGACCAACGCCCAGAACACCATCCGCAATGTGATCGAAAACAATTATAACCTTGGTATAATTCGCTACGCTGAACATTATGACCGATACTTCAAGGATATGCTGGAGGAGAAGGAGCTTGCCTACGAGGTGGTGACGGAGTTCCGGTATCATTTGCTCATGAGCCGGGACAATCCGCTGGCGCAGAAGGACAAGGTCACCTACGACGATCTGGCAGGCTGCATCGAGATCGCACACGCAGACCCGTACGTGCCGGCCTTGTCGCTGTCGAAGGTGCTGAAGGAAGAGCTGCCGGACAACGTAGACAGACGGATCTTCATCTATGAGAGAGGGAGCCAATTTGATCTGCTCTCCAAGAATCCGGAGACATTTTTGTGGGTTTCGCTGGTGCCAAGGGACATCCTGGATCGATACCAGCTGATCGAAAAGACCTGCACAGACAACACCCGAATGTACCGGGACGTGCTGATCTACCGCAGCGGCTACCACTTCACGGACTTAGACAAGCAGTTCATCACGGCGCTCTGTGATGCCAAACGGAAGAATCGGGCGTGAGGCGTCGTAGGATGTGTCCACACCCTACTTTGCAGACCCGGCTTTGGGTCTCAACTGGCGTTGGGCTTGTGACTCCATGGGGTTTATCCGAAAAGTATCGGAATGACTGCCTTGCGCAGGCGGCGCCCAAAGGGTAAGGGGAAGACTCCACTATTTCTGTTGGTGCGTGAATCGCCCCTACAGAAATAGGTGAAGTATCGCTGGAAAAATGGGGTTCGCCTTGGTAATCCCGTTTTGATCATGCTAACCGCATTAGGACGGTTGGGCAAGGTTGAGAATTTCGTTTGGTGCTGGATTCTCGTTTTGGTGGACACCCATAACGTACGGTCTAACGCGCTTGATGGCGGGATGTCGTCAGCCAAGAGCGATGAGAATACCAAGGGTAGGTCATCCCGCCCTACTTTCGTTTTACCAAATCGATACCACATACGATCCCCATAACGGAATACTCCAAAACCATACGTCAGCCACTACTCTGAACGTTTTACGTGGAGCCAAGCCCAACGCCAGTTGTACAATATGCGACCCCTGCAAGAGGGCCAGGGGGATGGAATTGCTACTTCCCTCACCTATGTTATCGATATGCATATGACCGATATAACAAATTCGGTATTGCGTATGGGCGAGAAATGTGGTATAATGGTGTCACATAGAGAAAAGGCAGGAGATACGTGTGGAAAAAAGCAGAATCTCAAAAGCAATACTGGGACGACTGCCGCAATATCTGTCCTATTTACAGGAAATGGCAGGACAGAATGTGACAAATATTTCGGCGACTCGCATCGCCAAAGAACTGCAGCTGGGCGAGGTACAGGTGCGCAAGGATCTGAATATCGTCTGCGGCAAGGGCAAACCCAAGCTGGGCTATCGTACGGCAGACCTGATCGAAAGCATCGAGACCTGTCTTGGGCAGGAAAAATTGACCAAAGCCGTTTTGGTGGGCGCCGGTCGACTGGGTCGTGCCCTACTGGAATACGATGAATTTGAAAAATATGGCGTGGAGATCGTTGCGGCCTTTGACAACAACGAACGGCCACTGCGGCTCCATGGCAATCTGGAGATCCTGCCCATCGCCTACCTGAGCTCCTTCTGCAAGACCCATGACGTCCGTATCGGGATCATCACGGTGGGAGAAGGATCGGCGCAGACGGTGTGCGATATGATGCTGGACTGCGGCATCGAAGCCATTTGGAACTTCGCACCCTGCCGCTTGCAGATCCCCAAGAACATTTTATTTTTACAAGAAAATCTGGCGCTGTCCCTGGCGTATCTCAACAACCAGCTCAGCGAAAAAAACATGAAGCAGAATGAAAACGGAGAAACCTATGAAACTTGATAGAGTGATCGCTGTCCGGACCCGGAAGACCATCTACCGGGATGGGGACAGCTGCATCAAGGTCTTCCAACAGCCCTACAGCAAAACGGCGATCTTCAACGAAGCTGCCAATCATGCCATGGTGGAGGAGACCGGCCTGAACATCCCCAAGATGCTGGGTGTGACCATGCTGGATGGCAAGTGGGCCATTGTGACCGAATTTATCCATGGCAAGACCGTGGAGCAGCTGATAAACGAGCATCCCGAAAAGAAAGAGACCTACTACCGCACCCTGGCTGACCTGCAAAGTGCCATCCACAAAAAGGAATGCCCGGTGCTGTATCGGCTGAAGGATGAGCTGAACCAGAAGATCTGCAACGCCGAGCTGGACGCTACGACCCGGTACGATTTGCACTGCCGCCTGGAGCATATGGCAAAGGGCATGGCGATCTGTCACGGGGATTTTGTGCCCTCTAACGTGATCCTGTCCGAGGACGGCATTTACTACACCATCGACTGGACGCTGGCCTCCTATGGCAATCCGCTGGCCGATGTGGCACAGACCTACATCATGTTTTGGCTGCAGAGCAGCTATGCCGATGCGGAGCTGTATCTGGAGCTGTACTGCGCCGAAAGCCATGTGGACAAGGAAGCGGTCTATGCCTGGCTGCCCATCATTGGTGCCGCTATGTCTGTACGCCGTCCCCTGGCCGAACGCACCGTTCTGCTGGAATGCGTGAATTCCGGCGATTTCCATGCTTGTATGCAGAAATACCCCATGGGGGATCAAAAGTAAAAACGAAATGATCGTGTGCCGGAGAAGGACTTCTTTGGTGTACATTATATTGTAAAAACATAAAATCTAAAGGAGAACATTGTTATGAAGATCACCGTATGTATTGGAAGTTCCTGCCACCTGAAGGGAAGCAGACAGG
>CAZLED010000069.1:0-12616 GCA_964558485.1 uncultured Ruminococcus sp. | reverse complement strand
ATGCCACCCAGCTTGGAGGAGGAGAACTGTACGTCGTTCCCGTGTGCGATCAGGGAACCTTCGGTACCGTAGATTTCCAGGGTCTGGGGAGAATTGTAGGAGATGAAGCTGGTCTCCGCAACGCCCAGTGCGCCGCCTTCAAATTCGGCGATGGCCACGGCGTTTTCATCTACCGGCTTGCCGTAAGGAGCGGTGTACATACCGGTGACTCTCTTGGGCTTGCCCAGGAAGTAGGCCAGCAGATACATGGGATGGCAGCCCAGGTCCATCATAGCACCACCGGCTGCGTCCTTCTTTTCGAACCAATAGTCGGGCAGCCAGTTGCCGGACACGCCGGAGTGGGCGTCCCGCATTCTGACCAGGGTGATCTTACCAAACATATCCTTGGCGATCATATCCTTGGCAAACTGCACAGCCGGACGACCTCTCTGGGGATAGCTGATCACGAAGGTGACACCGGCTTCTTCGATGGCAGCCTTGACTTCTTCGCATTCCTTCACAGTGGGGCACAGGGCCTTTTCGGTGAAGATGTGCTTGCCGGCCTTGGCAGCCTTGATCAGGATGTCGTGGTGGGCCGTGGTGGGTGCATCGCAGACAACGGCATCGATGTCATCTCTGGCCAGCAGTGCATCCAGGTCAGCCATGAATTCTGCGCCCAGCTCAGCTGCCCAGGCTTCCCCTCTGGCGATGTCGTCGTCCCATACGGCAACGATCTCTGCCTTGCCGCTGCTCTTGACCATGTTGGCGTATCCACCAGCATGAACGTGCCATTTGCTCAGCATTGCTACTTTGATCATAATTTGATCCTCCGTTTTATGATGATAGTATATTGTATTGCGCTATTTGGTATCCGATCGATCGTATCAGCAATATTGCTTCAGGAAAGCCAGCAGCTCTGTCCGATCCTCCAGACCGTGCGGATGGTGGGAACAGCCGGGCTTGCCTACGCAGTACAGCGGCAGTCCTGCAGCTTTGTATGCGTCCTCCAACAGCTTGCCGTTTTCGATATAGGGCACCACCGGGTCGCTGTCGCCGTAGATCAGAGCCACCGGGATCTTATGCTGGATCAGCGTGGGGATCCGGTCGATGGGGTGCTCCCGGTAGGTGATCAGGTCGGAAAGCGTGAAGCCATAGGCATCCGCCACTTCCTGCCAGCCGCTGCCGTTTTCCCCATATACATCGCCAACGCCATAGCCCATGGGACAGGACAACAGGTTCATGACCGGGGCATCCAGATACAGTACGCTGACCAGATCCGGATAGCGAGAGGCAAAGTTGACGGAATGCAGTCCGCCGCAGCTCATGCCGATGGGAATGAACTTTTCGGCAAGGCCATATTCCTTTGCCAGATACGCAGCGAACCGGGCTCTGGCGTGGTGGTCTTCGTCTACGCCCCAGCGGTTTTTATTCTTCAGATAGGCAAGATGGAAGCCGGCCGCCAACAGGTCACATTCCAGCGCCGGGAACGCACCAAAATATTCCATTTTGCAGGCCCATTTGCCGCTGCCCCAGCCGTCTTCCTTCGGGAAGATGAGCAGTGCATCTCTGTCTTCAAAGGTGAAATCTAAGCGTTTGTAGCCAAACCATTCGGTATATTCCATAGGGATCCTCCTGTACACACGGATCTTGTTCCTGTACAGTATAGCAGTATTGTCGGAAAAAGTCAAGGGTGTAGCGGAATTTTTTTGACAATATGGCGTTTCCCTCTTGCAATTGGCAGGAAAATCCTGTATACTAAGCAGTGACATGAACATTGCGTGTTTTACGCAGAAAGAGGTTTGATATGACAAAGGTCACATTGCTGGGAGACTCCATCCGACAGATCGGATATGGTACGATGGTACCGGCACTTTTGGGAGAAAAGTACAATGTCTGGCAGCCGGGCGACAACTGCCGGTTTGCGCAGTACACCCTGCGTGGTATGTGGGACTGGGCCGGAGACATGGCAGGCTCGGAGATCGTGCACTGGAACAATGGGTTATGGGATGTCTGCGATATTTTTGGTGATGGGTATTTCACGCCTCTGGACACCTATCTGGACTTCATGAAGCGCATTGCCAAGATCCTGCTGAGCCGCCACGGAACGGTGATCTTTGCCACCACCACACCGGTGACGGAGCAGAATCCCCACAACAAAAACGATGCCATCATCCGGTACAACCAAGCTGTGGTGCCGATGCTGGCCGATATGGGCGTACAGATCAACGACCTGCACGGGCTGATGTATGCGGACATCGATCGGTTCATCCGGAAGGACGACAACATCCATCTGACCGACGACGGGATCCGGGTCTGTGCCGAGCAGGTCGCCAAGGTGATCCGGGCAGCGGCAGGCCATTGACGACATATATTTCTGCAGCAGGAGCAGGACATTCTTTATAGGTGTCCTGCTTTTTTGGCGGATGGCACACGGGGATACCGCACATTTTTTCGCCTGACTACTTGATTTTCCCGTATAGACATGGTATAATGAAGATACTACCGGGAGAGGGCACGTACACACAAATGTTCGCACCTTTCCTTGTGTACAGTTCCTTGTATACAGGAGGACGTATGCGGCAAATCCCCAAGATCGCTGTAGGAGATACGCTGGAAATGAAAAAAGCACATCCCTGCGGTGCCAAACGATTTCAGGTACTGCGGATCGGCAGTGACATTCGGCTGGTCTGCGAAGGTTGTGGGCGAGATATGGTGCTGCCACGGGAAAAGGTGGAGAAAGCACTGCGTAAGGTGATCCCCTCGCCGGATCGTACAGAGGAATGATTTTTTTCTAAATTCGAGGTTATTTCATGGATGCTATGCCTACGCCGGATCTGACACTGCCGGAGGAAAAGCCGGGACTCTGGAAGTCCACGCACATTCCGCCGTTTTCGAAGATCCTGTCTGTTTGTTTTTTGTTGCCGGCACTGCTTATGCTGCTCATTTACCTTTGCCTGATGATCTGGCCGCTGGGAGAAAACTCCGTGCTGGTGCTGGATCTGAATGCGCAGTATGTGTACTATTTTGAGAAGTTGCGGAATATTTTGGTGTCCGGCGATTCCCTGCTCTACTCCTTTGAGAGAGCGCTTGGTGGAGAGTTCATGGGGATCTTTGCCTACTATCTCTCTTCCCCGCTTTCTTTCCTGGTGGCGCTGCTGCCCAAGCGTATGATGACGGAGTCGCTGCTGCTGCTGCTTGTGATCAAGACGGGGCTTTGTGGGCTGACCTTTGGGTACTACCTGACCAAGACCCGTATGGCACGGCCGGTGTGGACGGTGATGTTCTCCTGTATGTATGCGCTGTGCTCCTATGTGGTGGTGATGCAGCACAACATCATGTGGATCGACAATGTGATACTGTTTCCGCTGATCCTGTACGGCATGGATCTGCTGATCAAGGAAGGACGGTTCCGGCTGTATGTGGGTGCGCTGGCGGTAGCGATCCTGTCCAATTTCTACATTGGTTACATGACCTGCCTGTTTCTGGCGGTGTATTTCTTCATCCGGTATGCGACCATGACGCCGGCGGAACGGGGACTGCACTGGGGTTCCCACGGGTTCTGGAAGGCACTGCTGCGGATGGTGGCGTATTCCCTTTTGGCAGTCGCTATGTCGGCGGTGATCATTCTGCCGGTGTACTACAGTTTATCCTTCGGGAAGCTGGATTTTTCCGATCCCAAATACGATGCCAAGCAGCTATTTGATTTCTTGGAGCTGCTGACCAAAATGTACTTTGGCTCCTATGACTCCGTTCGACCTTCCGGGATGCCCTTTTTGTACAGTGGTACCCTGACACTGGTGCTGCTGCCTCTGTACTTTGCGGCCCCTGGGATCCGGCTGCGGCACAAGGTGGGCAGTTTAGCAACCCTTGGTTTTCTCATGGCCGGTTTCAACTTCAGTATATTGGACATCATCTGGCACGGCTTCCAGAGGCCCAACTGGCTCAATGCCCGGTTTGCCTTTATGTTCGTGTTCCTGACTGTGGTGATGGCATATGATGGTTTTGTACACCTGAAAGAGACCGGGGTCAAAAAGATCCTGCCGTCCTGCATCGGAGCCGGTGCGCTGCTGCTGATCATGCAGGCCTTTGAATATGACAACGTACAGGACTTTCTGACGGTCTGGGCCGGGCTATTCTTCCTTGCCGGTTTTGGGATTCTGGTGCCCTATGCGTTGCGGGACAAGGCTCCGGACGACGTACAGCTGTACTCCAATCCGGAGCTGTATCTGGTGATGTTCGTGGTATTCGAGCTGATCTGCAATGGTGTTGCCATGGCGTATTCTCTGGATGCGGATGTTTCCTATTCCAACCGTACAGGCTACCGGAATTTCGTGGATCGGTTCAGCGAAGCGGTCGAGGACATGGAGGAGATCGATGACGAAAAGTATGGAGAAGATAGCTTCTACCGGGCAGAAAAGCTGAAGCACCGGAAGAAGAACGACAACTTCGCCATCGACATCAACGGGCTGTCCAACTCCACCTCCACGCTGAATGCCAAGTCCATCCGGTTCCTGAAGCAAATGGGTCTGTCGGCTCGTTCCCACTGGTCCATGTATTATGGCGGCAACCCGGTCACCAATTCCCTTTTGGGGCTGCGGTATGTGATGGCTGACAAGGGAACGGACAGCACCATGCCGGCATACATGGAAGAGATGTACACGCTGGTGGGCACATCCGAGGATGAGATCGAAATCTGGGAAAATCCCTACGATCTGGGGGTATTGTTTGCGGTATCCGAGGATATTCTGACCTATGCAGAATACAATGAGGACGAAGATCGGGAGCTGGAAGAAAATGAACTGCCGTTCATCCGGGACACCTATGCAGATGCAGTGGAATACAAGACGCCTTTCCAGATGATGAACCATATGCTCTCCGCCATGTTGGGTCGAGAGGTCGAGGTCTTCACCAAGGTGGATGCAGATGAATCGGAGACCAAAGGCGTATCGCCTACCTTCACCACGGGGCACACCGGATACGAGGAAGACGACAGCGGACTGACGCCCAAGATCGTATACGAAATGGACGTCACGGAAGCGCTGCCGGTGTATGTGTACTTCCCCAGCGAATATCCCAGAGATGCAGAGATCAAGTTAGACGACCACAAGATCGGCGACTTCTTCACGGACGACAGCTTTTGTGTACAAGAGCTAGGCGTGCTGGAAGAAGGAGAGCACACATTTTCGCTGTATCTGGAGGAAGATAACATCTACCTGGCCAGCGGCTGTTCCTACTTCTGGTACTTCCATGAGGATGTATTCACCGAAGCGGTCGCCGAGCTGCAGAACGGCAAGATGGAGGCCTACAGTGTGCGGGACGACGTGATCACCGGCACCATCACCGCTGCCGACGACAAGACTGCTGTATTCACTTCCATTCCCTATGACGCCGGTTGGACGATCTATGTGGATGGCGAAAAGGTGGAGACACTGTGTCTCATGGATGCGCTGGTGGGCTTCCGGATCTCTGCCGGTACCCATGAAGTAGAGTTGCGGTATCGGCCGGACTGCGTGAAATATGGGCTGATCCTGTCTCTGTCCGGCGTGGTGCTTTATGCGGCAGCATCGGTCTGGGATGTACGAAGACGATATTATTTGTGATAGTTAAGTAAGGAATTTTTGCATGATCAATACACTATATGGGATTTTGTTTCAAGTGGATCCGGTGGGTTGTTCGGTGGTGATCGAATGCGCCGGTGTGGGTTACCTGGTACACGTGTCAGCCGGGACATTGTCCAAGCTGCCCTCTCCCGGCTACGGACCGGATGGGTCGCCGCTGGAAAATCCGGAGAAGGTGCGGCTGTTTACCTATATGGCGATACACGAGGATGCAGTGGATCTCTATGGATTTGCCTCGTCTGAGGAGCTTGCCATGTTCAAGCTGCTGATCTCGGTACAGGGTGTGGGACCCAAGGCCGGTATGTCGATCCTGTCGCTGATGACACCAAGGACGCTGGCACTTTCCGTTGCAGCAGAGGACACCAAGGCCATTTCCAAGGCGCCGGGTGTGGGTGCCAAGACAGCGGCTCGGATCGTGTTGGAGCTGAAGGAAAAGCTATCGAAGCTGTACCCTGCCACCGATGGTATTCCGCTGCCGGAGAGTGGTGCCGGAAAAGAGAAAAAATCGGCCACATCCGGTAAGCTGGCAGATGCACAGGAGGCGCTGCTGGTGCTGGGGTATTCCCGGTCGGAGATCACGGCGGCTATGAAGTACGTGGATCCGGAAGCATCCCTGGAAGATATGATCAAAAAAGCGCTTGCGGCTTTGATGAAGTGATAAGGAGGAAATACAATGGATACAAACGATCTGGATCTGGAAAACCGGATCCTTTCCTCCAGCTTTCATCCAGAGGATACCGAAAGCGATATGTCGCTGCGTCCCCATTCGATCGACGAATATATCGGACAGACAAAGGCCAAGGAGCTATTGAAGATCTACATGGGTGCCGCCAAGCTCCGTGGGGACAGTCTGGACCATGTGCTGCTCTATGGCCCACCGGGACTGGGGAAGACCACGCTGTCTGCCATTATTGCCTCGGAAATGGGCGTGAATCTGCGGATCACCTCCGGGCCTACCATTGAGAAAAAAGGGGACCTGGCGGCACTGCTGACCAACCTGAACGAAGGGGACGTGCTGTTCATCGATGAGATCCACCGGATGTCCAGCGCCATTGAAGAAATTTTGTACCCGGCCATGGAGGACTTTGAGCTGGACTTCATCATTGGCAACGGTCCCTCGGCACGGAGCATCCGGATCGATCTGCCCAAGTTCACCTTGATCGGCGCCACCACCCGTGCCGGGCAGCTGACCACACCTTTGCGAGACCGATTTGGGGTTCTGCTGCGGTTGGAGCTGTACACGCCGGAGGAGCTTGCCACGATCGTATGCCGCAGTGCCGGGATCTTAGATGTGCCGATCACCTCCGATGGAGCGTTGGAGATCGCTTCCCGTTCCCGTGGTACGCCCCGTATTGCCAACCGGCTATTGAAGCGGATCCGGGACTTTGCCCAGGTGAAGGGGAACGGCAAGATCACGCTGGACATTGCACGTGAGGCACTGGCCATATTGGACATCGATGAGCTGGGGCTGGACAACACCGACCGGCGCATGATGGAGACGATCATCCGGTATTACGATGGAGGACCGGTGGGACTGGAAACGCTGGCCGCCACCATTGGCGAAGAAGCCGTGACGCTGGAAGACGTATATGAACCGTATCTTTTGCAGATCGGATTCATCAGCCGCACGCCACGAGGACGCATGGTGACCCGGCAAGGCTACACCCATTTGGGTTTTCCCTATAAGCCACGAAATATTTCAGCAGAAGACAAACGACAGATGGATGGGGAACAGCTATCCATGGGGAATGATTATTCGGAAGAATGATCTCCTAAAGAAGCTTTTCGCATACATGGGATGGAGGTTTGGATATGGATGCATATACACGATTTTTGGCGCAGGCCATTGATCTGACACCGGTCGGGTTCCAGGTGGACAGCGATCCACTTCCCTATTTCTGCACGCCAAAGGATGCGGTCATTCTGGGTAGTGTCGGCGTAGATGGGATCCATTTTTGCACGGTGCCCGGCTTTGGGGAAATGGTTTTTGCGGTCAGTCCCATGAACGGTGTGCCGGATCTGGTAAAGCCGGTGGCAAAGGATTTCACCGATTTTCTGCGGTTGCTGCTCGCTTGCGGTGACACAGCGGCCATCGAGCAGGCGTGGATGTGGTCGGCGGAGCAGTTTGCTGCGTTTGTGGCAGACGATCCACCAACTGCAGAAGGACGTGCTGCTCTGGATGCGCTGGCAGAAAAGCTGCAGCTCACGCCCATGGACGAGCCATTTGCCTACATTCGTGAACTGCAGAACGGTTTTGATCCCGACACGCTCCCTTACACGGAAGAATATTACGATACCGTGGGATAATATCGCCGCACAATGTCATATACTATTGTCAAACACTTTCCAATCCGAAAGGAGAAATACACAATGCAAGACAGAAACAAGCTCAACAAGATCTTTTATGGCAGTTACCTTGCCATGGTGACGATCTCCACGCTGTTCAACTACTTGGATGACAGCAAGAAGAAGCTGCCGCTTTGGGCCGAGATCATCATCACGATCCTGGATCTGATCATCCTGCCCACCTTCATCACCGCTTTTGTCTACAAGGTCAAGGCAAGAAAAGAGGATGCTGCCAAGGTCGATGCCGTCGTGCCAGAGATCACCGATACCGAAGCCTGCTGACGAAAAAGCATAGTGCCCTATGGCAAATGAAAAGGACAGCGCTCACTGTCCTTTTTGTCTGGCCAAATATGCCTGCACTTTGGCACGCAGCGACAGCACCTGACCGGGACTGACGGAAAGCTTCTCGATGCCTTCTTCTATCCAAAAGGGGATCATGGACGTTTCTCCTGCCAGCTCGCCACAGATGCTGACGGGGATGCCGGCTTTGTGTGCGGATGCGGCAGTCATGTGGAGCAGCTTTTTCACACTTTCCGGAACGGTCTCGGTCAAGTAGGCCACGGATGCGTTTTCCCGGTCGGCTGCCAGGGTGTATTGGGTCAGGTCGTTGGTGCCGATGCTGAAAAAATCCACCATGGCCGCCAAGGTTTCGGAACAAAGTGCCGCCGATGGGGTCTCGATCATGATGCCCAAAGGCATGGCAGGATCGTGGGGAACATTCTCATTTTGGAGCTCTGCACGCACCTTGGCGGCGATCTGCAGCACCGTTTCCAGCTCTGTAGGCAGAGTGATCATGGGGAACAGCGCAGCAAGCTTCCCATGGATGGCAGCACGGTACAGGGCTCGCAGCTGGGTAGTCAGCAGTGCCGGGTATTGCAGACCGATCCGTATGGCTCTTAGACCTAAGGCAGGATTTTCCTCCGTTTGCCACTGGGGCAGCATTTTGGCAAGCCACGGGATCTTTTTGTCGGCGCCGGCATCCAAAGTGCGTATCACCACTTCCCTGTCCGGCATGGTCTCCAGCGCTTGCCGGTACCACTGGTACTGCTCCTCTTCGGTGGGACAATGGTCGGTTTGCATAAACAAAAATTCGCTGCGCAAAAGACCGATCCCCTCGGCATCCTGTGCTGCGGCTGCCTGTATGTCTCGGATATGCCCGGCGTTGGCGCAGATCCGGATCGCACGACCGTCGGCGGTATGGCAGGTGTGTCCACGCATGGCGTCCTGTTCGGCGGCGTGCTCGGCCTGGTACCGGGTATACCGCTGGCGGATCGTCTTGTCCGGGGACACGTACAGAATACCGCCGGTGCCGTCTAAAATGGCTTCTTTTCCGTGCAGTGCTTCCCGGCGTTCCGTCAGGACAGGACCCACAGCCACAATGGCCGGGATCCCCAGAGTACGGGCCAATATGGCGGTGTGGGAATTGGTGGTGCCTCTTTCGGTCACAAAACCAAGGACGGTGTTGGTATCCAAGCCAATGGTCTCGGCTGGGGTCAGTTCATCTGCCACCAGGATCACGGGTTCGCCGGATAGCAGTGGGGTTTTGGGATCGGTATTTCCGGACAGGATCTCCTGCAGTCGGTCGGTGATAGCACGGACGTCCGCTTCTCTTGCCTGCAGATAGTCGTCCTCCATGGTGGCAAACTGTTCTGCCAATCGTGCTCCCACCAAGGCTACGGCTTCGGCAGCGGTCTTGCCCTGCAAAAGCTCCGTTTCCACCGCACCGGCAAAGTCATCGTCGGTCAGCATCATTTGATGGATGGCAAATATTTCCGCTTCCGTTTCACCGGTGCTCTCCTTGGCTCTCTGTTCCAGCTCTGCCAGCTCCTGCAGCAAATGGGTACAGCCCTGGTGAAAGTGGGTCCGCTCCTCTGTCAAAGATCCTTTGGGCGTATGCTGTGGCTTCGTTTGGTGGATGTAATGGAGCCTGCCGCAGACCATGCCGCCGCAAACACCTTTTCCTTTGATCTGTTCCATGTTCTTCTCCTCACAGGCCGCTTTCGGTCAGCATGGCTTCGATGGCACTGAGTGCTTCTGCGGCGTCTGCTCCTTCTGCTTCTACGTGGATGGTATCACCTTGTTTGACGCCCAGACCCATGACGGCAAAGAGTCGTTTGGCGTCGGCGGATCGATCCTTGACCGGCAGGATCAGACGGATATTCGCTTGGTATTTTTTCGCTTCGGCAACCAGTTTGCCGGCCGGACGTGCGTGGATGCCGTTTGCATCGGTGATGGTATATACGATTCGGTGCATAGTATACTCCTTTATAACGACCTTTCACAGGATATTGTGGGTCTTTCTTTTGGGATTCATACATGGCGTGCGGATTTTTTTTGTTTTCTGCTGTGGAAATTTCGGTTTACACTATTGCACTTTTGCAAAAACTGTGGTATAATGTATATGTTCATGTTGGTCTGTTGGCGTTATCGGGTCGAGAAGATCTGTACCCCACACGTACCCATGGCGCATAGTTGCGAAAAGCTGTGATGGAGCAGCCGGACGGATCGTACCCTGCCGTAAGAGAATGACAGTCGTTGGCTGGAAGCTGTCATGCAGGGATCTGGTTTGGGCATTTCACTCCGGAGCTGGGTAGGTTTACCACGGTCGGTCCGTTATCCCACCAGAGTGCCGGTGTTTTTTTGCCGGAATTTGGGTGGTACCACGGAGCCTTGTTTGCCTCGTCCCTGTGTATGGGATGGGGATTTTTATTTTCCCCAAACGTCTTCGAAATTCAATTTTTAGTATAAGGATAAACGATCATGAAAGAAACACTTCTCAAAATCAAATCAGAAGCCATTGCTGCACTGGAACAAGCCGATGCAGACATTGAAGCCCTGCGGATCAAGTACCTGGGCAAGAAAGGGGAGCTGACCGCTGTGCTGCGTGGCATGGGCAAGCTCTCTGCCGAAGAAAGACCGGTGGTCGGACAGCTGGCCAACGATATCCGTGCCGAGATCGAAGCGGAGATCGAAAAGCGTACGGCTGCACTGAAGTCTGCTGCACTGGATGCCAAGCTGAAGGCCGAAAAGCTGGACGTGACCATTCCCGGTACCAAGACACCGGTGGGCAAGCCCCATCCGCTGGCCATGGTGCAGAGACAGCTGGAAGAAATTTTCCTGGGCATGGGGTATTCCATTGCAGAAGGGCCGGAAGTGGAATATGACTACTACAACTTCCAGGCGCTGAACATTCCGCCGGATCATCCTGCCAGAGACACCCAGGACACCTTCTACATCACCGAAAACATCCTGCTGCGTTCCCAGACCTCGCCGGTACAGGCCAGAGTGATGGAAAAGCAGAAGCCGCCGATCAAGATCATCTCTCCCGGTCGTGTATATCGTTCCGATGCTGTGGACGCTACCCACTCTCCGCTGTTCCACCAGTGTGAAGGTCTGGTGGTAGACAAGGGCATTACCATGGGCGACCTGAAGGGCACGCTGGAAATGTTTGCCCAGACCATGTTCGGTGCAGACACTCGGATCCGGTTCCGTCCTCACCACTTCCCCTTCACGGAGCCTTCCGCTGAGGTGGACGTATCCTGCTTCGCTTGTGGTGGCAAGGGCTGCCGTCTGTGCAAGGGCGAAGGCTGGATCGAGATCTTAGGTGCCGGTATGGTACATCCCAACGTATTGCGGATGTGCGGCATTGACCCGGAGGTATATTCCGGTTTCGCATTCGGTCTGGGGATCGAGCGGATCGTTATGCTGAAATACCACATCGATGATATGCGCCACCTGTATGAAAACGATGTGCGGTTCCTGCACCAGTTCTGATTTTGGATATTATCTATTATATATAAATGAGTTATGCGCCGCATTTTGACGGCAGAATGAGGTAATTATGCAGCTTTCCATGAAATGGCTGGCAGACTATACGGATGTCAGTGATATTAGCATTAAAGACTATTGCGATAAAATGACCATGACCGGCTCCAAGGTGGAGACCTATGAGGTGCTGGCAGAGGACATCACCAAGGTGGTCGTGGGCAAGATCTTGTCTGTGGTTCCCCATGGCAACTCGGATCATCTGGTGATCTGTCAGGTGGACATTGGTGCCGCTGAACCGGTACAGATCGTGACCGGGGCCAACAATGTATTTGCCGGGGCTGTGGTGCCGGTGGCTACCGATGGGTCTACTCTGCCCGGTGGTGTGAAGATCAAGAAGGGCAAGCTGAGAGGCGAGGTTTCCTGCGGGATGCTGTGCTCCATTGGCGAATTGGGACTGACCACCCACGATATGCCCGGTGCCATCGAAGACGGGATTTTGATCCTGAACGATGTGGGTCTGGCCGATGCGACCATTGGGCAGGACATCCGGGAAGCGCTGGAGCTGGCGGACACTTCTGTGGAATTCGAGATCACTTCCAACCGTCCCGACTGTCTGTCTGTGATCGGTCTGGCACGAGAGACGGCTGTATCCTTCGGCAGAGAGCTGAAGCTGACTGCCCCGGTGGCGCCTGCGCTGCGGAACGATGGGGACACCATTGACAAGTATCTGTCTGTGGATGTGCAGAACAACACGCTGTGTACCCGGTACTCGGCCCGTGTGGTGAAGAACGTGAAGATCGCACCTTCTCCCCTGTGGCTGCGGATGCGTCTGCGTGCGTCCGGTGTGCGTCCCATCAACAACATCGTGGACATCACCAACTATGTGATGCTGGAATACGGTCAGC
>CAZLED010000068.1:0-12672 GCA_964558485.1 uncultured Ruminococcus sp. | reverse complement strand
TCGGTTATAAGCACAGGCTATGAGAGGTCTTGGGATCTCTCACTGCCTTTTGGGGAGGAGAGAAAATAGAATGAAGAAGTACGTTTTGCTCGATAAGAGGAGCAAGAAGGCGCAGAAGGAATATTATTCCTCCGTATCTTCCTACGGTTCGTCCCACATCTGCGTACCGGTATCGCTGGAAAACCTGGAAATGACCGGTGCCGTGACGGAATATATGGCAGCGGTGTCCAAGGATATCGTGACCCCGGCGTATTACGATGTTACCCTGCAGGGCAAGGTGCTGCGTGACGAAGAATCTACCGAAATGCTGGACATCATTCTGGGTGGCCGCGTATTTGACTTAGGCTGGAACTACCAGATCGGCGACCTGTTCCAGGATACGCTGAATATGTTCATGAAGAGCAGCAATGACTTTGTGTCCATGTACGAGAAGAAGGAAGCCAAGGCATTGGAAGAGATCGCCGAGATCAACGCCATGTTTGTGGATTGACAAAAATATACCCATACAAAAAGAAGCAGTGCCGGGTTTGGCTGCTGCTTCTTTTTGCTTTGTAACGTGCGGTTTATTTTCCCAAAAAGCCGTCCATGATGGTATCGATGCTGGCCTGCACCTTCTCTTCGTTGGCGGCGATCTGGGAAGCAAGACTCCGGTTGTTGGCATCGAACTGTGTCCGGATGAAGTTGTCCCGGATCTGTTCGCACCAAACAGTATCGCTCAGGTCAAAGACACGGTTGGCAAACACGATGTCCAGCATATCCGCCGATTCGGTGTCACGGGTGTTCTTATTCTTCAGGTACGCATCATAGTACACCGGGATCACGTTCTGGTAGGAATAGCTGGCCAGTGCTTCCAGAACCGCACCGGTCATGTTGGCGTCGTCCTCCGAAAGATTGGACGGCACAAAGGGCAGCTCACAACCTTCGATACGGGAATAATACGTAGTCTGTTCTTCCGTGTACTTGGGGTACGGCAGGATCCCGAAATCGGCTTCCATTTCCCGGAAGTTTTCCACATGGAAAAAGGTCACGTCCATCATCAGCGACTGCCCGGCCGAGAACAGGTCGATGGAGGATTGGGGAATATCCGTCAAGTCATGCTCCACGTACCACAGACCATGGTCCCAGATCAGCTCATAGATGTGGAGCAGCACGTCCAGAAATTCTTCGTCTGTCCCCATGGTGAACTGGGGAATGTCGTTTTTATCCTTATAAATACCCTGGACACCGGCACCGATCCAGAAGGACGGCGGTATCTGCTTGGTACCAGACACAAAGCCGTATTGGTCCTCCTTGGTGAAGGTGCCATCGCCGTTGGTATCTACGGTAGCGGCTTCTCCGTATTGCTGGAAGGTGTCGAAGGTCCATTTGCCTTCCTTGACCAGATCATAGGGACTGGCCAGCTGGATGTCCTCTGTCATGTTTTTGTTGAACAGGAGCACATGGGTGAAGTCGTAGCCGGTCAGGTTGTAGGAGCCAACTGCCGTGTACGTGATACCGGCCATGGACAGGTTTTTGCCTAAGAAGCTGTCCCAATAGGGCTTGGACAGATCCAAGTACTGCAGCGTATCCAGATGGCGTGCCAGACCTTCCGAAGCATACTGCACCGTGTGGATATTCCGACCGGTGACCAGCTTGTAGGTGTCGTCGCCGGCAATGATCATATTTTTGGCAGGCGAGATGTCGTTGGTGTCATAGGTCTCCACAAAGACGATCCCCAGCCGTTCTTCTACAAAACGAGAGCGCTCATACAGAATATCGTTGAGCTGTTCGCCGGTGGATTCTTCCACATTGATGGGTGCATGGAAGGCGGTACGCTGCCGGGTGTACATGGCAAAATCCCGGTCACCGTAATTGAGGTCGTCCGGCAGGTCGTCGGTGACCACGGTGGCTTCGGTCTCTGTGGCAGTCGTGTCGCCGTTGTTGGTAGCAGTGATCGTTTCGTCTCCACCGTCACCGGCGCAGGAAGCAAGCGGCAGAAGCGTCAAAAGTGCTAAAAGAAGACAGATCCGTTTGTGCATGAGGATACCTCCAAAGATTTTTGGGAAATGAGATCGGTATTTCCATTATACCAAATCCACCCAAAAATTACAAGAGCATATCCCCAATTTGTTCGTGCGCCGCTGCACCAATTTGTAACAATTTTGTAAATCACTCGCCGTCCCACTTGTCAATGTCGCTGGAATGTGGTATCTTTATCCCATACACATTCACCTATATTGCGGAGGTATCCATTATGTCAACCATTTTTAATATCTTAGATTTCGGTGCTGTGCCGGATGCAAAGTCCGATTCCACGGCTGCCATCCAGGCGGCTCTGGACAAAGCCGGCGAATGCATGGGCGAGGTCATCGTACCGCCGGGAGTCTACTATACAGGTCGGCTCACCATGCGTCCCCAGACCAAGCTCACCGGTACCGCAGCGTGGCTGTTCGGCGGCTACGGCGGTTCCATCTTTCGCCTGAACACCGACGACACCGACTGCATGATCGACATCTCCGGTGCCTTTGGCTGCCAGATCTCCGGTATGAATCTGGAAGGCGAAAGACGGGGACAGAACATCCATGGCGTCAAGCTGTATTGGCCGGAATACAACGGCGGCGGCAAAGAGGATACGCCCACCTTCGATGACTGCAAGATCGGCCACTTCACCGGCGACGGCGTGCATCTGGAACACATCTGGTGCTTCTCCGTGCGCCATAGTATGCTGTGCTTCAACACAGGTGCCGGGCTGTACATCGATGGCTGGGACGGCTTTATTCTGGACAACTGGTTCTCCGGCAACGGCAGAGGCGGCATCCTGGGCGGCCCTGTGGTGGCATCGGTCACGACCACGGGAAACCGGGTGGAATGGAACCGGGTGGGCGGCTTTGTGATCCCGTCCGGCAACACCATGAACATCACCGGCAACTACTTCGACCGCAGCGGTGGTCCGGCACTGAAGCTGGGTTCGGCCGGCGGCAATATGGAATCCGTCACCATCACCGGCAACCTGATCAACCGCAGCGGCAAACCGGGTCCCGGTCTGGAAACAGAGGAAGAAAATTCCCACGTGCTGCTGGAACACTGCGTCAATGTGACCTTCACCGGCAACACACTGCGCCACGGTCGGGACGATGGCGGACAAGGCACATGGAGCCCGGACATCGATCTGGTGGTCAAGGACTGCGACTATTGCATCTTTGCCAATAACGCCATGCACCACGGTGCCATGAAGGAAAACATCCGCTGGGACGGCCATGGCGAATGCTCCTTTACAGGCAACCTGGGCAAACCGGTGGAAGGCTAACAGAATAATATATAATTGAAAAAAGCAAAGACCCTCATGCGGTTTCTTCCGTGTGGGGGTCTTTGCCGTTCGATATACTACATTTTTGTTTTCCCGTTCATTCCGTAATGGCGATCTTGATGACCCCATCCAGACGGTTCTCGAAAATGCGATACGCTTCTTCGATATCCGCAAGCGCAAAGCGGTGGGTGATCAGCGGCGTGGTGTCGAGCTTGCCCTGTTCGATCAGGTGCAGGATCTCCGCACAGTCGCAGCCATCCACACCGCCGGTCTTGAAGGTCAGATTTTTGCCGTACATCTCCGGCAGCGGCAAGGTCTGTGCTTCGTCATACAGCGCCACCACCGTCACGATCCCATTGGGTCGGGCACATTTCCATGCCAACTGGAAGGTGTCTTTGGCGCCTGCAACCTCCAATACCACATCGGCACCGCCATGGTCGCAGTGGGCCAGAACAAAATCTTCGCATTCCGCCGGGGAACAGAGCAGCACCTCCGTGGCCTGTCCTTGGTTCCCCAGATAGTGTTCCCGGACGAACTGGGCTCTTGCCGGATCCTTTTCGCAGACGATGATCCGTTTCGGCTGTTTTAACAGAGCACACAGCAGCGTACAAATACCGGTGGGACCGGCACCGATGATCAATACGGTGTCGTCGCTTGTGATCTCGGAGATGCGGGCCGCCCAATAGCCGGTTGCCAGAATATCGCCCACGAACAATGCCGCTTCGTCGGTCACGCCATCGGGGATCTTATTCAGTCCTTGATCCGCATAGGGCACCCGGACATATGCGGCCTGTCCCCCATCGATGCGACAGCCCAGTGCCCAGCCGCCGTTTTTGTCGGTGCAGTTGTTCACGTAGCCATGCTTGCAAAAGAAGCACGTACCGCAGAAGGTCTCCACGTTCACCGTCACCCGGTCACCGGGTCGTACATTCGTGACTGCAGCACCCACTGTCTCTACGATGCCCACCATTTCATGTCCCACGGTGATACCGGGCACGGCTCTGGGGACAGAACCATGCTTGATATGCAGGTCGCTGGTGCAGATGCTGCTAAGAGTTACACGAACGATGGCGTCCCGTGGATCCAGGAGCTGTGGCTTTGGCTTCTCGATCAGTTGAAAATGCTCGTGTTCGATATAGGTCAATGCTTTCATGGCTGCTCCTTACATGGCGTTTACTTTGCCCAAAGTACGAAATTCTCCAGATTCACAAACAGATACGGTGTGCCTGTAATCTTAGCAGAGAAGGTCATCTGCCGGATCTCTCCGTCCGGGATGTCGGTCAGTGGAATGGTGTAGGCAGCCCAACCGTCTGGCAGGCGGCTCGAAGCTTCGTCGTCCTTCTGGGCCGGAATGGTTTTGAGAATGGTCACGCCGTCGTTCTCCTTGTAGGTCAGGGTCAGAGACAGCTCGGTGTGTTCGCAGTTCAGCATACGCAGTGTCAGCTTGCTGTAGTTTTGCAGATCCAGACGATTGTACGGATGGGCATAGACACTGGCACCAATGGTGGCACGACGGATGGTGGGCGTGTATTCGTCTTCCCGGCGTGCGATGCGGATGCTGCCCTTTGCCAGGGTGAAGGCACGGTCGTGGGCCACCTCGCAGTCCGGTGCCGGATGCCAGATGGGATGGTAGAACACGTCCAGCAGTTCGCCACTGTCCACACGGAGATGCTGTGCCCAGATGCTGGTCCTGGTGGGATCGCACCAAGGCTTGGTTTCGATGTGGAGGATCTGGTCTGCATTGGCTTCGTTCCACTGCTTGTCGTCTGTGCGGAAGGAGGCCAGCGGATAGTCTCCGGCCCACAGGTTGCAGCCTTCTTCCAGGGAATTGTACCCATAGGCGGCGTGCTTGGGTGCGGTGATGCTGGGATGGGACAGGGCTATGGTGTCCGGCGCTACGATGGTGCAGGTGGCCGGTACATAGGTGCCGCTTTCGCCACAGATGTAAATACCGATCGGTGCGGGAGAAGCGATGGAATGCCTGTCCTCCCCAATGCGGATGCCGTGTGCCTCGTCGATGGGTTCTGCCTGCCCCGGAATGGAGAAGTGCACCAGAAGCTTGTCGCCTTCAACACGATAGCTGTCCATGGCCGCCGGCTGCTTTTGTCCCATCTTGCCATAGACCGCCGTTTCTGCCAGCATCCCCAGCCGCTTGCCCACGGCATATTTGTTGGCCGGATGGATGGGATGGTTGCCCACAAAGCCCCAAACCGGCGGCAGGTCAGAGATCGGTGTGAACCCGAAGCTGTTCGGGTCTTCTCGTGCGGCATCGATAAAGGCCTGGTTCAGGTAGCCCAGATTGCAGTCTCCCTTGGAGTAGGCCCACGGATAGAGCAGCACGTTCAGCATGGGGAAGTGTCCTTCGTTAGCGGCAAACAACGGCGTGTAGACCTGGTGATACAGCTGCAGCAGCTCCTTGTAGATGCGCCACTGTGGTTCACCCCAGCATTCGTTTTCCCCCTGGTACCACAGGATCCCACGGAATTTCAGACCCATAAGCGGTGCGATCTTCAGATTGTACTGACAGGTGGGCTGCTGGAAATTCACGTCTCCTTTGGTGTTCCAGTTTTCCTTGTCCGGGTACATACCATAGGAGCGCATCCGTTCCAGCAGCGCCGGAGCAGCACCGTCCATGCCAAACCGTGGGATCCATGCTGCCATACCGGTACCACCCCAGCTGGCGTTGACAAAGCCCACAGGGATCTCCCGATCGATGCTTCTTAGATAGTCGTACACTTCCTTCACAAAAGCAGTACCGGCGGCAGACACACTGTCCCAAAACTCGGTCGCCGCAATGCTGGCCCAGGTACCGTTGGTGCTGTCGGAAGGCTCATAGGGGAATTCCCCAGCGCCGCCGCCTTCCAGATAATCCACATGATAGACCCGGATGGTGCGGTCTGCCATCTCGGCAAGGAACGCATTTTTGGTGGGCTGGAAGTGGTTGGACATTTCCATATTGGATTGCCCGGACGTCAGCCACAGCTCCCCAAACAGAATATCGTCAAAGGTGACCGTTTCGTCTCCGCAGGTGATGGCGATCGTCCAGCGTTTGTCCAGAGAAGCCGCCGGTGTGGACAGGGTGAAGGAGAAGTTTCCCTCGGCATCGGCGGTCACAGTGGCAGTGGAAAAGGTGTCACTTCCGTGGGTCAATGTGGCCTGCAGGGCAGCATGGGCGTCGGTGTGTCCATGCAGGGTCAGAGGCGCATTTTGCTGAAACAGAGCGCCGCTTGCAAAAACATGGGGAAGCGTGATCATAGGATGAACCTCCTTGGTCCTCAAAGATTATAGATCGGTACATAAAAACAGGGAATACCCCGTTTGAAAGTCCAGCTTGTGCAGTGGGATCGGGGAGCACGTGGTGCTGTAGTCCTTTGGTATGCCAACCACGCCATCGCCGGTGTATTTGGCATAGCTTTCCCGGGCGCACCACAGATCAAAAAACAGGGCAAGATCGGTGTGATCCGCTTGGGCAACCGTCAGCAGTGCCGCCTCGTCCGGGTGAAAATACCGCTTTGCCACGGCAGGAGAATAGGTTGCCTTGTGCATTTGCAGATCCAGTCCAACAGGCACGTGCGCCGGTGCAAGACAGACCATCCACCAGGCGCCGCTGTGGGTCACGGAGAACTGCACCGTTCCATCGGACAGTCGTGGCTTTTTCCCCGGTTCCCGGAGAATATCCGCTTCCCTGTAGCTGCGGCCGGTGTAGAGCGTCAGTGCCGTGAGCAGTGCCGCATGGGACCAGCGTTCCGGTCGGTCTCCTTGGGCATAGTACAGCCGTAGACCATGGTCGGCAAGCTGTGTGGGCAGCGGATGGGGAAAAAGCGACAGGTTTTCCACAGGTACCATCATGCGTCACCCGATAGACGGAGCACACAGATCTCCGTGGGATTGCCAAACCGTGGCGCATAGGGAACGGTGTTTGTCATGCCCCGACTGACCACCAGCACCTCACCGATCTCGCTGGTGTGCATACCGGAGGCATACTTTGGGAAAAGCCCCTGTCCCGGCGACCAGATGTCGTGACCGAAAAGGTGCCACTGTCCACCGTGTGCGTGACCGGAGAGGGTCAGCTGGATGCCGGTGCCGCAGATGTGAGGACGCCAAAGCTCCGGGTGATGGTTCAAGAGCAGATGAAAGCCCGGCTCGGCTGCGTATGTCCTCAGAAAATCGAGATTTGGCAGCGGCGTGGGATCGGTGCGTTTGTAGCCACAGCGAACCGTGGAGGACAGCCCACCGATGCACAGCCCGTGGTCTTCGTGGACAAAGCTGTCGTCCAGCAGGTTGATGTGCCGTGCAACTAAGATCTCTCGGTTTTCCGGCAGCATACCACCTTCATGGTTGCCGATGGACAGATACACCGGTGCGATCTGTGTGGCTTTCGTGAGAAAGGTCAGTCCCGGCAGATTGAAGCTTTCGTCTATGCGATATTTCGTGCAGCTTTGCATCATGTCGCCGGAGGACAGGATCAGATCCGGCTGTAGTTTTTGCAGCATTTCCAATGCGTCTTCGCCAGCTCGACAGTGCAGATCGGCCACAAGTGCCAGGGTCAGCTTCGGTGCACCGGGCAGAGAAAGGGAATATTCGGTGATCTTCAAGGGAATACCTCCGGTCTTTGATGTACCCATTATAGCACAATTTTTCGGGAATGTAAAGAGCACAGGCAAAAAACACAGCCAAAATGGGATCGCACCGGCTATTTTTGTAAAGTTCATGCAAAAACAAAATGATGTACATAATGTGTTCATGATTGTGCGGTATAATAGTGAAGATACTAAGGGGCACATCGCCCAGAAAAAGAGGAGTTTGCTATATGGAACGGAAGCTTGCCCTATTGCTTGCCATGCTGCTGCTGGCGTCTTCTACCGTTGGCTGCGGCAATGCAGCAGAAAACACGGATACCACCGGAGATACCACGGCAGACACAGTAGCCGATACCACACCGGAGGAGAGCACCGAGAGCTTTGACACGGGTCTGCCCTCCAAGGACTTTGGCGGCCGCACCTTCACCTTCTACACCAAGAACGACGACAGCTGGGTGGACTGGTTTGAATTCAGCATCTACGCAGAAGAAATGAACGGGGAAGTGCTGAACGATGCCGTATTCAGCCGGAACAGCTACGTGCAGGAGACCTGCAATGTGGTATTGGCCGAGTACGCACCGACCTCCGGCAACTTCACCAGTGAGATCGGCAACAGCATCCAGGCCGGGGACTCTCAGTACGACGTGGTCATGCCGGCGTTGAACGGTGCCGGTGAGCTGGTGCTGAAGGGCTATCTGCTGGATCTGTACGACATTGGCAATATCGATCTGACCAAGAACTGGTGGGATCAGCGCTCCATCGAGGACCTGTCTCTGGCCAAGAAGCTGTACATGGTGTCCGGCGATATCTCCATGCTGAACGCCGACGCCACCTGGTGTACCATGATCAACCTGAGCGTGCTGAACGACCTGGGTGCCGAAACGCCCTATCAGTACGTGGCAGAGGACAACTGGAACTTTGACACCTACAAGGCACTGTGCGAAAACGCTTCCATCGACCTGAACGGTGACGGCGTGTACGACAAGAACGACTCCATTGCCAACCTGACCCAGAACGAGAACGCCACCGCTATGCTGGTGTGCTTCGGCTACCACATGATCGAAAAGGACGCAGACGATCTGCCCTACTTCAATCTGGAAGGGGACGAAAGAGCCTACACCATCCTGCAGGATCTGTCCGAATTCATGAACGACGACAGACTGTCCCTGAACTACCACACCAAGGGTGCTGCCGATGGATACCACCTGCTGACCACCAAGATGTTCCAGGAAAACAGAGGTCTGTTCTGGATCACCAACCTGCAGATGGTTCGTCGTCTGCGGGAAATGGAGACCGACTTTGGTATCGCACCGGTGCCGAAGTATGATGCGGAACAGGAGAACTATTGCAACGTCGTATGGTCCGTAGGTTCCTATGTGACTGTGCCGATCACCACGCCCAACGCCGACGAGGCCGGTTACGTTCTGGAGACCATCTCCGCCAAGTCCCGTGAGCTGCTGCGTCCGGCCTACTATGAGACCGCACTGTCCAAGAAGTATCTGCGTGACGAAGAATCCGTGGAAATGCTGGATCTGGTCATCGACAACCGTTCCTATGAGCTGGAGCTGGCCTTCAGCTTTGGTGTAAGCACTGCCGTCAACTCCATCGTGCTCAACGGCAAGGAACCGGCTTCCACCTTTGCTTCCTCCAATAAGTCCATTGCCTCCAATATCGAAAAGGCTCTGGAAAAGATCGAAGCCGAATAAGCATATCGTACAAGAACCGAAGGGGTCGTACAGCACGACCACTTCGGTTTTCTTTTTGGGTCCACTGCACATATGGTTAAATTTCACAAAAATAGAAGCAAAAATTCTCCACAAACGACACACAAAAAACAAAACACCCTCTTGCAATGGAAGAAAGAATCTGGTATAATTACATGGATGACGAAAAGAAAACATTTTTTGTCAAAATGCGTACTGGGTTTTCGCTCCGGTATGCTTTTGTTTAGGAGATTCATATGAAGGATGCAAGACGATCGAGCCGCAGTCTGTGGCAGGTATGCGCCTTGACCACGCTGTCTCTGGTGACCCTATTGGGCGTGAGCAGCTGTGCCAAGGACGGATATACCGTGCAGGTGCTGCTGAGCGAAGCAGATGGCTACACCATCAACAGTGAAAATCCCATGACAGTACGAGCCGGTGAAGATGCTGTCTTTTCGGTGACCCTGGACGAGGGCTACACCTTTGTGCAGGCACTGGATGGCGAAATGCAGGATCTGGGTGCCACCTGGAATGAAGGCACGCTGACCATTCCGGCGGTACGTACACCGCTGACGGTCAATATGACGGCACTGGAAGACGGCAGCACCGTGAAGTTCTTCTTGGAAAACGGGACCGGCGGCGGCTGGGTCGGCATGAATACAGAGGAGTTCACCTTCCTGCCGGGCACACCGGTGCGACTGACTGCCAAGCCCCACGAGGGATATTACTTTGCCGGCTGGACAAAAGGCAAATCCATGGACGCCGGTGGGACGCTGTTGTCCTACGATGCCGACACCACCTATGAAGTCACCGGCCGGGAATCGGTCTACGGCAACTTCTATCCGATCGAGCCGGAGGAAGCCGAGGTGCAAACCAGCTCCGGTGTGGACAATCTGACAGGTCCCACCAAGTACTACGGCGGCTGGGGTATGCAGGGCAACGAGTCTACCCACATGATCCAGTACAACGCCAACGGTGGTACGGTGGTGGGCTACGACTCCGACACATACTACGATGTGGTGTCTACCGCTGTGTACTCTTGCCCCAATACGCTGGCAGAAAAGGGTATTTTCGCAAGAGAAGGCTATGTGCTGCTGGAGTATAACACCAAGGCAGACGGCACCGGTACGGCGATCCCCTGCGGCGGTAAATTTGCACCGGCCGGCGAATCCACGACCCTGTACTGCATCTGGGCGCAATATACCGATCCCACATCCTTCACCTTTGTGGACAACGGCAAGGGTCTGACGCTGAAGGGCTATAGTGGCGGCGACCAAGAGATGCTGGTGATCCCGGAATATGTGGGTGCGCAGAAGGTGACGCACATCGCCGCAAATGCCTTCAAGGATGTTTCGCTGGGCACCATCGTGATCCCGAAATCCGTGGAGACTGTGGAGAACAATGCGTTTATGAACTGTTCTGGTATAAAAACGCTTTGTCTCTTTGACTCTATTAAGCAGATCTACGATGCCGCTTTCAACGGTTCACCGTGGCTGCAGCTGCATTTGGGTGCCGTGCGGGATCCTGTGTTCTCCAACCATGAGGACGCCACCTTTGTCCGGAAGTGGGAAAAGCTGCTGCTGGACGGCCTGACGGATACCCAAAACCTGGTGATCTGCTCCGGTTCGTCTTCCTACTATGGTCTGGATACACCACTGCTGGAAGAGCTTTTGGGGAACGAATACAGCGTCATCAACTTCGGTAACGTTGCCACCTGCAATGTCAGCTTCTTCATGGACGGTGTGGCCGATTATCTGGGAGCGGACGACATTCTGGTACAGGCACCGGAGGTAGCATACGGTGGCGAAATGGGCGACCCCTACTTCTATTGGGTCATCTACCGGATCATCGAGCATGGCTACGACTTCCTGTATCACGTGGACGACATGACCCTGTACTACAATGTGCTGGGTGGTTTGACGGAGTTCAACAGCTACCGGGAATACATGGAACCCCTGAGCTACGATATCTTCAGCACCAACGTGGACGAAAACGGCGATATCACCTTCGATATGCCCAACGGTTCTGCCAACGCGTACTTTGGCGTGCAGATCTCCTACACCAACGTCAACAAGGACTGGCTTGCCAATCTGACGAAGATGCACGACCGGATCACCGAAACCGGCTGCCGTGTGTACTTCAGCTTTGCGCCGTTCAACTACAATGCCGTAGAAGCGAACAGCCGGAAGGAAGCGGTCTGGGACAAATTTATGGAGACCATGCGCAATGAGCTCCACGTGCCGGTGATCTCCTACATCTGGGACTACAAAATGGATGGCTATCTTATGTACAACTCGGACTATCACACCGCCGAAGAAGGCCGTGGGATCCGTACAAGACAATTGGCAAGCGATATTCTTGCGCAGCTGGCAAAGGAGGCAGAGTCATGACGATCCTAACCGAACATCCCTGGACGCTGGTCTTCTACCTGCTGGCCGTCCTACTGCAGTGCCTGGTGACATTTCTGCCGCAGGTCAAGCTTTTGGGCCTGCTCGATGTCCTGTTCCACAGTGGAACGGTGGTGGTCTTCTGCCTGTTTGACGGCACACTGGAGGACACGCTGTTGTTCCTGCTCTTTTCCCTGGCCGTGGGACTGGCGCTGGCACTGCTGGTACCCGATAAACGCAACCCCCATGCAACGAAAAAGGAGGAGAGCAAATGACATTCAATTCCCTGGACTTTCTCATTTTCTATCCCATTGTGCTGCTGCTCCATTTTCTGCTGCCGCTGAAGTACCGCTGGATCGGCCTGCTGGGTGCATCGCTGCTGTTCTATATGTGGTGGAGCGCACCGCTGTTCTTCCTGATCTTCTTCACCACCATGGTGTCCTGGCTGTGCTCCGTTGCCATTGAAAAAACGGACGACCAAAGAAGGAAAAAGCTATACCTGACGCTGACGCTGATCGCATCGCTGGGGGTACTGTTCTTCTTTAAGTATTACAACTTCCTTGCCGGCTCGGCCATGTCCATCGGTGCGCTGTTTGGTGCAGAATTCGATGCGACTCTCAACCTGATCCTGCCGGTGGGTATCTCGTTCTACACCTTCCAGACCCTGTCCTACGCCATCGACGTGTACCGGGGAGACATCAAGACCGAACACCACT
>CAZLED010000067.1:0-12694 GCA_964558485.1 uncultured Ruminococcus sp. | reverse complement strand
CGCTGTACAAGGAGATGCGGCTGTCCGGTCAGATCCAGAATCCCAGAGAGGATGTGCTGATCTTCCATATGCCGGTGGAAAACATCATGCACCTGAACACCACCCGGATCGTGGGAAAGAATCCCGTGGATATTTTCGATTACAGCGATTCGGAAGCGGTGGCAAGAGAACAGGTCTACGAAATGTATCGGTTCATGAAGGACAATATCCCCGGCATGGAAAACTGTGCGCTCACCATGTCGGCACCGGAGCTGGGTATTCGGGAAAGCCGCCGGATCTGTGGGGAATATGAGATCTCTACCGAGGATATCGTAGAGGCAAGAAAGTTCGACGACCGGATCGCCCGTGGTACCTATGAGATCGACATCCACAATCCGGCCGGTACAGGCACCTATCACCGAGGCATTCCGGCAAACGACTACTACACGATCCCCTATCGTGCGCTGGTACCGGCTGGCACGGCCAATGTATTGGTGGCTGGTCGTCCCATTTCCTCGACCCATGAAGCCCATTCTTCGTTCCGGATCATGCCCATCACCACTTGTATCGGGGAAGCGGCCGGTGCTGCCATCGCACTTGCCAAGCAGAACGACTGCCGTACCATGGATGTGCCCATGCAGCGGCTGCAGGATCTGTTGACAGATCACGGCGCATTGGTATAAATGAAACTGAAATAAAACATAAAAGAAGGTACTTATGAGATGAAAAGAATTTGGATCTGTCTGTTGGCTGCCATGCTGCTGGCTTCCTGCGGGACAAGCACGGTTGAAGACACTACAGACAACAACGACAATGGTGTAGATACCACGGAAACGGCCGGCGAAACGGAAACCACGGAAGACGATCTGTTTGCGGTACAAAAGGAAGACAATGGCGGCAAGACCTTTACCCTGCTCACAACGGAGACCCAGCAGTATGAATACGATGCGCTGGAAATGACCGGAGACGTGGTCAACGATGCGGTATACACCCGGAATATGGCGGTGGAAGATCTTCTGGGGATCGATTTCAATTTTGTCTACAAGCCCGGCGACTGGGCCAACAAGGACTCCTACTGCCAGCTGATCCAGAGCAGTATCATGGCGGCAGACGGTGCCTATGACGTGGTATCCGGTATGATCTCCTGCGTACAGCCCATCGCTTCGACCCAGCTGTTCATGAACGTGTACGACCTGCCGGACATCAACCTGAACAATCCTTGGTGGGTATCGGAGCTGCAGAGCGGTCTGACCATTAACGGTAAGCTTATTGGATTCATTGGGGATATGTCCCTGTCCATGTACAAAGGATTGTCTGTGATCTTTGCCAACCTGGATCTGCTGGAAGACAATGGTATGGAGGATCCCTACACGCTGGTGCTGAACAACGAATGGACGCTGGATAAGATGATCGAGGTCTCCGGCGGTGTTGGGCAGGATCTGAACGGCGACGGCAGCTATACCCTGGGAGACGACCTGTACGGCATGGTGATCTATGAGGTGGCATATCGTTCGATCCAGGCCTCTCTGGACATTCAGGCCATCGGTCTGGACAACGATGGTATGCCCACGATCAATCCGCTCAGCGACAAGCTCTCCACTTCTGTCGATAAGCTGACAGCATACTTGAAGAATCAGGATATCTTCTGTGCAGACTTTAATGCAGAAAGACGGCAGCAGGTCAATGGGTATTTCGCTGCGGACAAGATCTTATACTATATGTCCAAGCTGGAAAGCCTGGATGATCTGCGGAACATGGAAAGCGACTATGCGGTACTGCCCTTCCCGAAATATGATGCGGATCAGGACAAGTATCTGTCTCTGATCGCCACTGCTACCCAGATGACCTACATTCCCACCACCATAGCGGATGTGGCGCTCACCGGCAAGGTCTGCGAGGCACTGAGCTACTACAGCTACAAGGATGTGGTACCGGCGTATTATGATGTGGCGCTGAAGAACAAGTACAGCCGGGACGAGAATACCCAGAAGATGCTGGACATCATTCGTGCCGGTGCGGTCATGCCCTTTGAATATGCATACTCTACCATGATCGGTGGTTCTACCTGGCCAAACCAGGTGCTGTCCTCTTCTTCCCGGAAGGATGGCAACGTGGCTTCTTTGCTGGCCTCTGTGCAGTCCACCTGGGAAGCTTCGATCGAAACGACCCTGGAAGCCTATGCAGATTAACAAACGATAAATATGCAAAAGCCGTCCCTGTTTCCGGTGATCTGGAAATGCGGACGGCTTTTCTTGTTTATGAAATTGATTACAGCTTCAAGAGGTAGTGATACAGCATGGTCGCCATTTTTTCGTGACCGGCATCATTGGGGTGCAGGCCGTCGGGACAATAGGTCTGCTGGATCACGGGCACTCTGGGCTGGATACCGCTTTCGGCAAACAGATCCAGCACCGGCAGCGAATACCATTCGGCTACGGTGCGAAGAATGTCTACGTATTCTTTCAGCGTAGCCACCGGTTCCGGTTTGTTGTCACCACAGGGGTTGTCTTCGGTGAGACGATGGAGCGGGGTCATGATGACGATGGTCTTGTCATAGAAGCGTTCTACCAGGCGATTCATCAGGTAGTGGCAGGCGCCCCAATAGGTAGCCGGTGTCCGATCGGCAGGCGTACCCAGCGGCGCATCGCCGTGACCAAAGTCGTTGGTGCCGCCAAACACCACCACGATGTCTGCGTCACCGTCCAGCTCTTCCACGCGGGCACAATAATCCAGATCAAAGGTGGCGTTGGCAGAAACGGCGCTCTGTCTGGCGATACGGGTGCCGCTGATGCCATAGTTCTTGGCTTCCCGCAGACCGGCCATCTGCGCCAGGCGATTCAGGTAGATGTTCTTTTCTTCGCTGACACCTACGCCCTGGGTAATGCTGTCTCCCAGGAACACAGCTTTCTTTCCGGTAAGTTCCATAAGTATATCCTCTTTTTCAAATTTTTCCACGGATGGGTCGTCACCATTGTAGCACAGCAGATGGCAAATGTCAATCCTCTTTTTTCGATATGGGCAAAGATTCTTCGTTCTCTTTCGGGGATCCGTGTCCGGTAGCGGCTGCTTTGGCTGGATCGTTCTGCTCTTGGACATATGGGATACCCACCATGTACTGCTTTTGATCCAGCTTATCTTTTTTGAAATGCATGGGACTGAGGCCGGTGATCTTTTTGCATTCTCGGCTGAAATAGTATTCGCTGGCATATCCCACCATGTGCGCCACGGTGTGTACCGGATACATATCGGATTTCAATAGCTCAATGGCCCGGTTCAGCCGCAGCTGCTTGATATATTGCAGGGGTGCCATGCCGTACAAGCGGTGGAACTGGCGGCGAAAATATACCTCGCTCATGCCGGCCTTCTCGGATAGTTCTTTGACGGAGATCGCCGGGTCGGTGTAATGTTCGCCGATATATTCCATGGCGATATTGAGCTTGAAGGCCAGACCGCTTGGGACATAGTCCGGGTGGTAGTTTTTCTGCATCAGGTACAGGGCCTGGTATAGGAGCGATTTGATCTTGGCATGGTATCCAATGGTGCGGCTGTCCCAGAAACGGCTGGCGGTCTGGAAAAGTTCGGAATAGGCAGAAAACTGATTGCCCACGGGAAAGCGCAGCGGCGGAAAATGGGTCTCCTCTAAGATCTGGAAGTTGATCGCTACGCAGTCACAGGATTTTATATCGCTGACCCGGTACGAGGAATGCTTGGGCAGGTACAGGATATATCCGGCTTCGGCTTCCAGCACGGTCCCGTCGTCAAACAGGTACGCATGGGGATCTTTGCGGATCAGCACCAGTCCGTGGTAGGCCCGGTCGTCCATGTGGTTGGAGCGGGGCATATAGATCCCATTCCACACATACTCGATCTGGGTCACGGTCAGTTCCGTTGTAAACAGGTTTCCGTTTGGCATGGGTATCTCCTTTTTGACGTAAAGTATCTGGTATTTACTATAGCATACTTTTTTCCGTTTGTCAACCGGATGGAATTATTTTGTTTCGTTTTGGGCAATTTTATCAGATTAGGCATTGCAATACAGAATGGCAGGCTATATAATCAAAGCATATCTTTTATATCATTTTTTAGGGAGATGCACATATGAAAAGAATTTCTGTCCTGATGCTGCTGGCCGCTATGCTGGTCTCTATGGCAGCCTGCCAAAATGACACGACCGGTGAAACCACAGCAGTTCCCGATCCGGCCAATACAACTGTCGCAGATACCGAAACGGAGACATCCCCGTATGTGGCGGATGCGTTGCCGGCGCTGGATTACGGTGGACGCACGGCTACGTTCTATATTGGGGACTACAAAAACGCCTTCTGGAACGATTTCTATGCAGAGTCTTCTACAGGTGAGCGGTTGAACGATGCCATTTACGACAGTATTCAAACCATGAACGAGCGGCTGAACGTAGTACTGTCCCATACCCAGGACACCTTTGACTATCCCGGCACAGACCATGTGAATCGGATCACCAGCGGGATCATCGCCGGAGATAACAGTTACGATGTGCTATATAGCAGCCTGAACTTTATCGGGGAACAACTCACATCGGCATATTTTGCCAATTTAGCGGAAGTGCCTCATGTGGATCTGTCCAAGCCATGGTATAACCAATCTATTCCCGAAGCACTGCCGGGGGACAATGTGTGGTTCATGATCGGGGATGCAGAGCTGGGGAATATCAAGCACACCTTCTGCGTGTACTTCAACAGTGACCTGCTGGAAGCCAATGGGATCGACAGTGATCTGTACAGCATGGTGGACAATGGTACCTGGACGCTGGATGCTTTTTCGACCATCGCCGCACAGGGCTACATGGATGCCAACGGGAATGAAGAACAGGATCCGGATGATACATATGGGTTGACATTTGGTGATGCAAACAAGCTGCTTGGCTTTATCTCGTCTTTGGATGTCAAGATCGTCAGCAAGACAAACAGTGGCTACACAGTGGAATTTGGCAACGAACGTGTCATCAATTCAATCGAAGCTCTAAACAGTCTGATCCATTCGAACGACAGCGTAGCCCCGATCGATGGCAACAATGCCGATCATCCGGAATGGCAGGTGGCCACCGGTGGCGGAAACTATGCCAGCACCAGCTTCATTACCGGAAAATCCCTTCTGTCCTGCTCGCTGATCTGCGATGCTGTGACCATCATGCCGGAGATCGATTTCAACTGTGGGATCCTACCCTATCCGAAATACGACACAGAACAGCAGAACTACCAATCTTTCCTGCAAAGAAGCTGCTACAGCCTGATCCCCACCACGGCTGATCTGGAATTCTCCGGCGCACTGCTGGAAGCTTGGTCGTCTCAGGCCTACCGCAAACTGACACCGGAATACTATGAAACGGTTTTGAAGACCCGGTATTCTCAGGATATAAATTGCAGCCGGATGTTTGATCTGATCCGTGGTAGCATCACCTACGATCCGGGTGAAATTTTCAACATCTTCCTGGGTTCGCCTTCCAATGCATTCAAAGAAACCATCAAAGCCAACAAGAGCAACTGGGCTTCGCAGATCAAATCCAATGAAAAGAAGTGGCAGACTTCCCTGGACGAGTTGTGGGACACCTTGACAAACCCTGTAGAATGATATTTCGTAAAGGAGCACAAACATATGGAATATATTTCTGATGAAAGCTATGCCTATATCATGGCGAAAAATAAAGAGCGGTTTCATCGCAATGACGAGCTGTTTGCAGACTGCCACGACGACGAGACCCTTTCTCCGGATGCCATCTATGCCGGGATCCGAACGCAGGATGCAGCACATTCCCATGAACCCCATCCGGTACGTAAGGCGTTGGCGTTTCAGTATGTGCTCACCCATACGGGAATAAACTGCGATGCACGGGATCCGTTTCCGGCGTTTCAGATGATCGACAGGCCGCTGAACGCCACGGTCATTCCCATCTGGAACAACGAGATCTTCTCTGCACAGATCCCGAAGGTCAATCCTGTACGAGGTGCGCTGGAAGGAAATGCTGTGGCGACCACATGGCCGGACTATGACCACAGTGTGCCCTATTGGGACCGGATCCTGTCGCTTGGCTTTGTGGGACTGCTGCGGGAAAGCGAAAAGGCACGTGCAGCACAACCAGATTTGACACCAGAGATGGATGCCTTTTACACGGGCATTCGGATCACCTATGAGGCGGTTCTGCACTTCCTTGGCCGGCTACAGCATATGGCAGAGCGGCAGGGCAACGACAAAATGGCACGTGCACTGCAGCATTTGCAAGTTGGTGCGCCCACGACCTTCTACGAGGCACTGCTGACGGATTACATTTACTTTATTCTCAGTGAGCATATCGAAGGCTTGCAGGCTCGTTCGCTTGCCAATTTTGACCGGACCTTCTATCCATTCTACCGGCAGGATCTCGACCATGGTGTGGACGAGGAGACACTGCGGCAGGAGCTGGCGGCATTCTTTCTGCAGTTCATGTCCATTGGCAACTATTGGGGACAGCCGGTGTATCTGGGTGGCTGCAACGCTGACGAGAGCACGGTCATCAATACGCTTTCCTATATGTTCCTCGATGTGTACGACAAAATGGGGATCTACAATCCCAAGATCCAGATCAAGGTGGCAGACAGCACGCCACAGGCCTTTTTGGAAAAAGCACTGGATATGATCCGGCGTGGAAACAATTCTATTGTATTTGTATCCGATGCCACCGTTCGTGCCTCTCTCATGCGTGCCGGTGCTACGGCAGACGAAGCCAGGATGTGCGACATCAGCGGCTGTTACGAATACTGTATCCCCGGTGGGATCGCTGTTGGGATGCAGTACGTGAATCTTCTGAAGCCGCTGGAGTTTGCGCTGCATGGTGGCTGCGACGGGATCAGTGGCAAGGCCGTGGGTCTTCCCTGCCCGGATGCGGCGGCCTACACGGATTTTGACAGTTTCTTTGCGGAATACAAACGGCAGCTTGTGGGGATCATCGACACCGTGATCGGCACGGTGAATGTATTCGAGAACTATCTGCACGAGGTCAATCCGCAGTCGCTGTTGTCTGCCACGTATCCCACCTGTGTGGCACGGGGGAAGGATGCACTGGGTGGTGGTGCGGCGGTCAGCTTGTCCAGTATGCAGTTTGGATTTATGGCCAATGCGGCAGATTCCCTTGCCAACATCCGCAAGTATGTCTTTGAGAAAAAGCTCGTGACACTGCCAGAACTGCGGGATATTCTGGATCGTGATTTTGCGGATGCGGAAAAGCTGCGGCGTACATTGGAAATGGATCCGGACAAGTACGGCAACAACCGGGAGATCCCGGACCAGATCGCTGTGGAGATCGCACACTGTGCCGCCAGCCACGTAGAAGGACGACCCAATGCGGCTTGTCGCAACGGAAAGTGGATCTGTGGGTTCCATGTGGCGAGAATGTCCTATACCTGGGCAGAGGCTACAGCTTCTTCTCCGGACGGCAGACGGCGTGGTGAGGAGCTTTCCAAGAATCTTTCGGCTGCTATGGGACGAAACAAGGAAGGGGCTACCGCTGCCATTCTGACCACCACCAAGATCGATGCCACGCAGTTCACCTCGGACGGCTGTCTGGATCTGGGTTTGCTACCCTCTGCGGTACAGGGAGACGATGGACTGACGGCGATGCTGGGACTGCTTCGGACGTTTATACGGCGCCACGGACACGCCATGCACATCAATGTGTTCAGTGCCGATACGCTGCGACAGGCACAAAAGGAGCCGGAGAAATACAAGGATCTACAAATACGGGTGTGTGGCTGGAACGTGCTGTTCAACAACATCAATAAGGTGGAACAGGATGGGTTCATCCGACAAGCGGAGAGCCTTGTTTGAGTTTATTATGTAAAGGTATCATTATGCAATATAATTTTCAAGGAAGCAGACATATCTTATCCATGCAGTACACAGATATATCCTGGGATCCTGCCAGTGGACTGGAACCGGATGCATTGGAGCAGGCTGTTCTTGCGTTGGAAAAGGAGCTATGTGGTCATACAAAAGCCTACATCAAGGCACAGACCTTTGCGCTGCTTTGCCAAAAGGGACAGATCGCTGTGCTGCCGACGGACATTTTTCAGGAAAAGCTGAACGCACGTGGCATTATGAGCCGGCAGCGGGATCGGTGGTGGCGGGAAACGTTGCCCCACTTTTTGGAAGAGAGACATGCTGTTGAGAAAGCAGCCACAGCCAGAGCCTACACGGCCGATCCCGATTTTGGACACACCGCACCGGACACGATGTCCCTGATCACGCTGGGGCTGCCGGGGCTTCTGGATCGCCTTGAAAAAGCCAAAGAAGCACACACCTGTCTCACTGCCGCACAAGCAGATTTCTATGCCGCCGGACAGATCGTTTTGCAAGCCATGATGGCGTATTGTCTTCGTCTGTCCCAGGCGGAAGGGATTTCAGCAGAAAACAAAACAGCGCTGGCCCATCTGGCGACGAAGGCACCGGCAAACCTATACGAGGCCATGCAGCTGATGGTGGTGTATTTCTACCTGCATGAGTTCATTTTTGGTACACGTGTGCGGACGCTGGGACGACTGGACGTGCTGTTTTATCCGCTCTACCAAAAGGATCTAGCCGATGGGACGAAAGTGCTATAGAGCTATGGAAGTATTTTTTATACAAGCTTTGGACCATGCAGGTGCCGTTTGATCTTCCCTTTTGCATTGGCGGACTTGGCATGGATGGCGAAGAGGTGACAAACGAGCTGTCTTCTCTGATCGTGGAAGCCTACGATGCACTGCACATCTACAGTCCCAAGATCCATGTACGGGTATCGCCCAAAACACCGATTTCTTTCGTACAGCGTATCCTGCGGTGTATCCGAGACGGCAACAGCAGCTTTGTATTTGTGAACGATACTGTGGCCGTACGTGCCATGGAAAAATGCGGTGTACCCGAAGCAGAGGCACGGAATTATGTGCCGGTGGGCTGCTATGAACCGGGGATCTGGGGCACGGAACTGCCTTGTACCGGAAACGGGTGGATCTCTCTGCCGAAAGCATTGGAATATGTTTTCACACAGGGAAAGGATCTTTTCACCGGCGAGCAGATCGGTCTGGACACCGGTGCGATCACCAGCTATGATCGACTGATCGAAGCGGTGAAGGAACAGATCGCCTATATGGTGGACGCAGCACTGACCCATATTGCGCACGTGGAGACCTACTACATGGACATGGGCCCGGATCCACTGCTTTCGGCAACCATGGCTCCCTGTGTGGAAAATGGGGTCGATGCCTATGCCGGTGGTGCCCGGTACAACAACAGCTCCTTTTATATGCACTCCATCGCCACATTGGCGGACAGCCTGGCTGCTATACGACGGCTCGTGTTCACCGAAAAGCGGTTATCCTTTGACGAGCTGGGTGAGATCCTGCAAAATGATTGGCAGGGACAGGAAAGTCTTCGGCTGGAGATGCTGGCCAGCGCGGAGAAATACGGCAACAATGTAGATACCGTGGATGCCATTGCGGTAGAGCTTGCAGCCTTTACAGCAGCGCAGATCAACGGCAGACCCAATGGGCGTGGTGGGATCTTCAAGGCTGCCAACTTTACCATCGACATCTGTTTCCCCAATGGGAAGAAAACTATGGCGACACCGGACGGCCGGCACACAGGTGACCCCATTTCCAAGAATCTCTGCGCTGTGACGGCTATGGATCGCAGTGGGATCACGGCACTGATACACTCTGTGACCAAAATGGATCACAGTGACTTTCCCAATGGTTCGGTACTGGATTTTGTGCTGCATCCTTCTGCGGTATCCGGTGAAGATGGGCTGGCGGCCTTTTATGGGATCCTTTTGACCTATTTCCGGAAAGGCGGCTTTGCCCTGCATGGGAATGTGTTCTGTGCAGAGGATCTGAAAAAAGCACAGGCAGAGCCCGAGAAATACGCCACCCTACAGGTACGGGTATGCGGCTGGAATGTGTACTTTGTCAACCTCGGCAAGGCGGAGCAGGATGCCTTTATCCTGCAGGCAGAAAATCAGGCGAATCTGTAAAGGAAGGTATGGCAATGAAGCTACTTCGGCAACTGCGTGGCTGTCGCTGTGTCATTGGAGAGGGACCCATCTGGCATACACAGAACCGATCGCTGTATTACACCAATGGTGGAGGCAAATCGATCTGCATCTGGCACGCACCAATGGATACGCTGACGATCCGACACCTCTCCATGGATGTGGCGGCAATGGCGTTTACGCTGCGTGGAGACATGATCGTCTCCCGTATGGATGGGGTATTTTTGCTCCGGGACGACGATACGACTTTGCCGCTATATGATACGGAGCGATATACCATTCGGTATGGTAACGATATGAAGGTGGGACCGGATGGGGCTATTTATGTGGGGACGCAAAGTGAACAGCGTATGGGACTCTCCGACCGAATCGATGGCAAGCTCTACCGGATCGGCGTGGATGGAACGGTGACGGTACTCTTGGATGGGCTGCGACTATCCAACGGTATGGCCTGGTCGCCTGATGGGACACGGTTCTACCACACCGACAGCGACACCGGGATCATTCGAGAATACGCTTTTGCAAACGGTGAGATCCGTGCTACTGGTCGAGCGGTGGCTGTACCCGGCGTGGATGGATTTACCATGGACAAGGCAGGACGGCTGTACATTGGCTGTTGGGGACAGGGGCATATTGCGGTGGTGGATACGGTCACCATGGTCGTCACGGAAACGATACCGATGCCCTGTGGAATCCCGGCCAGCTGTGGTTTCTGTGGTACGCATATGGACATCTTGGCGGTGACCACGGCCAGTCTGGATTGTGATCTGGAGCAGGATCCGGATGCTGGGTTCACTTGCCTTTACCAGACAAACACCACCGCACCGCTGCCGTATCTGTTCGGCTGCCGTATGCTTGGCATAGAGAATGTACAAGGAGAGAATATATGATCGCCAGAATTTCAGATATCAAGCGTTTTGCGGTACACGATGGAGACGGCATACGCACCACGGTATTTTTCAAAGGCTGCAGTCTGCGGTGTCTGTGGTGCCACAATCCAGAGGGGATCGGCTTTCCTCCGCAGCTCGCTTACTATGAAAACAAATGCCTGGGCTGTGGAGAATGTACTGCGGTCTGTCCTTCGGCGGCACACAAAATGGAGAATGGCTGTCATACCTTTCTGCGGGAAAGCTGTGTGGGCTGTGGTCGGTGTGTGCCGGTCTGTTTGGGTGCGGCCCTGGTCTATTATGGCAGAGAGGTCACGGTGGACGAACTGCTGCCACTGCTTTTGGAGGATCGAGAGTTCTATGAAAACTCCGGTGGTGGTGTGACGGTATCCGGCGGAGAATGTCTGATGCAGGCGCCGTTTTGCCGGGAGCTTCTGCGGCAGCTCAAAGCGGAAGGCATCCATACGGCAGTCGATACCTGTGGAGCTGTGCCGTGGCACCATTTTGAACAGGTACTGCCGTATACAGATATTTTTCTGTACGACATCAAGGCCTATGACGAGGATGTACATATCCGCTGTACCGGCCATTCGAATGCACAGATCTTAGACAATTTGCGGAAATTGGATACACTTGGCAAGCCGGTGGAGATCCGGATCCCCTATGTGCCAAAATATAATGCGGATCAAATGCCCAAGATCGCTGCTTTTCTCCAAACGCTGCACAACGTGACCAAGGTGAAGGTGCTGGCGTATCACAACTATGCTGGATCCAAATATGTGGCGCTGGGCATGCAAAACACATTGCCGGATACCCTGCCGACTGCAGAAGAGGTCGCAGCAGCACAGACATTGTTTTCGTAAAAATCCAGGACGACTGTATTTCATGAATATAGTCGTTTTTTCAAAGAACGCCGAAAGTAGCCGATTGACTATTTTTTGGTTTTGCTAATGGGATAGATTTATGCAAAACGTCGTACCCATCCGGAAAAGCCGGAAAATTCCTCGAATTATTTCACGGTTTACTGTTGACATTTTCACAGAGAATGTGTTAAAATATAGCAGATGAATGTGATTTTGACGGCGTGTCCTGCGGTGATATCCCCAGCAAGTATTTCTACGGCTGTCAGAGATCGGAAAGGCGGAACGACGTGTACAATGAAAGACGAGAGCAGATCCGGAATCTTCTGCTCACAAAACCATTCATTTCGATCAAGGAACTGGAAGAGATGTTTCCGGATGTTTCCGGTATGACCCTGCGGCGCGACATCGAATACTTTGAGAGAGAGCATGAAGCCATCAAGGTGCGAGGCGGTGCACGGTCCATGAAGTTTATCACGACCTCATCGGATGACTCCATCACGACCCGGATGAACGAGAACGTCCATTCCAAGGACTCCATTGCTTCCCGGGCTGCCTCCTATTTGGAGACCGGTCGATCCATTTTTATCGACTCCGGTTCGACCCTGCAGCGGATCGTGCCCTATGTGCCCAACGATCGGTTCACCTTCACCACCACAGATCCGGCCTCGGCTCTGGAGTTATGCAAGATCGGGCTGCCCATCGTAAACATCGTTGGCGGCAAGCTGGACCGGGACAACCAGACCATCACCGGTCTGCAGGCCACACGTTTTTTGGCCGACATCAATATCGACATTGCTCTGCTCTCCCCATCCGGGCTTTCTGCTCGCAGTGGATTTACCGTGGGCAACTACAGTGAATGTGAGCTGAAGCGTATCGTAGTCGAGAAAGCACGACTGGTGGTGATCCTGATGGACGCCTCCAAGATCGACAAA
>CAZLED010000066.1:0-12799 GCA_964558485.1 uncultured Ruminococcus sp. | reverse complement strand
GGCGGTGACCTTGGTCCTGGCGATACCGTTGTCGCCACTGGCGTTGTACAGGTCGTCCGTTTCCCGCATACCCAGGCGATGGGCTACATTTTCGGCGATCTCTGCCTTTTGTGCATCGGTGGGATGGCCACGATACCGACCCATTTCCTTTTCCAATTCTGCCTGCCCGATGACGATGTTCTCTGCCCGCTTTTCCTTTTTGAACCACTGGCGGATCTTGGCTCTGGCCTCACCGGTTTTGACGATGCCAAGCCAGTCCCGGCTGGGTCCACGGGAAGCCTGGGACGTCAGGATCTCCACGATCTCGCCGGTCTGGGGGATCCGGTCGATGGGAGCGATCATGCCATTGATCTTGGCACCGATCATTTTGTTGCCCACCTCGGTATGGATGGCGTAGGCAAAGTCGATGATAGTGGAACCCATGGGCAGTGCGATCACGTCTCCCTTGGGGGTGAAGACAAAGGTCTCGTCGCTGAAGATATCGATCTTGAAGGTGTGCATGAAATCTTCCGTATCCAGCGCACCGTTTTCCACGTCGATGAGCTTGGAGATCCACTCCAGCTTCTTGTCAATGTCTTCCTTGGTTCTGTCTCCGGATTTGTATTTCCAGTGGGCAGCGATACCGTATTCGGCGATGTGGTGCATTTCTCTGGTACGGATCTGCACTTCGAAGGGGATGCCGTCCCGTCCGATGACGGTGGTGTGGAGGGACTGGTACATATTGGGCTTGGGCGTGGAGATGTAGTCCTTGAACCGGCCGGGGATGCTGCGGAACATTTCGTGGATCACGCCCAGTGCTGTGTAGCATTCCAGCTCGGTGTCCACGATGATGCGGATGGCGTAGAAGTCGTAGATCTCATCGAAGCTTTTGTTCTGGTTGAACATTTTGCGATAGATGGAATATACGGTCTTCACACGACCTTCCAGGGTAAAGTTGATATTGTATTCCCGGAGCTTTTCGGAGACGATGGAACGGGTATTTTCGATGAAGTTCTGGTTCTGGCCGTACTTTCGCTCGATATCTGCGTTGACCTCGTTGTAGCCGATGGGATCCAGGTAGGACAGGGCTAAGTTTTCCAGCTCCTGCTTGATGCGCTGCATACCCAATCGATGGGCCAGCGGTGCGTACACGTGCATGGTCTCCAGAGCGGTGGTGCGGCGTTTGGCTTCCTTTTTGGCGCCCAGGGTACGCATATTGTGGAGCCGGTCGCAGAGCTTGATGAAGATGACACGGATATCCTTGGACATGGCAAAGAGCATCTTGCGGATGTTCTCCATGTGCGCTTCTTCCTTGTCCTCCACGTTGATGTCGTTCATCTTGGTCAGACCGTCCACCAGCATGGCTACGTCGTCACCGAACCGGGCCCGGATGATGTCCAGATTGGTCTTATCGGAGCAGTCCTCTACGGTGTCGTGCAGAAAGGCAGCGCAGATGGAATCCGTATCCAGTCCCAGCCCGGCCACGATCTCCGCCACGGCGATGGGGTGCGAGATATACGGATCTCCGCTGACCCGGAACTGACCGGCGTGCAGCGTGGCGGCATATTGGAATGCACGCTGGATCTTTTCCAGATCATAACTTTTTTCACTGTTTTCCAATACCTGCAGCAGCTTGTCGATGTTTGGACAATCGGCAGGCAGATTTTCTGCTATCATATTGACGCTTCCTTTCGCTTTCGGGGTTTTCGTATCTGAAGTTAACTTTATTCCATGGGATAATCCCACAGGAGCTGCTTATAGATCCGGGAAGTATCCAGGCTGGTCTTTCCCTGGGTCTGGATGTAGGCAAAGGTGTAGATCTCACCGGGCGCTTCCTCCACACCCATGAGAGACAGATCTCTTAGGATGTCCAGAATGAACCGCAGCTTGACCGATGTGATCTGGAAGCCGGGGTTGGAGGTGATCAGATCGTGACGCAGGGCCCGGAGACTGAACACTTCGTGGTGCAACTGGATCTCCCGTTTTAAGGTATTGTACACCACGGCAAAGTCCCGGCGTGTGGGCACATAGGCTAAGATCTGCGCCAGCGACAGGGGCACCGGTGCGCATTCCTGCCCGTGCATACACATCACGATACGGTTGCGGATGGTATTGTACATAAATCGTTCGGTGGTCTCGGCTTCGGCGGCTGTGGCATGGAGGCGCACGTCCTTCACGATCATTTGCAGGCTGTGGGTGCCCTGGAACTCGTTGATGTCCAAGGTAAAGATCACGTCCAGCAGGTCGCCGGGGTACAGGTCGATATCGGACACGGTCTTGCGGAAGCACATGGCGGTGACCATATTTTTACCGACCTTCAGGGTCATACGGGTATGCTTTCCGGCACCGACCATCTGCAGCTCTGCCAGCGGTACTTTATCGATATAGAACAGCGGCACCGGATTGGACACGCCAAAGGGTTCCAGCGCATACAGCTCCTGGGCCTGTTCCATGGACATATCGGAGGGCAGCAGCTCACATTCGGCTTCGACCACCGGCTGTCTGTCCACGTCTTTTAAGCATTCTCTTGCGTAGGCATTCAGCCGTTCCCGGAAGGCAGGCAGGTTTTCCCGCTTGATGGACAGTCCGGCTGCCAGCTCATGACCGCCGAATTTTTCCAGCAGGTCGCCGCAATGGGACAGTGCTTCCACTAAGTTCATGCCCTTGATGCTTCTGCCGGAGCCTTTGCCGATAGCGTCGGTATAACCGTCTTCGCTGGGTTCGTGTACGTTTTCGCCACCTTCGAAGGAAATCAGGATGGATGGGCAGTTGAATCGTTCGGTGATCCGGGAGGCTACGATGCCGATGATGCCGTGGTGCCAGGTCTCGTTGTCCAGCACGATCACGGGATCCTTTTCGAAATCGTGGTGCTTTACGATCTGTTCGTAGGCCTCGTCCACGATCTTATTTTCTTCGTTCTGTCGTTCTCTATTGATATCGCACAGCTGTCGGGCAATGGGTCTTGCCGTTTCGCAGTCCTCGGCCAAAAACAGGTCCACTGCCATGGAAGCGTTGCGGATCCGTCCGGCGGCGTTGATACGGGGTGCGATGGTATACCCGATCAAGGAAGCGGTGATCTTCTTTTTGGCACTGGGACGGCTTTCCGACTGGGTGGCTTCCAGAAGCTCGATGAGTCCCGGACGAGGTTCTTGTTCCATGAGCTGCAGGCCGTAGCTGACGATGAGACGGTTTTCGTCCCGGATGGGCATAACGTCCGCTACGGTACCGATAGCAACCAGATCCCCGTACGCCTTTGCGATACGCAGGACACAGGCTGCCATGGTCATTTCCGGATGGCGCACCGATTCCATGGCACACAGCAGCTTGAACACCACGCCCACACCGGCCAGCTCCTGGAAAGGATAGCTGCAATCCGGTCTTTTGGGGTTGACGATGGCTACAGCGTCCGGCAGCTCTCCACAGCATTCGTGGTGGTCTGTGATGATCAGCTCCATGCCCAGTGCCTTCACCAGCTTGGCTTCTTCTACCGCTGTCACACCGGTATCCACCGTGATGATCAGGTCGGTGCCCGATTCGGCCAGCTTTTCCACGGCAGCACGGGACATACCATAGCCTTCCCCGGTGCGGCTGGGAATATAATAGGTCACTTTGGCGTCCAGGGACTGCAGGTACAGATACAGGCTGCTGACAGAGGTCACGCCGTCTACGTCGTAGTCGCCGTATATGACGATGTGCTCTTTTTCCTCGACCGCTTCCAAGATCCGCTGTACGGCCTCGTCCATATCCGGCATGGCAAAGGGATCGTGCATCTGCTCCGTTTCCTTTGCCAGAAAGGCGTGGGCTTCCTCTGCGTCCCGGCAGCCTCGGTTGAACAGCAGGTAGGCTGTGGGAAGATGCAGGTGCAAGGCAGAAGCGATCTCTCTGACCGCCGGGTTACTTTGCATTTGTTCATGTGTTGCGGTGATATGCCATCGATTCAAAGCTTTCATTCGTTCTCTCATCCTGTCTCAATATTTTCTTCTATATATTGTATGTAGTATATAGTTATCAATTTTCGTATGCATCGGTGGATGCATCGGTAGGCGCTGTCGGTTCCATGGGTCGCACAATCTCGGTGATCACGATGTCCGGTTCTTCTTTTTTCTTCTTTTTCTCAAGTAGTCCCAGCACACCAAAGGCGCCTACAAAACCCACACCGGCTGCGGCATAGGCGATCCAGTCGGTGGCAAACAGTGCGTCGGCTGCGGCGTACAACAGCATACAAGCGGCGATGGGCATGAGGAACACCAATGCGGCATTTCCCAGCACCCGGCTGTCGGCAGTCTCTACCCACACGGTGTCCCCCACGGCAGCGCCCAATGGATCCTGGGCACGCACGGTCATGGTTTTGGCGGAACCGAACATGGCACCGGCGGCACAGGTATGGCTCTCACAGTTCTGGTTGACACAGCCGTCACACATGGAATTCCGGGCGACCTCCACCATGGCGTAGCCGGCAACGATACTTTTGACCACGGCTTTCTGCTTCATGCTCTCCTCCGTTTCTGCTGCTTGGTGTCATTCATGCTGATAGCGGCCCAATATGGTCAGCGCCACACGCAGTCCGTCCACGGCGGCACTGACGATCCCACCGGCATATCCGGCGCCTTCTCCACAGGGGTACACGTGGCAGTGTCCGGGTGCGGTCAGGGCTTCTGTACGCAGTATACGCACGGGCGCTGAGGTGCGTGTTTCGATACCGGTCATGGGCACAGCGGCAGCGGCGTATCCGTGGATCTGCCGATCGAAGCGGTTCAGTCCGGCGGTCAGCATTTCGTTTACAAAGGCTGGAAACAGGTCGTGAAAATCCACAGGCACCACAGCACCGCCCCGATAGGTGGGCTGGATGGCAGTGGGCTTTGTGCCTTTGGTACCGCTCATAAAATCGCCAATGGTCTGCATAGGGGCAGCATAATTCCGACCACCGGCTGCATAGGCTTTTTGCTCTAAGTCTCTCTGGAAGCGGATGGCGTCGGCGGGGGTATTGCCGTAATCGCCCGGCTGCACCGATACACACACTGCCGCATTGGCATTTCGTCCGTCCCGGGCATGGCGGCTCATACCATTGGTGACCACACCGCCAAATTCACTGGCCGCTGCCACCACTTCTCCGCCGGGACACATACAGAAGGTATAGCAACCCCGTTCACCATTCCGGTAGGAAAGCTGATATTCGGCTCTGCCCAGGGTAGGGTCTCCTGCCAGCTTGCCAAACAGTGCCTGATCCAGCCAGGACTGCAGATGCTCCACACGGACACCCACAGAGAAGGGCTTTGGCTCTAAGGTGTAGCCATCGGCCAACAGGGTCTGATACAGGTCTCTGGCGCTGTGTCCCGTGGCTAAGATCAGGGCACCATGGGCGATCTTTTCCCCATCGGCCAGCACCACATAGTGGTCGTCTATCCCGGTCACACGGCTGTTGTAGCGCACCTCACCGCCCAGGTCTCGAATGGCACAGTCTGCGTTTTCCACCACCTGCACCAGAATATCGGTGCCAATGTGTGGCTTGGCTTTCCATAGGATCTCCTCCGGGGCACCCAGCTCCACCAGCATATCCAGTACGCTGGCGATCATGGGATCGTGGATCCGTGTGGTCAGCTTGCCATCGGAAAAGGTACCTGCACCACCGGCGCCAAACTGGATATTGGAATCCGGATCCAGTTCACCGGTCATCCGGAAATGTTCGACCTTTCTGGTGCGTTCGGCTACGGTGTCGCCACGTTCTAAGATCAAAGGCCGCAGTCCGTATTTTGCAAGCAGCAGACCGCAGAACATCCCGGCCGGTCCAAAGCCTACGATCACAGGACGAGCCTGCATCTTTTCGGTACCACAGGCAATGGGCAGTGCAGAGGGTGTGTACCGCTTGATACCGGCTTGTTCCAGCGTATCAAGTCCGGCAGAGGCTTCGATCTCGGCGCACACAGAGTACACAAAGCTGATCTTGGGCTTTTGCCGGGCATCGATGGATTTTTTGTTGATGTGCATGGCGACCGGCTTTTGTCCCAATTCTTTGCGGATCTGTTTGGTCGCTTCGGCAAGAGCCACGGCATCGGGGTCACTGCCCGGTCGATATGCCACACGTATATTTTCTATCAGGATCTTTTCAATTTGTTTGTTGTTTGTCATAGTTTTGTTTGTATACCAGTCTGCCATATGGCGTCAATTGATCTGCACTTGCACAGAATATTCGCCGACCTCACATATTTCAGAGGCGTCCTCTACGTCGATCACGATGGTGGGAGTCTTGGTCACGATACCGATATTGTCGGCGCTGTAGCCACTGAGATCCACCAAGGCGTATACGTCCGTGGGTCGGATCTTTGCCAGCGCATCCAGAGGGCCACGGAGCGTCACCTGCAGTTCATCGTCCATGACGGCGTACTGGATCCCATCGGCGCCGGTGACTTCGATATCGGTCACGGACAGCATCATATATTGTATGGAAGGATCCACATCCACGTGTACCTGCACGCTGGTGATGTCGTCCGCGATCATCACGCCGTCGGCCGGCTGCAGGGTGATGGTACGGCCGTAGCTATTGTCGGTAATCTTCTTTTCGTCCAGCAGGATCGGAGAGAGCAGTGTGTCGGCACGCATGGCCGCTTCTTCTCCTTTTACCGTGACCTCACTGGGTGTGACGGTGATGGTGGCGTTGGTCTCGTTCAGGTAGCCGTACACGAAGGACACCTCCACAGGCACGGTCAGAGAGCGGTAGACCGGTACATACACATCCACCTCGGTCTCGTCGTATTGGAGATAAGCACTGGTCACACGGTCGCCAAAGGCATTGATGAAGTATATGCCGCAGGTCGCATCAAAGGAGGTGGTGCGGCCGGCAAAATCGATATTCACACGGGCAGCGGCGATGCTGTCCACGATGCTTTTGGGGCCGGTCACCTGGATGGTATCAAAGGAATATCGAACATTTCCCAGCTCGTAGCTTGCCGGCAGATCCAGGTTCTCCACTTTTTCGTTGATCGGGAAGACACGGCTCACCGATTCCTCTGTGACCAGTGTCACCTTGTTCTGGGATTTTTCCACCAACGTCAGACCGGCAGGCAGCTCCACGTCGATGGTCACGTTGGTCTTGCCCGGCGAGGAGATCCCGCTGACATCGGCGGTGGCCACGATCTGTTCTTCGTCCAGCTTCAGCACGATGCTGCGCTTCCCTGCCACCGTCACGTTGACCGTACCGGCTTCTTCGGAGTTGTAAATGGACAGGCCATGATCCTTTTTGAGATCCTCGATCCCGACCAGCGTCACCGGGATCTCATAGAAGGTCTCCTGGTATTCCGGGCTGACCACGACCATCACGTACAGCCACAGCAGAAAGGCCGCAAACACACACAGCAGCTTGACGATCCAGTTGCCGCTGTTTTGTGTGCTCGTGCGTGTCTCACCCATGTTTGTCCCACGAGGAGAAGCGCTTCCTTGGTTGGTATTTGGATTCTCACGCATGCTTGTTATCCCCATTCCCCTGTTTTTTCGCTGCTTTATGCGCTGCTTGATGTGCATTGGTTTCCTCTGTCTTTTTGCCCGTGTCCAGCTTCAGCAGGCCCAGCGTACGGCGTGCCATGGAAACCGGTTTTTCGATCTCCGGCATCAGGTATCCGATCAGTGCTTCCTTTAGGGTCTGGCGATCGTAGCCACGGGTCAGCTTGCCTTCACAGGCGATGGAAATGGTGCCGGTCTCCTCAGACACGATCACCACTACGGCATCGCTGTTTTCGCTCATGCCAATGCCGGCTCTGTGTCGGGTACCCAGATCCTTGATGATGTCCGGGTTCTGCGACAATGGCAACAGGCAGCCGGCCGCATGGAGACGGTTTTTGCGAATGATCATAGCACCATCGTGGAGCGGTGCCTTGTTGAAGAATATATTCTTAATAAGAAAGCTTTCGGGGTCGGCGTTGATGATGGTGCCCGTCATTTCCTGGTCGCCCAGCTTGGTGTCTCTCTCAAAGACCATCAGGGCACCGGTCTTGGTGTCGCTCATATCCTGGGCCGCCTCGGACACCTCTTCGATCATGTGCAGCGTCTCGGAATTGTCTTTGGTCTCCCCGATGCTGCGAAAGCCTTTCAGGGACTGTCCACCCATTTTTTCCAGCATGGAACGCAGCTCCGGCTGAAACAGCACCACCAGAAGCAGTAGTCCCGTTTGAAAAATATTCTGCAGCAGATACTGCATAACGCTCATATGGAAAATGTCCGTGAGTATTTGTACAGTGAAGATCAGGATGACGCCCAATGCCAGTTTCCCGGCCCGTCTGTCCCGGACAAAGATATACAGATAATACAGCAGCACCGATACACAGGCGATATCCACTATATCACTGAGCGAAATATTCAATATGTTTTGCAGGATGCTGTCCCATCCCTGTCCCAGTCCTTCCAGATTCATAGGCGTCCCCAGCCGTGGAGCACGGTCTTCCTTTCTGCGTTCTGCGTTTTGCAAGGCACTTACTCATATTATAGCATATCCATATGGATTTTTCAAATGTTTTTGCACTTTTATCGGAAATATTTCTGCATTTTTTTAGCATTCGCCTGCTTTTTTGCGCTTTTCTCCATGCATGACAAAAAAATTTGCAATTTTCTGCGAGATTTTTGCGCACGATCTGCCATTTTCCCCTTTTCATTTTCCGCAAAATGTGGTATACTATTGTGGTAGCCGATTTGCGGTTACATGGATCCTTTTATGATCGAGGTGAAAAACTTGCTATATACCGGTACCGGCAGCAGACTCAATATCGTCTGTGGACATTACGGCAGTGGAAAGACCAATGTTGCCGTGAATCTGGCACTGCATTCCAAGAAAAGAGACCCGGCAGCCCAGGTGGCTGTGGCCGATATCGACATCGTGAATCCCTACTTTCGCACCGCCGATGCAGCAGACAGGCTCCGGCAGGCTGGCGTAATCCCACTGATCCCGGAGTTTGCCAATTCCAATGTGGACATTCCTTCCCTGCCCCACCAGCTCTTTCGGATGTTTGAGCCCGGTGCGGAAAATCAGGTCTCCTACATCGATGTAGGTGGAGACGATGGTTCGGTGGCGCTGGGGATGTACAAGGAGCCCATCGAAAACGCCGGCTACAGTATGCTGTATGTGATCAGTATGTATCGTCCGCTGACGGCTGATCCCAAGGATGCGGCACTGCTGCTCCGGGACATCGAGGAGGCCTCTCGGCTGCACGCCACGGCGGTGGTCAACAACAGCTCCATTGGATTGGAGACTACGGCTGCGGATATTTTGGATTCTGTTGAATGGGCCCACGAATGTGCCAAGGCCTGTGGTCTGCCGCTGGCGTTCCATTCGTATTATGCGGATCTGAATCCGAACCTGCCCCAGGTGTTCGCCGAGGCCGGGTTGGACGATGAGATGCTTCTGCCCATGGAAAACGTGACCAAAAAGCTGTTTTAAGCAACCACCGATCAAGGCGTTTATCGGCGTTGGCTTACAGTATGTTAATTCTACCAATGTGTCTTCTGGCACATGGGTTTATGGAGGATAAGATGAATAAAGTTACATTTGTTACCGATCGGTGCAAAGGATGCGGACTGTGCATTACAGCCTGTCCCAAAAAGATCCTGGAACTGGATGGGAGCACACTGAACGCCAAGGGCTATCACCCGGCAAAGATGGTAGATCAGGCGAAATGTATTGCCTGTGCCATGTGCGCCATGATGTGTCCCGACTGCGTGATCAAGGTTGAAAAAGCAGACTAAGATAGGAGTTTACAAAGAAATGGCTAAGAAAGTTTTGATGAAGGGGAACGAAGCCATTGCAGAAGCCGCCATTGCCTCCGGTTGTCTGTACTACTTCGGTTATCCCATCACTCCCCAGACGGAGATCGCAGAATATATGGCAAAGCGGATGCCCAAGGTGGGTGGTCTTTGCCTGCAGGCAGAAAGCGAAGTGGCTGCCATCAACATGACCATGGGCGCCGCTTCCGGTGGTACACGGGTCATGACCTCGTCCTCTTCCCCCGGAGTTGCCCTGAAGAGTGAAGGGATCTCCTACATTGCCGGTTGCGACCTGCCCTGTCTGATCGTGAACGTACAGAGAGGTGGTCCCGGTCTGGGTGGTATCCAGCCTTCGCAGTCCGACTATTATCAGGCTACCCGTGGCGTTGGTCACGGCGACCTGCGGCTGCTGGTGCTGGCTCCTTCCTCGGTACAGGAAATGGCGTCTCTCACCGCACAGGCCTTTGACCTGGCTGACATTTACCGGATGCCCGCTATGCTGCTGGCCGATGGTGCGCTGGGGCAGATGATGGAGCCTGTTGACTTCTCTGCTTTCCCGAAGCGGGAGATCCCGGAGAAGACCTGGGCTGCCAACGGTCACGGCAACAAGAGAGAACACAACATCGTCAACTCCCTGTACATCGATCCCCAGGTTCTGGAGGATTCCGTAAAGGCTCGTTACGAACGGTATGCACAGGTGGAAGCCAATGAGGTGCAGTACGAAGAATACATGACCGAGGATGCAGACGTGGTGCTGGTGGCCTTTGGGATCACGGCTCGTATCTGCAAGAGTGCGGTCAATGCGGCAAGAGCGGCTGGCATCAAGGCAGGTCTGCTCCGTCCCATCACCCTGTGGCCCTTCCCGAAGGCTGCTATCTCTGCGGTAGCCGACCATGCCAAGGCACTGCTGTCCGTAGAAATGTCCATGGGGCAGATGGTGGATGACGTTCGTCTGGCTGTCAATGGGAAGAAGCCTGTATACTTCTACGGTCGTACCGGTGGTATGATCCCCTCTGTGGAAGAAGTGGAAGCTGAGATCGCCAAGCTGGCTGCTGCGCTGTAAGACGGCGAAGTCGAATCCCGATAATTTGAGTGAGGTATATCCGATATGAAAACTGTATTTGACAGACCCCATGCACTGTGTGATGTGCCGCTGCACTACTGCCCCGGCTGCACCCATGGGATCGTACATCGTCTGGTGGCGGAAGTGATCGACGAGTTGGGTGTGGAAGGCCAGACCGTTGGCGTAGCACCCGTTGGTTGTTCCGTTTTCGCCTATAATTATTTCAACTGTGATATGGTACAGGCTGCCCATGGTCGTGCGCCGGCTGTGGCTACCGGTCTGAAGCGTACCCATCCGGACAGCACTGTCTTCACCTACCAGGGTGACGGGGACCTGGCCGCCATTGGTACCGCTGAAACGGTACACGCCGCTACCCGTGGGGAAAACATCACCATCATCTTCATCAACAATGCCATTTACGGTATGACCGGTGGACAGATGGCACCGACTACCCTGCCGGGTCAGGTGACCACCACGTCTCCCTACGGCCGTGACCGGAAGATCCAGGGCAACCCCATTCGGGTATGTGAGATGCTGTCTACCCTGGACGGTGTGGCACTGGCTACCCGTGTTTCCGTAGACACGCCCAAGGCTGTCATCAATGCCAAGAAGGCCATCAAGAAGGCATTCGAATACCAGCAGGCTGGCAAGGGCTTCACCATCGTAGAAGTGCTGTCCACCTGTCCCACCAACTGGGGTATGTCTCCGGTGGATGCGCTGCAGTGGCTGCGGGACAACATGATCCCCTACTATCCGCTGGGCACCTACAAGGACATTGCAGAACAGGAGGCAAATGTATGACACTGACCATGATCTTCGCTGGCTCCGGCGGTCAGGGCATTCAGTTCTCTGGGAAGCAGATGGCCAAGACGGGGATGTCCGCTGGCTACAACGTGACCTTCCTGCCTTCCTATGGGCCGGAAATGCGTGGCGGTACTTCCAACTGCACCGTGGTCATCTCCGACACCGAGATCGGCTCTCCCAGCGTATCCTCTCCGGATGTGGCTGTGGTGATGAACAAGCCTTCCTTTGAGAAGTTCGCACCCAAGGTCAAGGCTGGCGGCAAGCTGTTTGTAGACGAGACGCTGGTGGACTTGACCACCGACCGCACCGACATTGAAGTGATCCGCATTCCTGCCACCGGTCTGGCTGAAGAAAACGGACTGGGTGGCTTTGCCAATGTGATTCTGATGGGCAAGATCATCAAGGACACGGGGCTGTTCGAGTATGATTCCTTTGTGGATTATCTGGTGGGCAGCATTCCCCCGGCGAAGGAAGCACTGATCGCAAAGAATAAAAAGGCGCTGGAGCTGGGCTACAACGCTTAACACACGGAAATAAGGAAGACAGCCCTGAGAGGTAGGAAATTGCCCTGAGAGGCGTTTGGCTCACAGGAACAATTCACCTGCCTCTTTTTCTGTCTCTTTACATTCCAAAACCGAAAACTTCCATGTTTTTGCCATGTTCAGAAAGGATTTATCTATGCGCATGAAAAAATATCTGCTGCAGCTGCTTTGCCTGTCTCTGCTCCTTTCACAGGTCGGCTGCACCAAAACGACTGAGGAAACCAAGGCAGTAGATACACAAACCACCCAGGACACCAATGCCATTGAAGAGACTGTTGACTTCGAAAATATGTCTCTGACAGAGCGTATGCAGTACAGCCGCTCCGGGATCAGCGATGGTCTGCCGGAACGGAATTACGATGGCTACACCTTCCGTGTACAGGATATCTACAACAAGCGGATCTTGCGTTCGCTGGACGACACTGGTGAAGCCGTAGACAGCGCCATGTACAACCGGCAGCTTGCCATTGAGGATCGTTTCAATATCCAGATCGAACCTGCCGGGATCGTGGACACCAGTACCAATGTTGGCTTTGACCAGACATATCAGCTGATCAGCAACTACCTGATGGCACAAGAGGATTCCCTGGATCTGCTGCAGCTCTGGAACACCATGTCGGCCAGCCTGGTGACACAGGGGTATTTCTTAGACCTTTCCACCATTGAT
>CAZLED010000065.1:0-13066 GCA_964558485.1 uncultured Ruminococcus sp. | reverse complement strand
CACCCTGGGTGCGATCAAGGGCAACTCCAGGACCTTTGAGACCCTGCCGTACTGCGACCCAAAAAAGGTGGTGCTGGGTGCATACAAGGCCGCTCTTGCCGGCAAACGCAACTACACGCCCCGTGCCTTCTACAAGTTCTACAAGGTACTGGCGAAGCTTTTGCCCGTGGGTCTGACCATGAAAATGGCAAGGACCTGAGTATCGTGTAGGCGAGAGAGCAAGCCAACGCAAACACGCATAACAAAAGAAGCAGATCATCCATCGAACATCCGGTGGGCGTCTGCTTCTTTTTTGGGGTTTATTGTTGGTGTGAAAGGACGTTAAATAGACTTACTCCCCCAGCCCCAGCTCGGCCAGCGTGACCTTCTTCTTTTCTCTGGAACCAATGCCGGTGTACCGTTCGGTCTCACCCAGCAGCACATAGGCGTTCTTGGCCGGATCTGCTTCGTCGATGGCACCATCGTGGTAGATCGGGTACAGGGACCAGCAGCGCACCCCATCCGCTTCCAGGGTCAGGCTCTCTTCGCTGGCAAAGTGTACACGGGTGAACTTCTTTGTGAAATATTCGTATGCCACATACTCTACATCCTTGGGCAGAGACGGGATCACATCGTAGGAGAAGGTCTCCGTGATGTCCCGGCGGCTCACGTTGAATGCGGCCAGCACGTAGCAGTCGTCCTTCCGGTTGAAGGTTTTCAGCAACCGACCGGTGGCTTCGCAGTCTACATAAATGCAGTCCAGCGTGGGCAGGGCGGCGTTGTCCAGACGGCACAGATCACCGTTCGTACCACAAACCGGCAGCAGGTTGGCAAGCTCGGTTTCGCCTACCTTGTCGCTGACGTACACCGAACCACCGGAGACGGCACGCAGTACACCGCTCTGTACCGGCGCAGAGTTGCCCGACCACCACATATCGTAGTCGCAATGGTGGATCTGGGAGTGCCACAGAGCGCAGTACAGATTCTGCTGGATATGCTTGGCGAACCCATTTTCTTTGTTCGGATAGAAGTCGTCGCTGTTCCGGGACAGGGCAGAGCAGGGCCGACCCAGTACATTCTCCATGTCCATGCCCATACAGTCGATGACCACACCGCCGAAGTTTTTGTTGATGGAGCGTTCAATGGCTTCGTGGGCGTGACGGGCACCGGCCGTGGTGGAGATGGTACCGGCCAGATAATTGTGGGTGGAGCTCTGGTTGTCCACCTTCACAAAGTCTACGCCGCAATCCGCCAGATAGCTGTGCCATGCATCCCAGAATAAGAACGCCTTGTCCGGGTCGTCGGAGGGCACCAGCATACCGGTCTTGGTGGTCATCAGACTGTCCGCATAGGTCTTGGCAAGCGCAGAGGTCGGCTCCACACCTTCCCAATATCCGTTGAAGGCGTGCCATACACCCACCTTGGGGATGCCGTATTCTTCCTTGATCTTCCGGACGCATTCCTTCAGTCCTTCCGGGAACTTCACCGGGTCTGCCGGGAAATCCACCAGCTTGCCGTCCTTGTAGGTAGACCAACCGTCGTCGATGATGATCCATTTCACCGGTACGTTCTTTTCCTTGAATTCGTCCAGCTTGCTATAGAGCTTTTCCGAGGTCACTTCCTGGTAGAAGGCATTCCAGCTGCACCAGCCGAAATCTTCAAACAGCGCCGGGTACGCTCTGTCCTTGCGCAGCGGTACGGTGATGGCACCCATGTCGTGGGCAAAACGATAGTTGTTTTCCACAGCCTGGATGGGATCGGAGGACACGCTGACGGACAAAAAGGCACCGTGGTAGCCGGTGAATCCGTCACAACCGGCGTTCAGGTGCAATCCTTCGGCATCGGCTTCGCAGCGGAAAATGTCCCCGGTCAGCGGCGTAATGGCGTAGTGGAGCATCCCCTTTTGCAGGAAGAAATGCTGGGTCTTGGGCTGCACCTCGGCCTGGGTCTTGGGCCAGCTGCGGTACATCCACCAGGGCGTGTCGTGATGGATCTCCAGCGTTGCATCGCCACAGCCGGGATCGATCTGCCAGGTCAGCGCACGTCCCACAAAGGGTCTGTCGGCGGTCAGGTCGATGGTGAACAGCACGGAGCCGTCCTTGTAGGTGGCACGGATGGCAGCGGTCACACCGGCGTTCTGGGCGTTGAAGACCACATCGTCTCCGTCTTCTGTGATGGTGGGCTGCAGTTCTACGGTGCCGTCGGCCAGCGTAGCCGTCATGTGCATACCACAGAGGAATTGTTCTGTGATAAAAGAGATCAGTTTTTGCATTGCGTTCCTCCTATTGTAGGTTTATGTAAATTTCGTTATGCCAAAATACCAAATACGTCCTGCAGCACCGCCGGGATCTCGTCGTCCGTCAGCGTCTTTTCTGTGACGTTGTCCCCATCGAACTGCCGGAAGGTGTGGTCGTCCAGGGTGATGCGGCCGGTGTCGGTCTTCAGGGAAAGCATATAGCCCTTGGTGAACGGAGAGTCCGGGTGCTTCTCACACCAGTAAGAGGGCATTTCATAATCGATAGGCAGCTGCACTTCCTCGGTGAAGCTGTAGAACGGCCGCCACGCGCCCTTGTGCCAGTCCTCGATGACCCAGCCGTAGAAGTCCCGGCGCACCAGATGATAGGTGTCTCCACACACGGTCTGCTCGGTGTTTTCTGCGAAGGCCAGCGGTCGGCGGAATGTCGGCTGTCCGATGCCCACGTCTGCGATCCAACGGGAACGATCGGCGCAGGTGACGCACAGCACCCGGTGACGGCGCATGGGGATGCCGTCCTCGCCACGGAGATACCGGGCAAAATATTCGGTCACGTCATAGCCCATGGAGCGAAGCCAGAAGGTCAGAAAGCCGTTGACCTCAAAGCAGTATCCGCCCCGATGTCGGGTGACGATCTTGTCAAATAGTCCGTCCTCCGTCAGGTTCAGGGGAATGCCTGCCAGGATGTCCAGGTTTTCGTAGGGCACTGCGGCGGCAAAACGGTATTGGATCTCGGAGAGCAGTTCTGCCGTGGGTACGATGGGAAAGGCAGGGGCGTTCATACCGATCCGGGCAAAGGCAGACTGGATTTGTTCATAGGTATACATCAGAAACCTCCATGCTCTTGCAGGTGTTTATGGTACTATTATACATGGTTAGCCGGGGAATGTCAAGGGTGTGCGGGCAAATAAGAACAACGCTGACCCATATGCATCAGCGTTGTCTGCAGAAGCAGTCCCAAGCGATCCCATGCCGGAAATGCACTGCTTCCTGTAACTAATATTTTGTAAAAAACTGCTTTACGGCAAAACGACCTCTTCGCCGGTGTTGGCACGGAACTGCAGCTTGTACAGGTCTGCGTACATACCACCCTTGACCAGCAGGTCTTCGTGTCTGCCTTGTTCCACGATCTGGCCATCGGCAATGACAGCGATCTCGTCGGCATTCTTGATGGTGGACAGCCGGTGGGCTACGATCAATGTGGTTCTGCCCTTACATAGCTCGTCCAATGCGTGCTGGATCAGGATCTCCGTGGTGTTGTCCAGAGCACTGGTGGCCTCGTCCAGGATCAGGATCGGTGGGTCTTTTAGGAACACACGGGCAATGGACAGCCGCTGCTTCTGACCGCCGGAGAGCCGCACGCCCCGTTCGCCGATCTGGGTCTCGTAGCCGTCCGGCAGGGACATGATGTAGTCGTGGATGTTGGCACGCTTGGCAGCTTCGACGACCTCGTCTTCGGTGGCGTCCAGTCGGCCGTAGAGGATGTTCTCCCGGATGGTGGCGTTGAACAGGTAAATATCCTGCTGGACGATCCCAATGCTGCGCCGCAGCGATTCCCGGGTCAGGCCGTTTATATCCTGCCCATCGATGGTGATCCGCCCCTGGGAAATGTCGTAGAAGTGGGGGATCAGGTGACAGATGGTGGTCTTACCGCCACCGGAAGGACCCACCAGCGCAAAGGTCTTGCCAGCCGGAATATCCATGGTGATGTGCTTCAGGACTTCCTTTTCCTCGTTGTAGCTGTAGGAAAGGTCTTCCAGACGGATATTGCCATTGACATTTGTCAATTCCTTGGCATCGGGTGCATCGATCTCCGGCTCCTCATCGATGATCTCCAGGAATCGTTCGAACCCGGTGACACCGTTCTGGTATTGCTCCATGAAGTTGATCAGGGTCATGACCGGGGAGATGAACAGGTTCACGGACACCACGAATGCGGAATAGTCGCCCAGCTGGATCTTCCCGGCGTACAGGAACAGACCACCGGCAATGAGGATGATGACGTTGAACACATCGGTGATGAAGGCCGTACCGGAGTGGAACTGCCCCATGGCGTGGTAGGCTTCGGAGCGTGCTTCTACAAAGGCATGGTTGCCTTCCTCGAATTTTTCTTCTTCCTTCTTGGCATTGGTGAAGGCCTTGGTCACACGGATCCCGGAGATGGAGCTTTCCAGGGCAGCATTGATGACAGCCACGGCCTTCCGGGATTCGGTGAAGGCGTTACGCATTTTCTTCCGGAGAAAGAACGCAATGACCAGCAGAAAGGGCACGGCGGCAAAGATGATCAGGGTCAGCCACAGATTGATGGATGCCAGGTACACGAAGGAGAGCACAATGGAGATGCCGGAGATCAGCACGTTTTCCGGACCGTGGTGCGCCAGCTCACTGATGTCCATCAGGTCGTTGGTCATACGGGACATGATCTTCCCGGTCTCGTGGTCGTCGTAGTAGCGGTAGGGCAGGGACTCCAGCTTCCGGAACATATCCCGGCGCATATCAGCCTGCATACCCACACCCATGACGTGCCCCTGGTACTGGATAAAATAATTGAGGAACATTTTGACCAGGTACAGTGCCAAAAGAGTCAGGCCAAAGAGGACCACCATCTGGTAATTCTTATTGGGGATCAGATCGTTGAGCATGGTTCGGGTGACGATGGGGTACACGATCCCGATCAGCGCCACCAGCAGCGATGCGCCCATATCCAGCAGGAAGATGCGCATATGGGGCTTATAATACGCTAAAAATCGTTTGAGCATAGGTTGCCTCCGTTTCTTCATAACTATATGCATTATACCGTATTTTTTCACGAAAGTCAAGAGGCGTTTAGAAATTGCCCGCATTTGTTTGCGCTATGGGGATATGCTCCTGTGCCCATAGGCCAAGGTGCAGAAAAAAAGACGCAAGCCAAAAGAAAGCCTGCGTCCTTTTTATCACTTTGGGGTCGCGCTATACAGAGGAGCGGATGTCATTATTGTGCGTGCTGGGGAAAATAGGTTATCTCTTCTTGGAGATCATGTAGCCAGCTGCGGAAACGGTAGCAGCGATAGCAGCAACGATACCCATGTCGAAGGTCTGGGGAGCCGTGGTAACCACTTCGGGTTCAGCAACCACTTCAGCTTCCGGAACAGCAACGGTTTCGGGTTCGGTTTCTACTACGGGAGCCTGTTCAGCAAAGGCATAGTTGTCCAGTTCAGGACGGAATGCGAAAGCGTCTTCCTGGGTGGGGAAGAATGCGATGTAGTCGATGTAAACAACTTCGCCGCCTTCCATGTTACCACCGGCATCGTTACCATCGTCGCCTTCTCTCCACAGGGGGTCAAGACGGATCTGGTCAACAGTGCCTTCCCAGTAGAACTCGGTGATGGCATACTTGGCATCCTTGTAAGCGTTAACGGTAGCAATGTTTGCATCCGGAACGTAGATCAGGTAGGTGTACCAACCATTGTCTTCAGACTTCAGGTCGATGTGGGTGCATTCAGAACCGGACAGGCCACGACCATTGGTAGCACCGAACAGTTCGATTGCGGTGGAGTGAGAGGGGTTCTTTACACGAGCCTTGCACCACAGAACTTCGCTAACGTCGTCAGCGGAGGAACCTACATATACGTAGGGGTCAGCGCCATCAGCCGTGAACGCATAGCAATCCACGCCGTCTTCGGTAGCAGCAGCATAGGATACGGAAGCAGCACCGGTCATGATGCCGGACATAGCTTCGTCAGCGGTGAAGTCCCACAGGATAGAGGGTTCTTCTGCAGCAAAGGCAGAAACAGCCATAGAGGATGCCAGAACAACACCGGCCAGGAGCATAGCAAGATTCTTTTTCATAAAACTTACCATCCTTTTTTTGTGAATTGACTTTTGTAGAATAAGCACAAACAACGATACCCACGACTCTGTGAATTCGTGGTGAATCAATTATAGCACATATGTGAAGGAATGTCAATAGTAAATGCGAAAATTAACGGGCTTAAAAAATGCATTTTACTCGATTCCTGTCACACCGGAACGTTCTTTGGAAAAAGCGGCAGCGGATCGCAGGAGCAAAGGGGCACGGCAGAGAAAAAAGACGCAAGCCGAAGCCTGCATCTTTTGGAATATGGATATTATTCTTCGGTGGTAAAGGCGCCTACGTAATCGGCGATGGTCTTTTCCACGGTCTTGGTCATAGAAGCGATGGTGCTCTGCAGATCCATGTCGGCCGCCTTGAACTTCTTGGCGAAGATACCGTCCCGGATGGTGCCGCAGAACAGGGTATCGGCCAGGTCATAGATCCGGTTGCCGTAGATGATGTCCAGCATCTTGGTGGAGTTTTCGTCCCGGCTGTACTTGCTCTTCAGCACCACATCGTAGTACACCGGCACCACATCGTTGTGGGACGCACACGCCATTGCCTCGGTCACGGCCCCTGCCAGCTCCTTCTGGGTCAGGGTAACCGGGAATACGTGGATGTACGCACCCTCGGTACGGCTGCAATACTCGGCCTGCTCCGCATCGTACTTGGGGAAGGGAATGATGCCGTAGTTGATGTCCATGTCCCGGTAGAAGTGCATGAACGCCACACGAACCACATTGTACAGGGCATTGCCGTTCTTGAACAGGGTGTTGTCCGCATAGTCCGGGAAGTTGTCGGACATGAACAGCAGGTGGTCGTTGTGCATCATATTCATGAGCCGGGTGTACATGGTGTCAAACTGTTCGTTGGAAGCTAAGGTGAAGATGGGCAGGTCGTTTTCGTCCTTTTCGATAACACGCATATCGGATGCCACCCAGAACACCGGCAGCATCTGCTTGGAGTGGGACGTGATGCCGTACCGGTCACTATCCGTCCATGCGCCGTCTCCGTCTGCATCGTAGGTGGCCAGGGTCATGTTTTCCTGCATCAGATCCAGGGTCCAGTCGCCGGAGAGCACCGTTTCATAGTGGTCGGCCAGGTCCAGATCGATGGCCATTTCCTTGTTGAACAGCAGTACGTTGGTGCTGTCGTAGGTGGACAGGTTGTCGTCGCCCATGAGGAAGAACAGCTTGCCCTGGATGGACAGGTTGTCCTGGATGGACTGGGAGTAGTATTCCCGGTCGGTGTCGATGTAGGGCAGGTCGTTCACAGGCAGCGCATAGCCCTCCTGTGCCACAGAATAGCCGGACCAGTCTACCAGCACGTACATATCATAGGAGTCGTCTCCGGCCATGATCAGGTTCTTGGTGGACTTCACCAGCGCACCATGGGCATCTTCCTCGGATTTGGTCTCCTCAAAGACGAAATTCAGCTCCTGCATGAGCTTCTGGTCACGGGTGTAGATGGTGTCGTTCAGGTTGTCGCCGGTCTGCTCAAAGGCCACGATGGTGTCGTAGTAGGACGTGGAAGTCAGGTTGTGGATCCGGTAAGAGGCACCGGCAAAGTCTAAGTCTTCCGGCAGATCGGTGTGGGAAGAAGTGTCCACCGGTTCCGTTTCGGTAGGCGTGGTGTCTGCTGTGTTCGCCTGGGTCTCCGTGGAGTCGGTGGTACTGCCGCAGGATACGGCAAAGGACGCCAGCATAGAGATCAGCAGCAGCAAAGAGATCGTCTTGCGTTTCATAAGCATTGCTCCTCATCGTAATGGTAAAATTGTATTCAGCATATTATACCACAAATAAGGCAACAGTTCAAGAAAAAAAGTATAGGAAATTGCACAAAATATGGGGAAATGTTCGGGTAAAATGCACAAATCCAACAAGTGCGACAAAACCGGTGTCACTTCTGCCGCATCACCGCACGCCAGATCGCCGGGATCAGGATCAGCTGCACCACGATGCCCGGCCAGGCCGTTACAAAGCCGCTGACCCAAAAGGCGCCGATGGAGAAGGTGGTACGTCCGGCCAGCATCAGCAGCACCGACGCCAAGCCCCAGACCAGCCGACCGGCCAGCATACTGAGCAGCAGCGATCCATAGACAGCCGCCGTGGGTCGGGTCGGCAACAGCTTATGCAGTATCCGATAAAACAGCCCGGCGAAAAATCCGTAGGCAGCCAGCTCCGCCGTCATGGTGATGGCAGTCAGCAGTGGTGGCATGGAGAACAGCATGTGCCGCAGCAGTGGACATACCAGCCCCACAGCCGCTCCCCAGTAGGGACCACAGAGCAGACCGCACAGCAGCACCGGCAAATGCATGGGACAAAGCATCCCACCGATCTGGGGGATCCCACCGGTCAGAAACGGCAGCAGCAACGCCACCGCCAGGCACAGTGCCGCATAGACCAGATGACGGATGGACAGGGAAACATGGGTGCGCTTTCGCATATGACCTCCTGAAAGAAAAAGAAGATACCTACCCTACCATAGGGCAGTATCTTCCTGATACGATATACAAAATATTATGTGACAAAAAACTGGACAAACGCCGAATACAACGGTCGCCAAATCCATTGGTTGCCGAAAAGCTTCCTGCTCCCCGGACTTCTTGTGGAATAGTATACCATATCGCTGGGAATTTGTCAAGAGGGGAATCAAAAGTCACGCAAAAAAGAAGTGCCAAACAGGAGATACATCCTGCCTGGCAACTTCTGATTTCTGACTTCTTACCTTACCGTGATCTCCGGCGGCTTCTTGTCCTTGATGGTCTCCCGGGTGATGGTCACGGTGGCAATGTCGTTCCGGGACGGGATCTCGAACATGATGTCCGTCATCACTTCTTCCAGGATGGAACGCAGACCACGGGCACCGGTGTTCCGCTCAATGGCAAGCTCCGCTACAGCGTGCAGGGCATCGTCTGTGAACTGCAGATCCACGTTGTCCATGGCGAACAGCTTTTTGTACTGCTTCGTGATGGCGTTCTTGGGTTCCTGCAGGATCCGCACCAAAGCTTCGCAGTCCAGATTTTCCAGACCTACGATCACCGGCAGACGTCCCACCAGCTCCGGGATCAGACCAAACTTCACGATGTCGTGGGCGGTCACTTCCTTGTAGACGGCGGTCTTCTGCTTGTCTTCCTTGGTCTTGATCTCTCCGTTGAAGCCCATGCCGGTCTGGCCCTTCCGCTGCTCGATCAGCTGATCCAGCGTGTCAAAGGCACCACCGCAGATGAACAGAATATTCTCCGTGTTGATCTGGATGAACTCCTGGTTCGGATGCTTCCGACCACCCTGCGGTGGTACGTTGGCAACGGTTCCTTCCAGGATCTTCAGCAGCGCCTGCTGGACACCTTCACCGGATACGTCCCGGGTGATGGAACGGTTTTCGCTGCGCCGGGAGATCTTGTCGATCTCATCGATGTAGATGATCCCACGCTCTGCCAGCTCTACGTCAAAGTCCGCAGCCTGGATCAACCGCAGCAGGATGTTCTCCACGTCCTCACCCACATACCCGGCTTCCGTCAGGGTCGTGGCATCCGCAATGGCAAAGGGCACCTCTAAGGTCTTCGCCAGGGTCTGGGCTAAGAAGGTCTTGCCCACGCCGGTGGGACCGATCAGCAGTACATTGCTCTTTTGAATATCTACATCGTCAAGGATATCCGTGTCAGCCACGTCACAAGCATCGGCAGTCTTCGCACGTCGATTGGCATTTTTCAGCTTGGCACGTTTGTCGTTGTACAGCAGACGCTTGTAATGGTTGTACACCGCTACGGACAAAGCGGTCTTGGCTTCGTCCTGGCCGATGACATATTCATCCAGCGTTGCTTTCATTTCTTTGGGAGTGGGCAGATGATCGCCGGAAAGACCTTCCTTGGACTTCTCTGTCGAATACTCCATCTGGTCAAAAATAATATCGTTGCAGGCCTCTACGCACTTGTCGCAGATATACAGCCCGGTGGCAGAAGGGATCAGGAAGGATACATCCTCTTCGCTTCGACCACAAAAGGAGCAGGTAGGCGTGATCTTCATCCGTCCTCTACCCCCGGAAGTCGTTTGAGCCATTGTATTGGTTAAACCTTTCTATATTGTGAACACTTACAAAGTGTGGGCATATGGGTACGCCCTGCGGAACTATCTCGGATACACAAGCTACGATCAACGCAATTTACTTGGACACACAAATTACGTTTTAACGTAATTTGTGAGCATTTAAGTTCGTTACGTGAAACGTAACGAACTTAAATGCGGTGTTCAATCACTTTGTCGATCAGACCATATTCGCAGGCCTGGGCAGCGGTCATGAAGTTGTCCCGTTCGGTGTCTCTGGCAATTTCGTCCAGTGACTTGCCGGTGTTCTTTGCCAGGATGCCGTTCAAGGTGTCCCGGGTGCGCAGGATGTGCTCAGCATGGATCTTGATGTCCGTGGCCTGCCCCTGGGTTCCGCCAAGCGGCTGGTGGATCATGATCTCACTGTTGGGCAGTGCCAGACGCTTTCCCTTGGCGCCGGAGGACAGCAGGAATGCACCCATGCTGGCGGCCATGCCAATGCAGATGGTGCTCACGTCACACTTGATGAAATTCATGGTGTCGTAGATGGACATACCAGCGGACACAGAGCCGCCAGGGCTGTTGATGTACAGGGAAATGTCCTTGTCGGGGTCCTGGGATTCCAGGAACAAAAGCTGTGCTACGACCAGAGAGGCCGTTACGTCATTCACTTCATCGGCTAAAAAAACAATGCGGTCGTTCAGCAGACGGGAGTAAATGTCGTATGCCCGTTCCCCTCTGTTGGTCTGTTCAATGACGGTAGGTACAAGTGCCATATCGTTTTCTAACCTCCTAAATGGGTAATGATTCGATAATGCGCAATGCCGCCGCTCAGTATGCCCCAGGTGGGACAACACAAAGACAGCGGCATTGTATGCGTGTTCGTTTTGGATTATTCAGCGTCAGCGGCTTCGTCAGAAGCTGCTGCTTCGGTCACAACGGCCTTTTCCTTGACCAGGTCGATGGCCTTCTTGACCTTCAGGTCTTCGGCGATCGCGTCGGCAGCAACGGCAGCCTTGATCTTTTCTACTTCCATCTTGTAAGCGTCAGCCAGACGGTTGTATTCTTCTTCGATCTCTTCGTCGGAGGCTACGATGCCTTCCAGCTTGGCAATGGTTTCCAGAGCCAGTCTGGTCTTTACCTGACGTTCAGCATCGGGACGCATATTCTTGCGCAGGGTGTCCAGATCCATGCCGGTGTACTTGAAGTAGGTGGACAGGTCCAGACCCTGCATCCGCAGTCTGTTGTCGTAGTCACGAACGAAGTTTTCGGTCTCGTTCTCGTACATGCATTCCGGGATCTCAGCTTCCAGCTTTTCGTTCAGCGCCTTGATGATCTGTTCTTCTACTTCGTTGTCGGCCTGCTTGTTGTGGTTCTCCTGGATTTTTGCCTTGATGTCGGCCTTGTATTCGTCCAGGGTGTCAAATTCGGAAACGTCCTTGGCGAAATCATCGTCCAGTGCAGGCAGCTCGTTGAACTTCAGACCGTTCAGCTTGCAGTGGAATACAGCTTCCTTGCCCTTCAGCTCTTCGGCGTGGTAATCTTCCGGGAAGGTCACGGTCACGTCAAAGGATTCGCCGATGTTCTTGCCAACGATCTGTTCTTCAAAGCCGGGGATGAACTGACCGGAGCCCAGCTTCAGTGTGTGACCCTCAGCCTTGCCGCCGTCAAAGGGAACGCCGTCGATGGTGCCTTCGAAGTCGATGTTGGCCACGTCGTCCATAGCGGCAGCACGGTCGGTGATCTCGATCATACGGGAGTTCCGGTTCTGTACGTGAGACAGCTCTTCGTCTACCTCAGCGTCGGTAGCTTCCTTCACGGTGCGGGTAACAGCCAGACCCATGTAGTCGGCGATGTTTGCATCGGGCTTGGTGAAGAAGGTGGCAGTCAGCACAACGCCGTTTTCGTCGATGGTCTCCACGTCAAATTCGGGCTGAGACACGATGGTCTTTTCGAAGCCTTCGATAGCGGCGGTGTACGCATCCGGGATCACTTCGTTGATGGCATCTTCATAGAAGACTTCCTTGCCGTACATCTTTTCCACGATGGCACGGGGCGCCTTGCCCTTGCGGAAGCCGGGGATGGAGATGTTCTTGACCTGGCGCTTGTAAACCTTGTTGATCGCACCTTCAAAGGTGGCGTGGTCTACATCAAAGGTCACTTTATATTGATTGACAGCGATGCTTTCGGTGTTCTTCAGACTCATGGTTGTTATTCCTCCAAATGGTATAGATAAGAGCGATACGCTCCACGTTTTACATAGCTTTCTACATTGTACATTTTTTTGCGGCAGAAGTCAAGGCAAAAAATCGAAAAGTATTTGACAAAAATGTAAAAGTTTCTGGTGAAATGGACAAAAAATGGAAAAAACTCAGCTTCGGATGGGCAGCGGATGGAAATCCAGGTAATCGGCAGCCACATTGGTGAAGGCAATATCCTCGAAGACGGCTGTGGACGGTGCGCTGTAGGTGCCGTGGATGTGGCCGTAGTAGCAGTGACGAACGTCGAATTGGTGCAGCACCTCCACGATCTCCCGACACACAAAGCTGTCGTAGACCGGCGGAAAGTGCAGGAAAACAAAGATCTCCTCGTCCGCTTGCCGCAAAGTCAAGGCTTCCGTCAGGCAATGGGTCAGTCGTTGTGCCTCCCGGGAGACCAGCTTGTCGTAGTCCACCGGATTTACGGAGCGCTGCTTGCCTTCTTCGATGAACCAGCCACGGGTGCCGCAGACGATCTTGTCCTCGACCCGGTAGGCATTGTTGTACAGAAATTCGATATTTTCTACTTCAATGGAACGAAGAAAGGTCTGCATCTTTTTGACGGTGGACCACCAGAAGTCGTGGTTGCCCTTGCCGATGAGCTTCTTGCCGGGCAGACTGTTCAGGAAACGAAAATCCGCTGCGGAATGCAGTAAAAATACCAAATGCAAGTCCTAGAGGAATTGCGATGATAATTGAA
>CAZLED010000064.1:0-13296 GCA_964558485.1 uncultured Ruminococcus sp. | reverse complement strand
CCCATCAACAACATCGTGGACATCACCAACTATGTGATGCTGGAATACGGTCAGCCCATGCACGCCTTTGACTACAAGTGTCTGGACGGCTCCCACATCATTGTACGGAATGCAGCGGAAGGAGAAAAGTTTGTTTCTCTGGACAACGAAGAACACATCCTGGACGCCGCTTCTCTGGTGATCGCTGACGAAAAGAAGGCTGTGGCACTGGCCGGGGTCATGGGTGGTCTGAACAGTGAGATCACGGACGACACCACCACGGTTGTATTTGAATCCGCTATGTTCCATCCGGGCAATGTGCGTGTGACGGCCAAGAAGCAGGGTATGCGGACGGAATCCTCTGCCCGGTTTGAAAAGGGGCTGGACAGCGAAAACACCATGCCGGCACTGGATCGGGCTTGCGAGCTGGTGACGCTGCTGTGCGCCGGTGAGATCGTGGACGGCACCATCGATGTATATCCCGTGAAAAAGGTTCCCTTCACCATGCCGCTGGATGCCGACAAGATCAACGAATTCTTAGGCGTAGAACTGACCAGAGAATATATGGCGGACATTTTCCGTTCGCTGGACTTTGGTGTGTCGGACGACAATGCTACGCTGACCGTGCCTACCTACCGGGACGACGTGCGCTGCATGAACGACCTGGCCGAAGAAGTGCTGCGGATGTATGGCTACGACAAGATCACCTCTACCCTGTCCTCCAAGGCTACGCCTACCAATGGGGCACGGACCGAACGGCAGAGCTTTGATATGAAGCTGCACGATATGCTGTGTGGCATGGGTCTGGACGAGATCGAGACCTTCTCCTTCATCAGCCCGTCCTGGTATAGCAAGATCCGGCTGGCCGAGGATGATGTGCGTCGGAATTCTGTGGTGATCTCCAATCCGCTGGGCGAAGACACCTCTGTAATGCGTACCACCATTCTGCCCTCTCTGCTGAAGGTGCTCTCCGACAATGCGGCTGTGAAGAACAAGGACGTGGCGCTCTTTGAAATGGGCAAGGTCTACCTGCCTACCACCCAAGGTGAACTTCCCAACGAGCCGGGGCACTTGGCCATCGGGTTCTATGCCGGGGACGACAAGAAGGGCGAAGGCTTCTACCGGCTGAAGGGGATCCTGGAAGCGATTCTGTACATTGCCGGGATCGAAAATGCGGACTTTGCTGCCTGCACCACGGAGCCTACCTTCCATCCGGGTCGCTGCGCTACCATGACAGTCGGTGACAAGCTGGTAGCGACCTTCGGGCAGATCCATCCGGCTACGGCAGACAACTACAACTTCAGCGTACCCGTGTACGTATGCGAGCTGGATCTGGAAGCCCTGTTTGACGCTCGTCGGTTGATGATGGACTACAAGCCCCTGCCCAAGCATCCTGCACTGGAAAGAGACTTCTCCTTCGTTTGCGACGAGGATACACCGGCCGGACTCATCTCCAAGGAGATCCGGGAGATCGGTGGCAAGGTGGTAGAAGCCGCTGAACTGTTCGACATTTATAGAGGACCGCAGGTTGGTGCGAACAAGAAGAGCGTATCCTATGCGGTACAGCTGCGTGCCGACGACCATACCATGACCGATGAAGAAGCCGATGCCACGGTGAAGAAGATCTTAGCCGGTCTGGCCGACAAGCATGGTATCACCCTGCGGCAGTAATATAATTTGCTTTATTCGCACGATTTTATGTGCAAAATGGGATTCCGGGAAGGGCATTTGTCTTTTCCCGGTTTGCCTGTTTTGGGAAATCATTTCTTTTAGGAGGTATAACGATGTTAACGTATCCTATGACCATTGCGGGATTGAAACGGAAGCTGCCCATTTGTCCGTTGAACGATTCGCTTGCCATTGGTGCATTTGTGATCTTTGGCGACCCGGAGCTGACCACGGCCACAGCCAAGGCACTGCTTGCCATAGCACCCAAGTATGATTACATCATCACGGCCGAAGCAAAGGGCATTCCGCTGGCCCACGAAATGGCACGGCTGGCTGGCAATCAAAAGTATTTTATCGCACGCAAGAAGGCCAAGGCGTACATGACTGGCGTATTTGAAGTGACGGTGCAGTCCATCACCACGGCCGGCGAACAGAAGCTGTTTCTGGACAAAGCCGATGCCGAACTGATGCAGGGCAAACGGATCCTGATCGTGGACGACGTGATCTCCACCGGTGAAAGCCTGCGTGCCGTGGAAACGTTGGTAACGGCGGCTGGCGGTATCATCTGTGGCAAAATGGCAGTGCTGGCTGAGGGAGATGCGCAGGTACGGGACGACATCCAATATCTGGAAAAGCTGCCGTTGTTCCATCCGGACGGCACGATCTTAGAAGGCTCTCTGCATTGAGCGTATCGCATTTTTGTTGGGAGACACATCTCTGGAGAATCTATGAACATTATCATTATTGGCGTGGGGAAGACCGGTGAAGAGCTGATCGCTTCCCTGCTTGCCGAAGGACACGACATTGCCGTGATCGATCCGCTGTATTCTGTGATCGAAAATATCCTGGATACATACGACGTCATGGGGATCTGCGGCAGTGGCGTGGTCACGGAAACCTTGGAAAAAGCCGGTGCCGATGCTGCCGACCTGGTGATCGCCTGTACGCCGCAGGATGAGATCAATGTGCTGTCCTGCGTGATCGCCAAGCAGCTGGGCTGTAAAAGCTGTATCGCACGGGTGCGCAATCCGGAGCTGAATGCACAGATCCGATTCATGCAGCAAAAATTAGGGATCGACACCATGATGAATCCGGACTATTATGCGGCTCATGCCATATCCCGAATCCTGCGGATCCCCAGTGCTTCCAAGGTGGACTCCTTTGCCGGCGGCAAACTGGATATGGTGCAGCTGAAGATCGCTGCTGACTGTCCGCTGGTGGGAACGGCTCTGTTTCAGCTGCCCAGCAAGTGTAAGACCCGTGTGCTGGTCTGTGCGGTACAATGTGCCGGACGCCAAGCTGCCATCGTGCCTTCTGCCGGGTATGTGATCCAGGCTGGTGACATCCTGAGTCTGACGGCCACCCATGCGGACATCCACCGGTTCTTCCGGGAGATCGGCGCTTTGTCGGAACCGATCCGGGATGTGCTGGTGGTCGGTGGCAGTCGCATTGCCTATTATTTGGCAAAGAATCTGGTGGAAAGCGGCCTGCACGTGAAGATCATCGAAGAAGATCACGACCGCTGTGTGGCGCTTTCCCGGGAGCTGCCCCATGCCCGGATCATATGTGCCGATGGGACCAACCACGAGATCCTAATCGAAGAAGGCATTCGGGATATGGATGCCTGCATTGCGCTGACCGGTATGGACGAGGGGAACATCATTCTGTCGTTATATGCACTCAGCGAAGGTGTTGGCAAGGTGATCCCGAAGATCAACAAGAATGCGCTGCTGACCATGTCTTCTCATGTGGGCCTGGATTCTGCCATTTCGCCGGAACAGCTGACCGCCGATGTGATCGTTTCCTATGTCCGGGCGCTGGGACAATCCGGAAGCGATTCTGCCATTCAGACGTTGTACAAGCTGCTGGACGGGCAGATCGAAGCAATGGAATTTTTGGTACAGGAGGAAAGCGTATCCATGACGGGCATACCGCTTTCGGAAATGCACCTGAAAAAGAATTTGCTGATCGCTGGGATCGTACGAGGCTCTCAGGTGATCTACCCCGGTGCCAACGACCAGTTCTGTGTGGGCGACACTGTGGTGGTGGTGACGGCCAATCTGCGGCTGTCTACCCTGCGTGAGATTTTGGCGGACTGACTTTTTGTATTTGATATGAACATTCGTTATATTGTATATTTGTGTAGCCGAGTCCTATTGATCCTGGGACTTTTGCTGCTGTTGCCGCTGGCGGTATCGCTGCTATATCGAGATGGGTGCTTTTGGGCCTTTGTGATTCCTATGGTGTTCATGCTGGCCATTGGGCTCATCTGGGGACGCAAGAAGCCGGAAAAAGGTACACTGTTTGCCCGGGAAGGCTTTGCGGTGGTGACGCTGATCTGGGTATTGCTTTCGGCTTTTGGGGCACTTCCCTTTTTGCTCAGTGGCGTGACGAATTCCTTTACCGATGCGTTTTTTGAAGCGGTATCGGGGTTCACCACCACCGGGTCCAGTATTTTGCCGGCAGTGGAAGGATTGCCGGAGAGTATTTTGTTCTGGCGACAGTTCATGAACTGGATCGGTGGCATGGGTGTGCTGGCGTTGGTGTTGGCACTGGCCCCGTTGGACAAAGATCGAAGCAAAGGGGACACAAGGGGTTCCGATGTGTACATCATCCGGGCAGAAAGTCCGGGACCCATGTTCGGCAAGCTGGTATCCAAGCTGCGGTTCAATGTGCAGATCCTGTACATCATTTACGCCTGCATGACGGTGGTCACCATCATTTTGCTGCTGTTTGGTGGTATGGATCTGTTTGACGCCACCTGTCATGGCTTTGCGGCGGCAGGTACCGGTGGGTTCTCCGTGAAAAACGCCAGCATTGGCTACTACGACAGTGCGTATCTGGAATGGGTATTGGCTGTCGCACCCATGCTGTTCGGGATCAACTTCAATATCTATTATTTTGTCCTGACGAAGAATTTTATTTCCGTTTGGAAAAGTGAGGAGCTGCGGTGGTATCTTCTGATCATTGGGATCTCCACGGTGCTCATCACGGGGAATATTTTATCTATGTATGATTCCGTGGGCACCAGTCTGCGCCATGCATTCTTCCAGGTCACCTCGATCATCACCACCACGGGGTTCTCTTCGGTGAACTACGATCTGTGGCCCACTTTCTCTAAGGGAATTCTGGTGCTGCTCATGTTTATTGGTGGGTGTGCTTCGTCTACCAGTGGGGGGCTGAAGGTTTCCCGGTGCATCATATTGGTGAAGACTGCCATCAAGGAGATCCGGTATTATATCAATCCCAGAGAGGTGCGGTCGATCCGGTGCGATGGGGTGTATGTGGAGAAAAATGTGGTCACCAGCGTTTCGGCGTACTTTGTGGTCTATATGCTACTGTTTGCTTTTTCCACCTTTTTGTTGACGCTGGAGCCGGGGCATTCCTTGGAGACTTGCTTTACAGCTGTGGCGGCTTGTCTCAACAACATTGGACCGGGTCTGGACGGCGTTGGGCCTATGAACAATTTCAGTGGATTCAATGGGTTTTCCACGTGGATCCTATCCATCGATATGCTGTTGGGACGGTTGGAGCTGTTCCCTATGCTGGTGTTCTTAAGTCCGACAGCTTGGCATAAGTAAACTTAGCCTGGCATAAGTAAACTTAGCAGACGTAAACTACACAGTAGTTTTGTCAGCATAAGTAAAACTTAGCAGACGCAATGATCGCTGCGTAATGATAAGGAGAAACCGTATGTGGTATCGTATGGGTTGCTGTGTTTTGGCAATGCTTCTTTTGTCTTCCTGTGCCACTGGGTCAATGGAAACGGAACTGGTGCCGTACGAAGAAGTACCGGTGGTTGACACGCTTTCGGCGGACACAGAGACGACTGCGCCGGTGGTACCTGTGGAGACGGAGCCGGTGGTAGTCTCGGATCCGGATGCCGCCATTGTGTATTTATCGCTGGGCGATTCCATTGCACGTGGCTTTGGTTTGGCCGATGTGGAAGGACAGCGGTTTTCTACCATTGCCAAAGAATATTGGTTTGCCCATGGGATCGACGACGTGACGGTGTACAATGCCGGTGTGGATGGGCAGGACCTCTGGGGTGTGCTGGATACGGTCAACGAAAAAGCCGATCCAGCCTGGGCCGATGCGGATGTGTTTTCCGTCAGCATAGGCGCCAACCATATTTTGGCAACGGTGTGGTCGTTCCTCTCGACCCTGTCCCGGCAGGATCTGGACGATGCTGCGACGTTATGCACTGCATTTACCGATGCGGTCACGGAAGCTTGTGCCATGTTTGATGCCGGGTTGCCGCTGCTCATTGAGGATATCCATCTGCTGGCGCCAGATGCCACGATCCTGTTTCTGACCTTCTACGATCCCTATGCGGCACTGCCTACGGAGATCCCCGTGGGTGATTCGATGGTTTTGGTCGATTCGTTCCTGGATGCGGCTGTCCAGCAGGTCAATGCTTGTATCTGTACTGCTGCGACTGCCGTGGACTATGTGCAGGTCGTGGATGTGTATGCGGCTTTTGCGGAGGACACGGCGTCACTGGTTTGTGTGGAAGCGCCGGATGACTCTGCACCTACGGCGATCGATATGGGCAGGATGGATCCGCACCCCAATGCTGCCGGTCACAAGCGGATCGGGGAGCTGGTGGGAGAAGCGTATCTGGCAGCTTTGGAAAAATGACAAATCAAAAAACAGTCGATCTTTTGGCTTCGTACCATGGTGGTACGTACCGGATCGGCTGTTTTGTTTTTCCTATTGTTATTGACCGTAATAGGCGTTCTTGCCGTGCTTGCGAAGGTAGTGTCGGTCCAACAGTTCCTGCTGCATGGACGTTGGATCATTCGCCGACGCTAAGAACAAAGTACGCAGCTGCATGGCGGCGACTTCTTCCAGGACCACGGCATTTTGTACGGCGTCCATGGCGGTTTTCCCCCAGGTGAAGGGACCGTGGCTGTGAACCAGAACGGCTGGGATGGCCATGGGATCCCGGTTCCGGAAGGTCTCCACGATCACGTTGCCTGTTTCCGCTTCGTAGGCACCGGCGATCTCCTCCGGGGTCATGCGGCGTGTACAGGGGATCTCACCATAGAAATGGTCGGCGTGGGTAGTCCCCATGGGCATAATGCCTCGACCGGCCTGGGCAAAGGAGGTGGCTTCCCGGCTATGGGTGTGGACAATGCCGCCAATGTTGGGAAAAGCCCGGTACAGCACCAGATGGGTCGGTGTATCGCTGGATGGGTGCAGATGGCCTTCCGTGGTCTTGCCACTTGCCAGATCGACCACCACCATGTCTTCCGGCTGCAGTGCGTCGTAGGCCACACCGGAAGGCTTGATGACCATGCATCCCGTCTCCCGATCTACGGCAGATACGTTGCCCCAGGTGAAGGTGACAAGGCCATATTTCGGCAGTGCCAGATTGGCTTCCCAGACTTTGTACTTCAGTTCTTCCAGCATCACTGTACCTCTTTCAGGCCACGGACGCCATCCAGACCGGTGGTGTATCGCTGCATATAGGCGGTGTACCCTGCCATACCGGCCGCATCCGGTTCCAGACGCAGGGTATCCATGGTGGCAAACACGTCGTCACGGAGCCACATACCCAGGGAACGATCGGTACCAGAACCCATATAAGCGGCCAGCAGTGCCATACCCCATGCACCACCTTCTCCGGCTGTGGATGCTGTGGACACCGGGGTTTGCAGAGCGTCTGCCAGGATCTGCTGTGCGACACCTTGGACCTTGAACAGTCCTCCATGTGCCATAAAATGTGCAGCGTGCATACCTTCCTTTTCCACCAGCAGATCCATACCCAGACGCAGCGGTGCGACTACGGCATACAGCTGGGAACGAAACAGATTTGCCAGGCTGGGCTTGCTGTCTGCGGTACGGAACAGCATGGGAAAGCCCTTTTCGACTGCGGCCACCGGTTCTCCTGCCAGCATATTATACGACACCATACCGCTGCAATCGGGATCCCCAGTCATGGCGTGGCGGTACAATGTGGCGTAGCAATCGGACAGATCCATGGGATGCCCGGACAATGCGGCGAATTCCCGGAACAGCTGCACCCACACGTCCAGCTCGGAGCAGCCGTTGTTGCTGTGCACCATCGCCGTGGGAGAACCATCGGGCGTACAGCACACATCGATCTCCGGGTACACGCCACGGAGTGGTTTGTCCAGCACCAGCATGGAGAAGGTCGATGTGCCAGCGGACACGTTGCCGGTACCGGGCAGAACGGCACCTGTGGCGGTCATACCGGTGCCACCATCTCCTTCCGGCGGACACAGGGGAATGCCAGCCTGCAAGGTACCGGTGGGGTCTAAGAAGCGGGCACCGGCTTCGGTAAGGGTCGCACCTCTGTAGCCAGCCGGCCGCACGGTGGGCAGAAGCTCCCGAATGTGCCAGGGACAGGCCTTTGCCAATGTATCAAAGGTGGTCAGCATATCTGCATCATACGCACCATTCTTGAGTGGGAACATACCGGAGGCTTCGCACATACCAGTCTCGTGGCGGCCGGTGAGCAGGTAATGGATGTGGGTAGACAGTGTGGTCAGCTGATGGATCTTTGCCACGTGGTCTTCCCCGTTCAGAATGGCCTGGTACAAATGGGCAATGCTCCACCGCTGGGGAATATTGAAGTGGAATTTTTCCCGCAGGATGTGGGCGGCTTCGGCGGTGGTGGTATTGCGCCAGGTGCGGAAGGGTGTCAGCAGCTTGCCGTCCTTGTCGAACACCAGGTAGCCGTGCATCATGCCGGAGATCCCGATGGCACCCATGGTGGTCAATGCCACGCCGTATCGGTTTTGCACGTCCTTTGCCAGATCGGCGTAGCAGGCTTGCAGGCCGGTGTACACGTCGGGCATAGCATAGGTCCAGTAGCCGTTTTCCATGCGGTTTTCCCAGCTATGGCTACCGGCGGCGATGGGGGTATAGGTCTCGTCGATCAGGACGGCTTTGATCCGGGTGGAGCCAAGCTCGATGCCCAGATAGGTTTTGTCCAGCTGCGGGTGGATCGTATTGTTCATGCTTTTCTCTCCTTCGATCCCAAATGTATGGTATATTGGCATTATTGTACCACATTCCGCCGGTACTGTCAAGAAATGGACGCAAAAAAACCAGAGACTGTTCCCTGCAAACGGGGCACGCTCTGGCTTTTTTGGTATTTTAGGTTATTCCTGGCTTCTAATGAAGTCGATGGCTTCCAGCAGGTCGTCGATGGCCTTCTGACCCTTGCTTTCGTTTTTCGCTACTGCGGAGGCAAAGTCGGTGCTGTTCTGCTGGATACAATTCAGCCACGGTGCTCGAATGATATCCCACCAGATGGTAGAACCAAGGTCTACGTACATACCGTTTGTGATCAGCTCCAGCATCCGAATAGAATCTGTATCTCGAACATATCGGTTCTGGATCGCATCTTCGTAATACACTGGATAATAATAATTAAGAGATCCAACTGCTAAGGCTTCTTTGATCACGCATACACGCTCCAGATCGGTGGAACAGGACAACGGCAGGTAGATACGCCCTGCATCCATGCGAGAATAATACACTTCTTGCGCTTCGGATCCTTTCGGATAGGGCACAATACCGTAGTCGTCTTCCATATCGCCCATTGTTGTCAATGTGGAGGAACCGGTTATGACAAACAGCGATCTGCCTTCTTTGAACAATTCAAATCCTTCTATACGGCTGGATTCAGCTGTACCAAATTCTGCAAAGGTATCAAATACCGAACCGGTAATATCGCGGAAGTGTACAAAATTGGTCAGGGTATCTACCAATGCTTCACTCATGCTGATCTGCGGAATGCCGTTTTCGACCTCGATCAACCGCAATCCAACGCCTTGATACGCAAATTCCACGAAGCGGTCCCATTCGCCGATGATGCCATAGCGATCGTTCACGGTCATTTTGCCATCGCCATCGAGGTCGCTGATGACCTGTTCTGCCATGGAATAGAAGGTATCGTACACCCACTTGCCCTCGTCCACAAGGTCATAGGGGCTGTCCATGCCGAAATCTTCTACCAGCTTTTTATTGAATATGATCCCAAATCCACCGGGAGACACGTCCATGGCGGTGTAGTCTAAGATCGTCACGCCGTCTATCGTCAGGCTTTCGGCCAGTATCCGGTTATGCCAAGGCTTTGTCATATCGATGATCGGCAGCTGGGTGGCAGCAGGGCATTCTCCTGCCAGGACATGGTTATAGGCATTGCGCATGGAAGCACACGCCAAATCGAAGTCGTCCGACTGAGCCATGGCAGAGTTTCGCACCACCACTGATACTTCTTCGTATTTGGTATAGGGACGGCGGTCTGTCGTAAAGGTGATGTCGTACTTTTCCTCGATCTCGATATTGCGCTTATAGATGGCATCGTTGATGATATTGCCGGATGGTTCCTCGATGTCGGAGGGGTATTCCTCGTAGTCGTAGATACGATATTCGTATCCGTCATAGGTGGTGTTCGGCAGGTAATCGGCCACGTACAGGCTTTCGTCTGCTGCGGTGGATTCGCTGTCGGTCTGGGTATCCCCATTGGTATTGGCTGTGGTCTCTGCTGCATCGTTGCCACAAGCGGTCATACTGGAAGTGAGAAGCAATGCGAAAAGGAGACACAGGGATGCGGTTTTCCGAGACAGTTGGTTCTTCATCTTATCACTCCGTTTTTTGTAGATTTGGCTTACTTCAAGAACAGTTCGATAACGGGAACGATCACCGGGGGCTTTACCACGGGCAGGCGCATGACTAAGAGATCCGGGGCATTGGTCTTGCCTTCGCTGAAGTGCTCTACCTTTTCCTGGAACAGGATCTCACTGCCGTCGTGGAGGAACTGGGCGTATTCTACCTTACCGGCAAATCCGGGTAGTTCTAAGAACTGGAAGGGATATTCGAACAGGTGGATGTACAGCCTCTTGCCGTCCTCACTTTGGGTGAACTTGCAGCCGTTGGGGCACAGGGACAAAAATTCCGGCTCGGCCATAGTACAGCCATAGATGGAGCGACTATTGTACTTCATCCAGTCGCCATAGGCTTTCAGGGCGGCTTCGGCTCTGTAGTCGATGTAGCCACGGGCCGTGGGTCCTACGTTCATCAGCAGATTGCCGCCGATGGATACGGTATTGATCAGCATCTGGATCAGCATTTCCGGGGATTTCCAGGTCTGCTCGTCCCGGTAGTAGCCCCAGGAGCCGGAGAAGGTCTGGCAGGCTTCCCAGGTCACCAGATTGCCCGCACTATCCTTGACCCATTCCTTGGGCTGGTACTGCTCAGGTGTCCACAGGTCCTGTTCCAGCTGGGTACGGTTGTCGATGATGATACCGGGCTGCAAACGGCGTGCGGTAGCGATGAGCTCTTCGGCTTCCCAGTCGTCCTTATCCTTGCCCAGCTTCATGGGTTCAAAAGTATCCTTCTCACCCGGATAGGAGAAGTCGAACCACAGGATGTCGATCTTGCCGTAGTTGGACAGCAGCTCGGTCACCTGGTCACGCATATACTTGGCATACTTCTTCACGTCACGGGTCTTGTTCTTTTCGGCGGCATCCGGGTCGTTGCGGCGAGGATGGAGGCGGTCGATGGGGAATTCCGGATGGTGCCAGTCGATGAGGGAATAATAGAAGCCGATGTGCAGTCCCTCTGCCCGAAAAGCGTCTACGTATTCCTTCACCAGGTCACGGCCGGCAGGGGTGTTGGTGCACTTATAGTCGGTGTACTGAGAGTCCCACATACAGAAGCCTTCGTGGTGCTTGGTGGTCAGAACGACGTACTTCATACCGGCAGCCTTAGCCTGTCTTGCCCAATCCTTGGGGTCATACAGATCGGGGTTGAAATATTTGAAGTACAGGTCGTACTTTTCTTCGGGGGTGCATTCGTGGTTCTTGACCCATTCGTGGCGGGCGGGCATAGCGTACAGGCCCCAATGGATGAACATACCAAAGCGATCATGCCGGAACCATTCGGTATCTCCGGGGGTCTTGCGGACAACGTAACTGGACATATTGTTTTCCTCCTGCGGGATATTTGTATGATGTTGTATACAATATACCACATTACGCAGAAAAAGTCAACAGAAAATGGTGATTTTTCTGCTGACTTTTTGGAAAATGGTGGCGTTATGGGGATACTCACACCTTGTATTTGTACGGTTCAAAGGTCAAATAGGTCTCCGGGACCAGGCGGAAGGTGTAGCTGCCACTGCCTACGTGCAAGGTCTCGGCTTTTTCGATCCGGCGCTCGCCATCGAACAGGACGCAGCCGCCAAAGGAATCCATTTTTGGGAAGGTCAGGTCAGCTTCGGTGTTGGGTGGGATGGTGCAGGACAGGGTCAGGCTATCGGTAAACTTTTCTACCGACACATCGATCTCTCCGGCGTAGGTGTCCAGGTGGCATCCGGCAAAGTGCAGCTCCTTTGGCAGCTTGGGTGCGATGGTGAAGGTACCAAAGCCCGGCGTAGTGGGGACGATACCGCAGATGGTTTGGAACAGGGCGGCTTCGATCCCGGCGTGCATGGCGTGGCTATGGGAGTGCATATTGCCTTTGCTGGCGTACTGCTCCCACAGGGTCGTGGCACCCATGCTGTTCCAATAACCAAAGCCGGGGTAGTGGTTCTTGCGGACGGTGTCCATGAACAGATCCAGTGCGTCTGCGTCGGCCAGCACGGGGATCACGGTACGGGTGCTGAAACCGCCGGTGTCGAAGTGGCCGTCTTGGCGGATCTTGGTGAGCAGGGCCTTTTTCGTTTTTTCCGCTTTTTCGCCGGTCAGGATACCGTAGTACAGGGGCAGGAGCATTTCCGGCTGTCTTCCCGCTCCCACGGTACCGTCTTCGTGCCAGAACCGCTTTATGAAGCCGCTTCGCACGGTCTCACCCATGGAGAGGAATTCGGCTTTGTCGGCTGGCGTACCAAAGGTTTCGGCCAGCTCTGCCATGATGCCGGTGTAGGCGTGGAGAAGCGAGGTGTTCACTGCTGCCGGACAGCCGTGGTAGCCGTCCCAGGTGTTGTCGTTGGGCAGGCACCAGTCGCCAAAGCCCTCAGTCCACACGCCGTCCTCTGCCTTTTCCAGCCAATTCTCCATGGCTTTTTTCAGGTATGGATACAGGTCTTGTACCAATTGGGTCTCGCCATAGAAGCGGTACATCCGGTACAGCAGCATGAGCCCATCACCGGACCAGTCCATATTGCCGTTGCAGATATTGGCCGGATCCACAGCGATGTCAGCCATCCATTTGCGGTAGTAGGCATACATATCGAAGTTGTACATGGCGGCCATTTCGTACATCTGGGAATCCATCAGACAGGGGGTACGCTCGTCCCGCACCGGGCAGTCGGTGGGAATGGTCACCAGGTTGGCACGGATGCTGTTGGTACACAGGGCGTGCATGGTATTCAAAATGGGCTCGGAGCAGCGGAAGCTTGACTTGGCGTCCACGTCAGCGGAGATATACAGGGCATGAATCTGGAATTTTTCGATAGATACACTATGCTGCATCAAAACATAGCGGAAGCCGTGGTAGGTGAAGTGTGGGGTATAGGACTCCTGACCGATGCCGGCGCAGGTGTATCTGTCGATGGCACGTGCGGCACGATTGGTGAATTTGTCCAGTGTGCCGTCCGGATGGATCATCTCGGCGTAGTGCAGCGTGATCACGCAGCCGGTGTCCGCTTCCACCTGGATCTGGCACACC
>CAZLED010000063.1:0-13364 GCA_964558485.1 uncultured Ruminococcus sp. | reverse complement strand
GGTCTCGTGGAACACTTCGTAGTTCTCTTCCTTGATCACGAATACAACACGGTCAAAGCCAGCCTGTACAGCGTCATAGATCGAGAAATCGATGATGAATTCACCATGCTTGGTAAAGGGGTCGATCTGCTTCAGTCCGCCGTACCGAGAACCCATACCTGCTGCCAAAATAAATAACGTCATATCAATGCACTCCTTTTTCAGTGACTTGTGTCACGCAAACTTTCACATATATATTGTATACCAAAATCCTGTCAATTTCAAGTAGGTTCGGCAGAATTCTGAAAAAAAGCTGCACTTTTTGGCAGAAAAAACAGCAGAGCCGTTTGGACTCTGCCATTTTTCGTGGATAAACGATGCTTCCGCCACAGATCAACTGCTGCAGGAACATTTTTTGCTGCCTTCCCCATCATTGCTGCAGCCGGTATTTCCTCCGCTTCCACCTTTACAACCGGGCAGCACCGACGGCGGACAGAATTCGTTGACCGGGAAAGCCATATTCCGGAACAGACTGCAGGGATCCTCCGGCGGCGGCAGCGTGCATTCCTTTTCAGGCACACAGTATTCCACTGCATTGACCAGATATTGTGCCGGACGTTCGATCCGTACTACGGAGAAGAAGCCCAGGGAGACCAGCAGCTTATTGCTGTCCTCAGGGTCTACCAGATCTTCTCCAAAGCACCCTGCGATATTTTCCGGCATCTCATCCAGACTACAGCAGCAGGTACAGCATTTTTGTCTGGGTTCCACCACACGGACGTCCAGAATGATGGGATCTACCGTTTCCAGCACCGCCACAGGCAGGTTGTTGCCGCGGGACTGTTTGCAGCCTACGCCACAGGCGCAGAAGCCGCCGTTTTGGGTCTCGCTTTTGAATACGCTGACATTGCCCTCGCTGCCGAACAGGATCACCTTTTTCTCCACCACAGCGACCCCTTCGAATTCCTGCACATTGCCGGGACCCATGCAGGCCTCAAACAGCAGCTTCACATAGATCCGGATACCCAACTGGTAGAAGCCTCGATTGAAGGGCACCGGATCGATATCGATATAGGACCACAGAACATGGGAGTTTTTGGCACGCACAACGCTGGTACGCTGGATCACATCCTGTCCCAGACAAGTCAGATAGACTCGCACATTTTCAAAACAGTCCTTGTCACGGCAGGAATCTAAGACCCGGTAGGTATCGATGCATACCATATCCCGATCTCGATTGCTTTGCGACAAACAGTTGTTTCGATTTTCCACGCTTTTCACCTCCATACCACAACCATGTGGATATTCCTGTATGTGTATCACGAGAGGTCCCATGGGCATCGACAGAGCTGCCGACGCAGTTTGGAAACTCCGTTATCAGCATATGCGGCAAGAAAGTCTGTGGTACCAACAAAGCAAAAACAAACTGCGCTTTTCTGTACATACAAAGACATACAGAAAGGCGCAGTCCGGTTTTGGGGGTATGTCGCTACACGGCTCAGAGGTACTTCTTAACCGTTTCCGTAGCTTCTTCTACAGCCAGAGAGGATGTGATGGTGCAGTTCAGATTGCGATCCTTCAGCAGGCTTTCCAGCTCTTTCAGGAACAGATCGAAGCTTTCCACGTCGTCATCGCAGATCTTCAGAGCAGAGTCGATGAACAGATCCGTCACATCGTGATTGCTGGCCAGAATGCCGGCGATGAAACCAAACAGAGACTGTCCGTCGCTGATGAGGTATTCATTGGCGTCGATCAATCTGCACTGGTACTTGATGTCAAACTTCAGCTTGTCACCCTTTTCAATGCAAACCACGTCGCCTTTGGTCATGGCCAGTGCTTCGTTCACCATGTTGATGAGATTCTTGGTCTTGCCGGAACCCTTTTTGCCGATGATCAATTTTAACATAATAACCTCCAAAATATATAGTGAATTTTTTAGGAATGCATTCTTGCTTCCAGAGCGGCCTTCTGGTCTTCGAAACCAGGCTTACCCAGCAGTGCATACATATTCTTCTTGTATGCCTCTACACCAGGCTGGTCGAAGGGGTTGACGCCCAGCATATAGCCGGATACAGCGCAGGCCAGCTCGAAGAAGTATACCAGATAGCCGAAGGAGTAGGCGCTTCTGTCTTCCACTTCCAGAACGATATTGGGAACGCCGCCATCGTTGTGGGCAAACAGTGTGCCGGTCATGGCCATCTTGTTGACATCGTGCAGATCCTTGCCGGACAGGAAGTTCAGACCGTCGATGTTGTTGGGATCGTCCGGGATCACAACGGAATCGTTGGACTTGGCAAAGGAGATCACAGTCTCAAACATGGTTCTCTGCCCTTCCTGTACGTACTGACCCAGGGAGTGCAGGTCGGTGGAGAAGATCACAGAGGAAGGATACAGAGCCTTGTTGTCCTTGCCTTCGCTTTCTCCGTACAGCTGCTTCCACCATTCACAGAACATCTGCACAGCCGGTTCGTAAGCGACTAAGATCTCCATGGACTTGCCCTTGTTGTACAGCACGTTCCGCAGTGCAGCGTACCGCAGACAGTCGTTGTTTTCGGTATCGTCGTTGTTCAGGTTTTCTCTGGCGCAGGCAGCACCTTCCATCATCTTGGTGATGTCGATACCGGCTACAGCGATGGGCAGCAGACCCACAGCGGTCAGAACGGAATACCGGCCACCGATATCATCCGGCACAACGAAGGTCTCGTAACCCTTTTCGGTGGAGAATTCCTTCAGCTTGCCTCTTGCCTTGTCGGTGGTCACAAAGATCCGTTCTCTGGCCCCTTCTTCGCCGTACTTCTTTTCCAGCAGTTCCCGGAAAATACGGAAGGTGACAGCGGGTTCTGTGGTGGTACCGGACTTGGAGATCACGTTGATGCAAACGTCTCTGCCTTCGCAAATGGAGAGGATGTCAGCCAGAGCGGATGCGCTGATGCTGTTCCCGGCGAAATACACGTCAGGAGTATCCTTCTTCAGATTGTTGTACAGAGGAGACTTCACGAACTCGATCGCTGCTCTGGCGCCCAGGTAAGAACCGCCGATGCCGATGACTACGAATACATCGCACATCTTCTGGATCTTAGCAGAGGCTGCCTGGATGCGGGCAAACTCCTCCTTATCGTAATCGACCGGAAGATCTACCCAACCCAGGAAATCGTTTCCTGCGCCGCTGCGGGTCTTTACCACGTCGTATGCGGCTTTGGTCAGATGAGAGATCTTTTGTACCTCACTGTCGGATACAAATCCGGCGAGATATTTCTCATTGCATTTTACTGCCATTTTTTATGTCCTCATTTCTCCGCCGCACGATGCTCCAAAGGGATTGCGGCGGTCATCACTTTGGGAGAACGTAGTATCTTCGCCAAACTATATACAGGCCGAAGACACACATTTTTTTGCTCACTAATATCATACAACATTTTGCGAGATTTTTCAATAGGAAAGGTGTGAAATTTTCTGTTATTTCATCAAATATGCGCCAAGCATCCGCAAAAAAAGCTCCCAAAACCCGATCTCGGCCACTTCGTCAATGGAAAGAATTGGCATTTCTGTAAGAATATCACCATTTGTATAAAAACGCAGTGACCCGATCGTATCGCCGATCCGCACCGGTGCTTTTATGTTTTCATAATACAAATGCTCTACAGTTACATTTTTGTGTTGTCCTTTGGGCAGCAGCGTGGTATAGGTCCCGGCACTGCCATGGCAGATATCCTGGGTGCCGCCCACAACGGTCGCAAAGCCCGGTTCTGCATCGGTATACGTATACACCGAATAGTTTGCAAAACCAAAATCCAGCAGTGACTTGGCAGCAGCATTGCGTGTGTCTCGGGTATCAGAGCCCATGATCACGGCGATCAGGTGCAGGTCCTCACGCATGGCGGTGGCAGCAATACAAAACTTGGCTTTGGAGGTAGAACCGGTTTTGAGACCCGTTGCACCGTCATAGAAGCGGATCAGCCGATTGGTGTTGGTCAGACCAAAGGCGCCGTCCCGGATCGTGTCCATCCAGATACCGCTGTATTCTAAGATCTTCGGATGGGTGAGCAGTTCTCGGGACATGAGTGCAATATCGTAGGCGCTGGTCAGGTGGCTCACGGTATCGTCATCCAGACCGGTCACATTTTCAAAATGGGTGTTGTCCATGCCCAGCTCAGCGGCTCTTTCATTCATTCGGGAGACAAATGCCTCTTCACTGCCAGCCACCTTTTCAGCCAGTGCCACAGCGGCATCATTGGCAGACGCAATGATCACACATTTCAGCATCTCCTCCACAGCCATCGTTTCTCCCGGTTCCAGATAGACCTGAGATCCACCCATAGAGGCCGCATATTCGCTGACAGATACCGTGTCGTCCAGGGCAAGCGTCCCGCCATCTACCGCTTCCATGATCAGAAGCAGCGTCATGACCTTTGTCACCGAAGCCGGTGGCAAGGCTTGGTCTGCATTTTTTGCATACAGTACCGTCCCGGTATTGGCATCCATCAGCACGGCACTGCGGGCGTTCACATCAAAAGGGATATTGTCTTGCACAGCGCTTACCGGCCATGCAAGCAGGCACACAAGTCCCACAGCGATCCACTGTCTCCAACGTTGTTTTCTCATATAGCTTCTCCTTACGCACGGTATATAGTTTACTATAACTGTACGTGGAAAAGCCTTCGATTATGCCATGTACCGGTGAATGATCTCACACATGGTGTGTACAAGCGTTGTTTCTTCTTCGACGGGCACACTGCCGTTGGCATACCAGATCGTCACAAATGCTTCCGTAATGGGGCAGATCTCTTCCCCACCGGATACGTACTTCATGACCTTGTGCATGACCTCATGGGGTGTATCGGACTGCTTCAGCGGTACATTGCCCATCCCGTAAGCACGCACCAGTACCGCATAGGCAAAGCATAACTGGGCATCGGCATCAGGCAGGTGGGAGAGCTGCTGCAAAAACGCCTTGTAGCTACGCACATTCTCAGCCAGCATTTGGTATTTGCGGATCAGGGCATTTTGTGTCCTGCGCTTTTCATCCACATAGTTCTGGATGAACTGGGCATCCTTTGTGCCATCACGATCCCGTTTCTGGAAGATGGCACTCAGTACCGTACGCAGCCACTCGTAGAAGCGCACAGCAACCCCTTTGAGCCAACCGGTCTTGATCCCGATAAAGAGCAGGACAGCCACCAAAAGCAGCGCCAGAAGCAGACTGATCATGTCTCCGGCGTTGTTCTGCTGGAGCTTATAGCTGTATCGTTGTGCAGAACCAAAATATTCGTATTGCTTCACGGGATCATCCTCGGCTTCCCGACGCAGGATAAAATAGAGAACGAGCCAGGCAATGAGAGATACCAGTGTAAAAAGACCGTTCACGATCACATACACAATGGCAAATACAACACACAATATGACCAGCAGTGCCAGGATGAGGAAGACATTGTACAGCCTGTCCTCCGGTGTGAAGATAGATACCACCGAGCCACGGTAGGAGTTTTCCAATTTTCCTTGGCTGAAGATGATCAGCATACAAATGCCGAAGACCGTCAGACAGCCCATAAAGATCCCCTGCAGTTCCGGATGGAGCGCAATGCCACCGGTGAAGGCATACAGGCAAAACTCGATGAACAGGATCGACATGGACCATACCAGAACGTAGAAGGCTGAATACGAGTACAGTCTGGCTGGTGGATAGAACCATATGACGATCCCGGCAAACTGGGAGACAAAGCACAGCACCGCCGCCAGATACGGCACAAAGGATTCTTCGACATAGTAGGCATTGGGATTGTTTTCGTATAGCTGTTCAAGATATACTTCGTACAGGTATTCCTCCATGTACACACGCAGCAGGAGACAGAGAACGATGGAAAAACCAATGGCAAACAGCAGCGGTAAAATGGCGTGGGTGTAGTGGTATTTTGTAAAGGTATTTTGGTCATAGACCAATGCATCCCTGGTGCTGCGCTTGCCGAGCCACTGGGCATAGATATGCTGCATCCCGTTGCCGATGAGCACAAAGAGAAAGGTGAACAGTGGTACGAGCCAACGTGTGCCCGGCAGTTGCCCTTCCAACAGCAACAGGTTCACCGGGATCAGCAGCATGGCAACCCCCACGATATAGACACCATACATGGGCTTGGAAAAATCGTTTTGCATCTTTTCTCATGCCTCCTTGTATGCCTTGAAGTGTACTTCGATATCGTTGGGGATCATCAGGGCATTGTTATATGTGGTGGTGATATAGAAGATCACCGTGATCCCCTGGCGGCGCATGGCATAGCAGAACTGGATCATACGATCGTTTAAGAACGAAGACACGAAGATGATGTTCCCGCCGCTGGTGTAGGCATAGGGATTTTGCACCATGTGATCCAGCAGCTTTTCGATGGGCAGAGAGATCATCAGCTCCATTTGCGCCAGCATACGCAGAGCGGCGATGATGTCCCCTCGACCTCGATAGGGCTGCGAAACGAATATCTTCCCACCGATGGCGTCTTCCTCTGCGTCGGCGATGCTGCAGTCTTCTCCGAACTGCTCCGGCGGTGTGTTGCAGATCAGTCGCACCGGGATCCGCTCTGTGGCAACGCTGTCCAGGATAGAGGCCGCTACGGTGATACACAGCTCGACAGCAGATCGTATGCTGGGCGGACCGGGGATGCCTTTTTCCATATCCCGTGACTGCATATTGATCAGGATGTTGAAAGCATACTGCTGGGTGTATTCTTCGATGTTTACCATCAGGGCCTGTTCGGAGGCGGTCTTTTTCCAGTTGATCCGGTTCATGGGATCCCCATGCTGGTATTCCCGGACGCCGGCCAGATACAACGGATCACTGAGCAGACTGCGCTGCACCAGAATATCACCACTGGTATAGGCTGAAGCTGTGAATTCTTTTTCCAATGCAATGGCCTTTGGCAGCACGACCAGTACGTTTTTGTTGTCCAGTGCATGGATGTCCGCCGGTTTTTCTGCCGTGAATATCTTACTTTGCATATGCGTTCCCAGAATATCGTCCACCAGCATGGTGCTGCTGCCAAGGACATAGGTACCTCGGGTATTGCAGTGGATCTTCCACCGCCGCCGGACGATCTCGTGGCTACGCAACACAAACAAACTCTGGATGACGCTGGGATGGGTCTCGATCCGTTTGCCGGTGGGTGCATCTTCTTTGGTGATGCAGAATGTCAGCCCATCCGGCAGTTCGGTGTCCACCTTCACAAAGGGCAGCGGTAGGAGCTTATCGTTGGTGAGCTGTTCGTATATGTAGACATCCTCATCTTCAAACACTTCCCCACTGGCGGTCTCTATGGTATACTGCACGTGGGAAAAGGCATATTTCTTATACAAAAAATATTGCAGAAGATACACGCCCACCAGGGAAAGCAGCAATGCGATAAAGAGCATAAGGCTTCCCTCCTTCGGTCAAGCTTCGATCGGTGCCTTTACCGTGGTCAGGATATTCTCGATGATCTGCTCTGCTGTGTCGGACAGGCGAATGGTGTTCTGGGTACGGACGATCACCCGGTGCGACAGGATCGGGACAGCTACCGCCTTTACGTCATCCGGCAGTACGTACTCCCGTCTTTGCATACCGGCCCAGACCTGCGACGCTTTCATCAGTGCCAGCGAACCACGGGGACTGACTCCAAGCCGCAGCCGTTCGTTGTTTCGGGTCGCATCCACTAAGGTCAGGATATAATTTTTGATGCTTTCGCTGACGGTGATCTGCTCTGCTGCTGCCTTGGCTTCCTGGATATCTGCTTTGGTGCAAACAGCTGTGAGAGAATCCAGCGGCGTTGCTGCCTTGCCATGGTGGTTCAGGATCTCTCGTTCGTTTGCCATGTCCGGATAGCCCAGCGCAAGCTTCATGAAAAACCGGTCCAGCTGTGCTTCCGGCAGCGGAAATGTCCCTTGAGATTCCAATGGGTTTTGGGTGGCGATGACAAAGAAGGGTGCATCCATGGGATAGGTCACGCCGTCCACTGTGGTCTGCTTTTCTGCCATGCATTCCAGCAGCGCCGACTGGGTACGGGGCGTGGTACGATTGATCTCATCGGCCAAAAGGATATTGGTGAATACCGGCCCCCGGCGGAAGACGAACTCGCCGGTCTTTTGGTTATAGAAATTGATCCCCGTTACATCTCCCGGCAGCAGGTCCGGTGTGAACTGGATCCGCTTGGTATCGGCCTCGATGGAACACGCCAGCGCCTTTGCCAATGTGGTCTTGCCTGTGCCGGGAATATCGTCCAGCAGCACATGGCCGTCACACAGCAGCGCCGTCAGGATCAGCCGCAGCTTGTCCTCTTTGCCATAGATCACCTTTCCCATATTGGCCAGGATCGTATCTGTCAGAGCAGCTATTTTATCCATATGTCGTCTCCTTTAGAATTGGTATTTGGGCGCATATTCCGGGATATCTATTTCCGTGGTCAGGTCCCGTAGGATCTCCTTCTGGGTACGCTGGGTGGGACTTACGATAAAGGTACAGGAGGACGCTTCGATGGGCACGTTCAGCTTGGTGTAGATCTCACCCCGGAACCGCACCAATTCACCGCTCAGCTTCCGGATCTTCCCTGTATAGGGATTCCATTCCTCCGGCTGATGACGGCCACGGAGCAGAATATTTCTATTGAAGGAGGAACCGGTGGTGTTGGTGATGTAGTAGATGTCACAACCGGCGTACCGCTTATGGATATAGTTCATGGAGCAGCCCTTTGCCAAACGGGAACCGATGCCGACCTTCACGAACGTAGGCAAATGCTGGTTGACGATACCGCTGAATTCCACACGGGGCATACCGTCGATATACACGTCCGGTGCCATACGGAACTTTTCGATCACCTGGTACAGCATGCTGGCAGAGACCGATTCGGTGCCGTCGATGGCCGTTTTGTTGGATGGGAAGAAATACGCCTGGCCACCGTTTTCGTTTTGGTTTTTGTAGTATTGTTTGATGATCCGGTTGTTCTGGCAGTCCTCGCCGAAGATGTACCGGATCAGCGATTGGACTTCTTTGTCCTCCGGGGTCAGGGTCTTCATAGCGGTGTTCATGTCGGCGTCCAGCATACTGCATTCGTAGGCTGCATCCGGCAGATTGTCCGTGGCGATGATCTTGCCGCCTTCGTCATAGAATTTCCGGATCACACGCAAGGTCTTCAGACTGATGACCGACATGGACGGCATTACAAGCACCTTATACTTCTGTGGGATCTCTCGACCATCCTGTTTGATGAACAAGGTACCGTCCTCCGAAAAGGCTCTGTCCCGGATCACATTGGGATGCACGAACGTGGAGTCCATACCCACATAGTTCAGGAAGTTGTTCATGATCTCCATGTAATCGGCGTTCTCCGGTGTGGTGGGATACTCAAACCCTTGTGCTGCCGCCGACTGGTATAAGAATACCACAGAATGGAGCGAATGGATGGGATACAGGATCGCCACATCACAAATGTGATCGCCGCCACGGAGCAGTGTCTGAGAGCGTGTGGTGAAATCGGCGTAGTCGGACAGATCTTCATTTTTAGAGAAGATCGCACCCCACACCGGCTCCTTTTCACCAAAGGTGGACTGCTCATCGGTCCGGTCTTCACCCAAATGGGCAAACAGCATATTGACACCACGGACAAAGGCGTTCATGGTCTCCCGATAGATGATGTCCTTGGAGAGCTGTCCGTAATACTTGAAGATATCCGCAGAAACCACTTCTTGTCCAAATGCATCTGCTGCACCTGCGGCGACCTTGATCCCATTGAGACCGTAGAGATAGGCAAAGGGTATGGAGATACCGGGTGCGGAGGTATACTTATGCAGCATCTGTCCGTCGCCAAACATCCACGAGCAGGAGGTGGCTTTTGCTTCTGCCGGGAAACCGGTGCAGTAGATCCCCTTGGCACGGCAAATATCGGCAGCGGCTTTCATGTAGCCCTCCACCATCATATGGGCCCGGCATACCATCAGCATACTCTTATACCGCTTGGAATACCGACCAAAGTCTCGGAAGAGCAGCGGATAGTACGGCGCCGGGTCAAAGCCATAATATTCATCAAAGACCGCATTGAAATTTTCATTCCACATCCGCCGGTTTTTGCCGCCGTAGACCACGTTTCGGTAGATGAAGATCGTGGCCAGCTCCTCAGCATCGTCTCCCAGTCGATCCAGCCAGAGCCGGAAGGTGGCACGCAGGTAGGCCGTGGAGATATCGTAATCCATGTAGTCGATATACGGCGCGTCCGGATCCTTTTCGCATTCGTACTGTTCGATGTTCCAGTTCCCTTCCGGTACTGTCCAGACCAGGTAGGTCTTGCCGTCTTCCTCTTGCAGATAGGGACGCAGATCCAATAGCTCCTGGGTATCGTCGTTTACAGCCATCAGGGACATGAGCTTCCCATGCTTCCGGATCTCCTTGTGCATGGGTTCACCGGTGGTGCAGGCGGTTTCGTACTTGCAAAGGATCGAACAGCGGGAGGTGCCGTTCTCTTCCTTGGCGATATATTCCCGCATGATGTAGGAATCGTCGATGTAGCCTACCTGCATTCCGCAGTCCTTGGCAGCCTGACACACCAGGTCGATCACCCGGTAATATGCGGCAGACAGCGCCTTGATGGGACTTTTCCCAAATGCAAAGGGGATCACACCGCTGTAGCCATCTTTCTTATATCCTTGGATCAGACGAGTGATCTTTTCCTCTGTATCCAGTGCATCCTCGGAAGTGATTGGAAAATACATATAGGGACTAAAATCCCGGTTTTCGGTTTGGAACCATTTTCTCAGTTCCAGCACATCTGTAGCATGGCGCAGTTCGTTCATGATCTGTCCTTTCTGATCTGACCTTGCTTGGAATTTGTATTGATCTAAGTCAATGCGGATCGACCGAGATTTTGAGCCGAAAAAGCTTGGATGCGTTTTTGGCTCAAATGCGACCTTGATCAGCGTTGACTTTATTATACCATATCTTTTGTGGATTTGTATAGGGGTTTTCGATTTTTCCTCAAAAAAATACGTCTGTTTTTTGGAAAGACCGGATCGACTGTGGAGCGATAGGTCACTTTTCACGACTATGTCATAAATGTTGACATCCTTTGTCATGACTTTGCTGCAAAAGTACTTGCTTTTTTCATCGAATTGTGATATGATATATGGCAAATAGAATTATGTACATTTCACAAAATTGAAAGGAGAATATACACAATGCCGTCTAAACTGCCATTTCCCATTCGTGCCTTGTTTCGAGAATTGGAGCTGCGCTTTTGTCGAAGCATATCTCTGTCCACGCCGGAGCTGCTGGGGTATTATCTGACGTTTCTGTTACTGGATCACCCACTTGATGAGACCTGGCTAATCCTGTTGGATAAGGATAAACGGTTGGTCGATTCTATACAGTTTACAGAATATGTACTCAATAAAGTGGAATTTCCCGACGTGCTCCAGAACCGGGACCAACGTGCTGTGTACTATTGCTTTGCGCATACACACAGTACCGATCCCACAAAACCGTCCAGCCTGGATATGGGGACGCATCGGAATATGGTGCAGTATTTCTCCAAAGATCCGGAGTATTTGGGATCCTATATTGTCAACCAGGCTTTAGACTACAGTTACCTGCCTCCGTACAGCCCGATCGAGCAAGAGAAAGAGGATGGGCCAGCCATGGATGCACAAATGCGAAAGCATACTGGCTTTGGTATATGGGATCTGTGTGCAGAATTGGAGCAGCGCTATGCCAGAACGTATCCGATGAAAACCCCGGATCAGGCAGCCTATTATGCTGTGTTCTATCTGCATGGGAAGAATCCACAGCATACATGGTTCTTTTTTCTGGATCATCAATACAAGCTATGTGATACGGTACAGCTCTTGCCTATGTCCATGCTGCAGAGTGCGTGTATACCGTATATTGCGTGCGGCAAAAAGAAGTATCCCTATTTCTACATTGCTGCTTGGTGTGAGGAAGACACGCCAAACGAGATACAGCGCCGTATACACAGTGCCTATTCGTCCATCTTTTCGGACCTTCCGGAATTTCCGGATGAAGAACAAAAATACCTGGGGATGATACTGGTCAAAAAAGGCATGGATTATCTATTCCTGCCGGCTTGGACAGATTGATGCGTTTTTTGTAAAAAGCAACGTTTCGTTGCCAGGTTTTCCAAAAAACGGTTTTTTCGTAAAAAACGGTTGACTTTTACCGTATTATCCTATATAATGTACACAGCCTTGTTTTTATACAGAAAAACCGTATATGGCTGTATATTGACAAAGTCAAGCCCGTAGTGTATGCTGCTCCAGTACGGGTACGGAAATCCTCTCTTTCTGAAAGGAGAACTTCTATGGTAGAAAAACAATGGTACTTCGACCCGGCCAAACCTGCGGAGGTACCGGAATGTTTGCACGATGCACTGGAAAAACGTGGCATTCCGCTCTCAGAGGTACGGCTGTGTCTGATGACCGACCTATCGCCGGACATGGTACGATGTGATTGTTGGCTTCTGGCCACCGACACACATATCCTGCTCCTCTGTGGTTCCATGAAGCTGTCGTCCCAAGGGGATCGTCGAAAAGGCTTCAAACCTGAGCGATCCTTCGCAGAAATTTCCTACACCACCTTTGAACTGAAGGAATTTGCAGAATTTTTTGTGGAGGAACAGATTGCTTCCATCCGTCTGACCGCCAAGCGTAAGGAGGATACGACCTATCAACTCCTGCTCAATGGCTCCAACACCTATCGCCCATCCTGTCAAGCAGCTGCCAAATTTCTGAAGCAGCTGGTAGACAAAGGAGAGATCGAACCCGATAAGGAAGGCAACAAACGAGACGAGATCTTCTGCCCCAAATGTGGGACCCGATATGTGGATGCTGCGCGCAAGATCTGCTCCAAATGCATGGACAAAAACAAGATTCTGCGCCGCATGGGAACCTTTTTGATCCGCTATCGACTCAATGTGCTTCTCATCGTGCTGGCCTTGGTGCTGTCCAGTGCCATGGGTGTATTGACACCGTATATCAGCTCCGGTTTCTATTTTGATGAGGTCCTGCACACGGATGGGAAATTCTACGGACAGCTTCTGCTGGTGCTGGCGCTGATCGTGGGTACACGGATCCTGTCTATGTTCATCTCCATGTTCCACTCCATCGTGACCTCTACAGTGGCAGCCAAGCTCAGCTATGACCTGAAAAAAACCATCTTCAATGCTATCGAGCGATTGTCCATCAGCTTCTACACCAACCGACAGACCGGTGGGCTCATGGCGCAGGTCACCAACGATGCGGATACCATCTATTGGTTCTTCTGCGATGGTGTGCCCTACTTCCTGGTGAACATCGTGCAGATCGCCGTGATGCTGGTCATTATGCTGGTCATCAATCCGGCGTTGACGCTACTTTCGCTGGTGACG
>CAZLED010000062.1:0-13592 GCA_964558485.1 uncultured Ruminococcus sp. | reverse complement strand
CGGCTCTCCGGCACCTTGCCAGACACCCATAGCTTCTGCTGCCAGCTGATCCAGTTGGGCATGGCGCAGGGCATCGAGCTGCTGTATACAGGTATCGGTGTATACCAAATTATTTTGGTATGTGGCAAAATCTTCCTTTAGCACAATGTATTCAGGATGCCGTAGCTGTCGGTCAGGAAGGCCTGCAGCTCATCGGCGGTAAAGGGTCTCTGGGACATGGTGGCCAGGGCAACGATCTGCCGTGCGATGGTCTCGGACAGGTCGGTGTTGCCAGCCTCACACAGACCGGTCAGCTTCTGTACCAGCGGAGAAGCGGTGTTCAGGGTCAATGTAGATTCCACCGGGAAATCGCCCATACCTTCCATTTTGTAGAGCTTCATCATATCCTGCATCCGGCGGCTTTCCTCGGACACGTTGAGGATGGCAGGGGTACCAGCGTCCCGGAACCGGTCAAAGGCTACGGTGGTATGTTCGCCAGCCACCTTGCCAAACAGATCCTTCAGCGCCGGGATCTCGGTCTTATCGCCGTCGTCCTTCAGTACATCCGGGGTCTCTGCGTCCACACGGGCAAACTTGACGTTTTCGTTGTTCATCTCCACGCTGGTGATGAACTGGGTATCGATCACACGATCCAGCAGCAGTACCTCGATGCCTTCCTTCTGGAACATCTGGATATACTGGGTCTGGGACGTAGCGTCGGTGGCGTAGTATACCTTATTCTCGTGCTTTTCCTTGGCTGCTTCCAGATACTCGTTCAGGGTCACAAAACCGCCGCCACACTTTTCAAACAGCACCGTATCCTTCACACGGTCGTAGAACTTTTTGTCCCGCATACAAGCGTATTCTACAAACGTCTTCAGGTCACGCCACAAGCCTTCGAAAGCAGGACGGTCGTTTGTGAACATACTGTTCAGCTTGTCGCCGACCTTCTTGGTGATGTGCGCCGAGATCTTGGCAACGTAGCCGCTGTTCTGCAGGTAGCTTCTGGACACGTTCAGGGGCAGTTCGGGGCAATCCAGCACGCCCTTGAGCATGAGCAGGTATTCCGGGATCACTTCCTTGATATTGTCGGCTACGAACACCTGGTTGTAGTACAGCTTGACCTGCCCTTCCAGGCTTTCGTATTCGTTGGCAATCCGGGGGAAGTACAGGATACCCTTGAAGTTCAGCGGATAGTCGGCCTTCAGGTGGATCCAGAACAGGGGCTCCTTATAGTCATGGAACAGCTTCCGGTAGAATTCCTTGTATTCTTCGTCGGTGCAGTCGGAGGGATTCTTCAGCCACAGGGGCGTAGTGTCGTTGATGGGCTTGGGATCGTGGCAGTGGCATTCGTGTTCACCATCTTCATGACAGTGGCATTCCTCACCGTCTGCATGATCGTGGCAATGGCATTCATGCTCTTCGCCTTCTTCTTCCTCGGTCTTATCCGCATCTATGAAATAGATCGGCACGGGCATGAAGGCGCAGTACTTGTCCAGCACGTCCTTCAGCTTGTATTCTGAGAGGAACTCTTCCCCTTCTTCACTGATGTGCATGATCACAGCCGTACCATAGGCACCGATCTCGTCGGTCACTTCGTAGTCAGGCGTGATATCGAATTCACCTTCGCCGTTACAGCTCCAGTGGACAGCCGGTGCGCCGGTGTAGGAACGGGTGATGATCTCCACGGTATCGCTGACCATGAAGGCCGAATAGAAGCCCAGGCCAAAGTGGCCGATGATCCCGTTCTGGTTGGCGTCGCCTTCGCCTTCGTACTTCTGGATGAAATCCAGTGCGCCGGAGAGAGCGATCTGGCAGATGTACTTCCGCAGTTCTTCTTCGGTCATACCGATCCCTTCGTCGGTGACGGTGATGGTCTTGGCCGTTTTGTCCAGCGTTACAGTGATCTTGGCATCGTCTGCGTTTATCTCTTTGGCCTCTCCCAGGGAAATGAGCCGGCGCAGCTTGGTCACAGCGTCACAGGCATTGGACGTGATCTCCCGGAGAAAGATCTCCTTTTCGGAATACAGCCATTTTTTGATGATAGGGAAAATGTGGGCAAGCTCGATCTGGATGCCGCCGTGTTCGGTGTTAGACATACAACAATTCCTTCTTTCGTGATACTATTACTTTTTTATATAACATAAGGTTGCCGGAGCAGTTTGCACTATTCCGTGGCAGCTTTGTGTACGATGATTTTGGGAAGACCAAGTCTTCTTATGCAGATCCGTGGCAGTGCTCCTTTGCCTTTGATCTATCCATACTATTATAATCCACCGGACGCAGAAAGTCAATGAACAGCAGGTGAATTTTTCCAAAGATTCCCGACTCGGTTGTCGTATCGGGCATGGGTGAATGTATATTTATTCTATATATGCATAGAACCAACCGATTTATACACCGGGGACATACCCATCGGTTTTGCTATTTTTCCCGATTTCCCATCGGTTTTCCGCTTTTTTTCTGCTGGTTTTTCACCATTTTTTGTGTGGCGTTTTGCGTGCGGACAAGGAGAAAGTAAAATATTTTATAAATTTTCACGGGGCTACTTGATATTTGGCGTTTTTTTTGCTAAAATGGTATTCGAAACTGTACGGTATCACATTGGGCCACGGCGTCACAGGATCGCATTTTTATCAGCAGATCCTGTACGGTCGCCGCACGCCTGAGAGTTGTACAAGGGAAGAAAGGATCCGCTATGGAAAAGCGCTATTATCAGAAAGAAATTGAGACCGCCTCACGGGAACAGCTTCGTGCTTGGCAGAGTGAACGGCTCGTGCAGACGGTGAACCATGTCTGGAACAACAATGCCTATTATAAAAATAAAATGAAGGATCATGGGGTAGAGCCCGGGGACATCACCTCCATTGACGATCTGTGGAAGCTGCCCTTTCTGACCAAGGACGACCTGCGGGATGCCTATCCGTATGGGCTTTTGTCTGCACCCAAAGCCGATTGTGTGCGGATCCAGTCCACCTCCGGCACCACCGGCAAGCGTGTCATTGCGTTCTACACCCAGCACGACGTGGATCTGTGGGAAGACTGCTGCGCCCGTGCCATCACGGCAGTTGGCGGCACCAAAGAGGATATTTGCCAGGTCTGCTACGGCTATGGTCTGTTCACCGGCGGTATGGGTCTGCACGGCGGTTCCCACAAGGTCGGCTGCATGACGTTGCCTATGTCCTCCGGCAACACCGACCGGCAGCTGCAATTCATGACGGACCTGGGTTCCACCATTCTGTGCTGCACGCCTTCCTATGCGGCGTATCTGGCGGAGAGCATTGAGGAACGGGGCATCCGGGATCAGATCTGCCTCAAGGCCGGTATTTTTGGTGCCGAAGCCTGGACGGAGGAAATGCGTCGGGATATCGAGCATCGGCTGGGTCTGAAGGCCTATGATATTTACGGACTGACAGAGATCTCCGGTCCCGGTGTGGCTTTCGAATGCGAAGACCAGTCTGGTATGCACATCAATGAAGACCACTTTTTGCCGGAGATCATCGATCCCAACACGGGCAAGGTACTGCCTATGGGTTCCAAGGGTGAGCTGGTATTCACGTCTCTGACCAAGGAAGCGTTCCCGCTGCTCCGGTATCGCACCAAGGATATTTGTGTGCTGTCTGACAAGCCCTGCTCCTGTGGCCGCACCTTCATCAAGATGTCCAAGCCCATGGGCAGAAGCGACGATATGTTGATCGTCAAGGGTGTCAATGTATTCCCGTCTCAGATCGAGATGGTGCTGCTGAACCAGGGCCTGACCGCCAACTACCAGATCGTGGTAGACCGGAAGGGTACCAGCGACTCTCTGGAGGTATTGGTGGAAATGACGCCGGAGCTGTTCTCCGATACCCTGGGTGCTCTGACCCAGAAGGAAGCACAGATCACCGAGGCGCTGAAGTCCATGCTGGGTATTCTGGCGAAGGTAACCATCGTCGAGCCCAAGTCCATCGTACGCAGCGAAGGCAAGGCTGTGCGTGTGATCGACAAGAGAAAATTGTACGACTAAGTGGGAATATTATAAAGCTTAATAGGAGAGTGATCCTTCCCACTTATGGAAATTTCCCTAACGGAAAATTTCCCGTTTGTGTTTGCAGTTTTAATGATATTATAAAGCTTAATAGGAGAGCGATCCTTCCCACTTATGGAAATTTCCCTAACGGTAGATTTTCCAATATATATATGTGCAATTGTGAAAGGAGAAAGCAGTATGACAATCAAGCAGTTGTCCGTGTTTGCGGAAAACAAGAATGGCGCCCTGTACAATGTGACGAACATTTTGGGGAACGCCGGGATCGACATTCGTGCCTTCAGTGTGGCAGATACACAGGATTTCGGTGTGCTGCGGCTGATCGTCAGCGATACGGAAAAGGCACAGGCTGTGCTGACCAGCTTCGGCATTGTGGTGACCATCACGGAAGTCATTGGTGCGGAGATTCCCGATTCTCCCGGTGGTCTGGCGTCCGTGCTGAAGGTCGTCTATGAAAACAACATTGCCGTGGAATATCTGTACGCCTTTGTTTCGGAAGAAAATTCCCACAAGGCCTATGTGGTGCTGCGGGTCAACGACAACGATGCGGTTGCCAAGACCATGACCGATGCCGGTATCACACTGATCGACGATGCGACCATGGCGGCATTCTGATAGCCTAACGAACGATAACTGGGGATGTGTGTCCGAAAATACATCCCCGTTTTTCTTTGGAGGTGCGTATGCAATACCCTGCCCATGCGGTGGTACCTGCTCTGTTTTTAGACCGACCCAACCGGTTCATTGCCCACTGTCAGCTGCTACACGATGGCATTCCCGGGAAGGCGGTAGTTTGTCATGTGAAGAATACGGGCCGGTGTCGGGAGCTGCTTGTACCGGGGACATTGGTGTATCTATGTCAAGCAGCTCCGGACAGCAAACGAAAGACGGACTACGACCTGATCGCTGTGCAAAAGGGAGATCGGCTGATTAACATCGACTCTCAGGCACCCAATGCGGCAGCGGCAGAATTTCTGCAGACCCGGTATGACGTGGTGCGGCCGGAGGTGCGGTATGGAGATTCCCGGATCGATTTTGCGGTGGAGAAGGACGGCAAACGGTCGTTTATCGAAGTGAAGGGTGTGACGCTGGAACGATCAGATGTGGTGTATTTTCCGGATGCACCTACGGAGAGAGGGACCAAGCATTTGTTGGAGCTGCAGCGAGCTGTCGCAGAAGGCTATGGAGCGGCGGTGCTCTTTGTGATCCAAATGGAGAATGTGCGTTATTTTGCGCCAAACGTGCAGACCGATCCCACCTTTGCCGCCGCTCTACGTGATGCTGCCGCTGCCGGGGTCGAGGTCTGGGCGTACTGCTGTCGGGTCACGCCGGATACCATGGTGATCGACCATTTCGTTTTGGTCCAATTATAGTTTTTTGAATAAACTGTGCAAAAAAGCTTGACTTCTGCCGTCGAATATGGTATAATCCACACAGCGACACCGATCATGTATACCATATATAGGGATCTGTGGCGACTTGGCACGATCGTGCAACCTTTTTTGATCAGGAGGATATTCCTATGAGAAAAACGCTTTCTCGCATTGGCATTGCTTTGCTGGTCGCTATGATGACCGCTACATCTGTTTCTGCTTTGGCACCCTATGAACTGGAGGATTATGGTCAGAAGACCTACTCTGTGTACAGCACCACGAAGGCACCCGTTGTGGATGGTGTGGTAAACGAAGGGGAATACGGTGAACCTGTTGCTGTGTACAACCTGGGTGACGGCAACTGCTACTGGAACGGCGACGAATTTTCCGATGATGAGCTGGCTGAGCTGATCCCCAGCAACGTGGCCATGTACATGACCTACGACGACACGTATATGTACATCGCACTGACCTGCACCGACCTGAGCCATATGACGCCCAATCCCGGTACCGATGTATGGGACGGCGACTACATGGAATGGGACATTCTGCTGCCCTGCGAAACCTTTGACGATCTCAACAACAAGATCCGTTTTGCACTGGGTGCCGACAACACCGGGGACGTGACCGGTTACTATGCCAGCATCCCGGACTATGCCGAGCCTGTCAATGGCATCAGCGAGCAGATCAAGGATCTGTCCAAGAACACCGTTACCATCGACGGCGACCTGACCACTTATGAAGCCAAGCTGACCTGGGCTGAGCTGCTGGGTACCGATGGGGCACCGGAGTCTGCTCTGTACTATGTACAGCTGGGTTGCTCTTCCGAGGATCTGGCTGACCAGAGTGAGTATGCCGCTTACCTGGGCGTACTGCGCTGCGCACCCAAGTACGATGACGACACCAAGGCCGACCTGGAAGCCAACGGTGGCGCCGGCAGCTTTGCGTACAACGTTCTGCACTTTGCCGGTGAAGCACCCGTACCGGAGACCGAACCGGAAACCGTGGAAGTGCCTGCTGCCGAAGACACTGCTGTCGAAACCGCTGCTGCTCCCCAGACCTTTGATATGGGTATCGTAGCTGCTGTGGCTGCTGTTGTTTCCGCTGCCGGTTATGCCCTCTCCAAGAAGAGATAAAACCGAATAGGACTAAAGAAGATCGGATCCCCTTGCCGTAGACGCGATGCCACACAAGCATCTGGCTGCGACAAGGGGATTTTTTCTGCTTTCTACGACTTTTTTCACAAAAAGCATTGACAAATAGCCGAAATTATGTATAATATGTAAGTGTACTACCCTACGCAAGAAATGCTGAACCATAAGGAGAAATCATATGAATCGCAAACAGATCCTGACACTGCTGCTGGCGATGCTACTACTCACCTCTTGCGGCAGCTCCATTGCAGAAGAAACGAAAGCAAACACAGATACCACAGGTATCACGGAAACCGAAACGGAAACAGAACCGATTGAATATGTTTCGCCCGGTGTGGATTACGATGGGGCTACGGTCACGGTGGCTGCCATTGACTACACGATCTCCGGTGGCGGTGTATGGTCGGCCTCCAGCTATTGTGAAGCGTACAGCGATTCCACCGGTGAGGTGCTGCACGATGCGATCTTTGAACGGAACGCTGCCGTCATGGAAGACCTGAACATCAAGCTGGAAACCTATTCCCTGTCCAGCTTTGCCAATGCGCCTGGAGAATTCAAACAGCCGGTCATGGCCGGGGAACAGCTCATCGATTACTGTCTCATGAACGGCAGTGGGCTCAGCGGCATTCTGACCTCTGGGCTGCTCCACACGTTGGGGGACGTTCCCACGCTGGACACCAGCCATTCCTGGTGGGACGAGCGCTCGGTCAAGGAGTTCACGCTGGGCGATACGCTGTACACGGTGACCGGTGACATCAGCCTGAACACCAGCTTTGCGCCGATCACGTATTTCTTCAACAAAAAGCTCGTCGAAGACCACAGTCTGGAAGAGCCCTACACCCTGGTACAGGAAGGCAAATGGACGATCGACAAGCTGCAGGAAATGGTCTGCACCGTGGCACAGGACACCAACGGCAATGGCGAGATCGACATTGAAGAGGACACGTTCGGCATTTGCTGGGAAAGCAATTCCATGACCTATGCGGTACACAGTGCTGATGTGACGCTCACGGGCAAGGATGCGGATGGTTATCCCATCATTGCGGTGGACAAGGAACGGGCAGCCAGCACGGTGGAGAAGATCCAATCCTTCATGACCGATGCCAATGTATCCATGCTGTCGGACAAAATCACCGGATATAACAATACGTTCTTCGATCTGTTTTTACCGGCGCTGCAGGAAGGACGGTCGCTGTTCTTCAACAACCAGCTTCTGGTCGCCATGGACCTGCGGGAAATGGATACGGATTTTGGGATCCTGCCTTCGCCCAAGTTTGACGAAGCACAGGAGAACTATTGCAGCCCGGTGAGCTACTGGTGGGCAACCTTTGTGATCGTGCCCGTCACGAATGATCAGCTGGAGCGGACAGGGCACGTGCTGGATGCCGCCGGTTACTACAGCCAGGCACTGGTGACACCGGCGTACATCGAAAAGTCCATCCAGGGGAAGACGTTCCGGGACGAGGAATCCACGGCGATGCTGGAACTGATCTTAGACAGCCGGGTATACGAGATCGCCGCCATTTACGACTGGGGTGGCATCAACACCATGTACACCACGCTGGCCAAGGACAACACCAAGCAGTTCACGTCGCTGTACGCCAGCAAGGAGACCGGTGCGAACACGGCACTGCAAAAGACCATCGATGCCATCAAGGAACTGCCGTAACGCATAGGCTATGGCGCTCTGATGACCCAAACGACATAAAAAACAGGACAATGGTGCTATGGCCACTGTCCTGTTTTTGATTCGAAGGCAACGCCAATTGACCCGGCTCCGCGTTTCCTTAGCCGATACACTTCCAGAAGTGCAGGATGTTCAGGTCTTCTTCCATGTCCAAACCGTGGCTGCCGGCACCGCCGTCGATCTCGTGACAGCCGTGGTCGGGGGCAAAGGCCAACACAGTCTTTCGGCCGGTCTGCCGGAGTAGGGATGCGATGGCGGCGTATTCCTTGCAGTTGCCGTCCAGTGCTGCCAATGCTTCCGGGGACTCCGGGCCGTGGCGATGCATGATGGAGTCAAAGTTCGTGTTATAGATCACCAGCAGGTCGTAGCGGTCTTCCAAAATAAGCTGATGCGCCTTTTCGTTGACCTCCTCCATGGTGGGGTAGATGTAGTAATCCATGTCCCGCTCTAAGAAGATCTTGGAGATGCTGTCCCCTTCGGTGGAGACGATGGCACACTTTTTCCCGGCCCGGATGCAGCAGTCGAAGATGGTGTCCCGTTTCAGCACCGGCTTTTCGTACTTCCGGATCCCATGCACCGCCGGCGACACACCCGTGTACATGGACGCAAAGCATACCGGTGTCACAGACGGCATAACGGTGCAGATCGGGATCGGTAGCGGCATGAGGGACAGCACCGGGGTGTACAGCTCCGGATACTTCTGCCACATATGCATGGCGATGGCGTCCGGGTTGTACATGATGACCCGTTCGCACTTTGGCAGCTGTGCTTTGACATAGTCCAGCACCAGGCTGCAGGGTTCGTGGGCGTCCGACGGCGGATCGATACCCAGCAGTGCGGCGATGGTGGCACAGGTGGATTCCATGGGGATCGCATTATACATGATCATCACTCCTTATCAAATGATATGGTTTTACGTGAACAGTTTATTCTTCAGCCGTTTCGGGATAGCCATCCACGGGCAGATAGACCTTGATATAGTCCACAGCCATGCCCTGCACCGGGGTCAAGGTGGGATCCAGCTCTCCGGCCCAGCCACCGACAGCGACTGTCAGCTTGGCGTAGCAGGGCACGTGGCAGATCCACATACCGGACACAGACCAGGTCTCTTCCCCGTCGATGTAGAAGGTATAGTTCTCCGGTGTCCAGACCAGGGAGAAGGTGTGCCACTGGTCGTCGTAGATGCCTGGAATGTCCATGGGATGCCCCACCGTTTTGTGCTTGGATTCGTAGCCGTCCACGTGAATGGCGTGCTGGACCTGCTGCCAGTCGTGGTGAGGCGCTTCCAGGATGTCGATCTCGGCACCATCGGATCCACCGGTGACCTCAGCGTGTCCGGCGCCGTCACACATGAGCCAGAAGGCCGCATTGATCCCCTCCGCCTGGGGCAGCTTGGCACGGACCTCCCAATAGCCGTAGGCCTGCTCGAACAGGTCTCTGGTACGAATGGCACCAGCGGCATAGGGAACGCTGTCTCCGGTCACGTCCAGGATCAAGGCACCGTCTTTCAGGTAGGCAGCTTCGTTTGTCCAGATACACTGATCCCGTTCCCAATTGGGGCAGTACGCCCATTTGTCGGTATCCAGAAAGTGGCCGTTGAAGGAGTCCATGAAGGTCAACTCGTAGTCCACACCCTGGAAGGTGGTGAACTGGTTTTCGGCAAAGTCCGCTTCTGCCATCGCTTTGTCTTCGGCCAGCTGGGCTTCTTTTAAGGCTTTGGCTTCTTCCTCGGCTTTTCGTTTGGCTTCCGCTTCGGCTGCTTTGGATTCCATTTCCAGGCGAACAGATTCCGATTCGGAGGCGGCTATGGATTCTTCGGCGATCCGCAGGGATTCTGCTCGTTCCTCCGGGGACATGGTCTCTGTTTGGATGCCGCCACTGCTGCAAGCGGTCAACATCGTGCCCACCAACAGCAGGAGCGTCCCATATCGGCGGTATGTCATGACAGCAGTGTCACACCGTCCGGCAAGGTGATCTGCGGTGCTTCGCCAGCTTTCTGCACCACCGTGATCATACCGTAGGGCGTGGGGATCTGCACGGTGGCTTCGGTCAGACCCAGCAGAGACGGATGCAGACGGATCGCCTTGTAGCCCGGTTCCACCAGCTCCAGACCGGTCAGCGCCAGTGGCAGTGCATAGGCGGGCGTACCACCCCATGCATGGCTATGGTCAAAGGAATAGGTGGGTTCCGGTTTGATGAAGCCTTCTGCCAGACCGTAGGGGCATTCCTTGACGGGTGCTTTCCAGTCTTCCAGTACGGTCAGGGTGTACTTGTCACGCAGGTCGTTGCGATAGATGGCCTCCAGCAGGAAGTGGGCAAAGTACGGCTGCACTTGTCCCAGGCTTTCATCAGTCATGACCTTGTCCAGAATCGACTGACAGGTGGGCACGTCGAAGATACCGAAGTAGGCAGCTAAGATGTTGGCGTGCTTGCGGTAGTAGCGCTTTTCCACGTTCTGGGGCATATAGGTATAGAGAAGCTTTTCCGGCGTCGGGGTATTGAGTCCTTCAAAGAACAGTCCCTTGGCAGGATCATACAGCAGCTCGATGATCTTCGGCTGGAGCTGGTCGGCGGCGTTTGTCATGCTCTTTGCCATGGCAGCTTCGTCCAGCTTGGTGTAGATCTTGGCAGCCGTCCGCAGTGCGCCATAGTAGAACAGGTTCAGGCAGGTCTGCCCCAGTGCTTTCGGCGGATGGTGGGTGGAGATCTCGTCTGGGAACAACCAGTCGATGAACATATAGTCCGGCGGCGTTTCGATGATGCCGTTCTCGCCCAGATAGGTGGTGAACCGCTCCAGCAGGAAGATCAGCGCTTCTTCGCAGTCAGCCAGCAGTGCCGTTTCACCGGTCAGCATATAGGTGTCCCACAGCATTTGTACCCAGATCAGGGAGTAGGTGGTGTGGAACATTCTGCCGTCGTTGTACCGCAGCAACTGTGCCGTACGGCGCACGTCAAAGGCAGCCAGACGCATATCGCCAAAGGTGAAGGCTGTCATCAGGGATTCGATATAGTAGTCTCCTGTGCACGCCATGGGTTCGCAGTGTCTGCCACTGTCCAGGTGCAGGGTCTGACGGCAATATTTTAAGGTATGGGCACACACGTCCAGCACCAGATCCAGGTCCTTATCGCTTGTGGTGGTCACGGCCTGCACGTCCACGGGATAATGGGACGCATGGAAGGTCACGGTCACCGTGGCGTCCGTGTCGCTCTTATTCTCCGCCAACACACGCAGCTTTCCGGCGCTGTGCAGCGTCATACCCAAATAGGTGTCCGGGTGGTCAAAGCGATAGGATTCGCCGGAGCCACCGTCGGTGGTCTCGATGCAGTGGATCTCCATTTCCACCAGACCCTGGGTCTGTACATCCACAGCCGGATATCCGGTGTAGATCCGATCCATAGGCAGCAGGATATCGCACTTTTCGCCAGCCGGAATGGTGATGGTGTTCCCTGCCGGCGCAATGACGGTCTCGGTAGCCGGTGGCAGCGGAGAGGTCAGGCTATGCCAGATATTGGTGGTGCGCTTGGCCTGTACCGGTGCGGCAGCCGCAATGGTACCATCGTAGCGTCGGGCAGCGGTGTGGCCGGTCAGGTGCTGGATCTGCCAGGTCTCATCGGTGACCAGCACGGTCTTGGTGCCGTCGGCAAAGCGCACGTGGGCAGTCATAAAGAAGCCACCGTGGCCTTGGGAAAACTCAAACATCTGGATGGACTGCATCCGCACGATGGCCTGGAATTGCAGTCTGCCCTCTGCCAGCCCCGGATGCGTTTCTGTCAACACGACCTCTGTGGCATAGTGCTGAGGCCGTACCCGATCGTTGGAGAGAAAATCGCCGCCAACCGATGCGGGACCGGTCACGATGCGTTCGTCGTTCAGATACAGACGGAAGAAGGTATCGGCGCTGGTACGAAGCTGCACCTCGGCGATGGGTCTATCGAATGCGTAGGACTTGGTGCAGGACACCACGGTATAGTGGCCGTCCTTCGCCTGGTCCTCCCGGGACATACAGGAATGGGTGGTGGTTTGGCGTTCGGGATACTGGTCGGTGGGGAGCCAGATCCATTGTTCCAGTGGTTCAAATTGCATACAGTTTTCTCCTTTGGCCGCATTGGTATGGTTGTGGTTGACTCTATTATAGCATACTTTTCGGCAAATTGCATCGTGTCCGGAGAAAAAATATAGAAAAAGTTTTGCAGGAATCGAAGCTGTGCGGATACGCATTGGATTTGCGAATGCATTTTTTCACTTTTTCCAAGAAATTTGCAAAAAGGGGTTGACAAATGGAAAAGAATCTGGTATACTATATAGGCTGACAGCGAGAGAGCAGACAGCACACAGGAATCTGGGTGTGGCGCAGTTGGGAGCGCGCTACCTTGGGGTGGTAGAGGCCGCTGGTTCAAGTCCAGTCACTCAGATGCAAAACCGGTTATCCAATTGGGTGGCCGGTTTTTTGTTTCTTTATTGACAATGGCCATAATATGTGCTATAATACAAGAGAAATCGATGCTCCGGATTTTCCGAGTTGGGTTCCCCAAGTAACCACTGATTATGATCAGTGGTTACTTTGAAGCACCACCGATGCTGCGAGCTTGGTACCAGGCATCGATTTTCTTTTGTATGTGCATAGTTTACCGGTCTTCCCGAAACAAAAACTTTTTTCACAAATTTGCAAAAAGGGGTTGACAAAGCTGGGAAGATGTGGTATACTATAGGGGCTGTGAGGAAAGCAAGCAGTTATCTGGGTGTGGCGCAGTTGGGAGCGCGCTACCTTGGGGTGGTAGAGGCCGCTGGTTCAAGTCCAGTCACTCAGATGCAAAACCGGTTATCCGATTGGGTGGCCGGTTTTTTGTTTCTCTATTGACAATGGCCATAATATGTGTTATAATACAAGAGAAATCGATGCTCCGGATTTTCCGAGTTGGGTTCCCCCCAAAAGCACACGATGCTGCGGGCTTTGAACCAGGCATCGATTTTCTTTTTTACGAAAAAGGATCCGGCAACTATCATTGTTACCAGATCCTTTTGTTGTTTTTGTTTTTACTTCACTTCTACTGCGATCTTTCCACCGGTCAGGCCTTCTGCGGTGGCGGTGATGGTCATGGTACCGGTCTTATCCAAAATGGAACGGATGCAGGCGACTGTATAACCGGCCAGTGCCTTTTTGTCCGGTCTTGCGAAGGATTCGGTTTCCCGCTGGTCGCCGCTGTCGGTTGTGAGCAGTTCCCCTGCCCCTTCTACAGCAAAGGTGATTCTGTTATCGGCATAGGGGCACACCACACCGTTCTTGTCCACGATGGCGGCGGTGATGTACACCAAGTCGTCTCCGTCTGCGGCAATACACGTGCGGTCGGCGGTCAATACGATGTGCTCGGCG
>CAZLED010000061.1:0-13803 GCA_964558485.1 uncultured Ruminococcus sp. | reverse complement strand
ATAGGAGATGCCCAGCCCACAGAGCAGCGCACCCAGCAGATTGTAGCGATAGTATTTCTCGGCAGCGAGCATTTGCGCCAGACGGATCTCCAACCGCCGATACGCCATCTCCGACACCGACAGCGTCAGCAGGGTACAGCGTGTGTGGGGAAAGTGGTGCAGATACCCTTCCGGCCGCATCTCCTGTACAAACCCAGCCGGATAGGGCAGATAGGGATTTTTACGCCCGAAGCTGTAGTAGCGTGTGCCGTCCAGGGATAGAGCCACATGGGTGTAGGCTGCGGTGGTCAGCAGACGAATGGAACGAGAGAACAATGTATGGGAGCAGGTCAGCAGCAGATAGATGGTTTTCATGGGGAAGAATTCCTTTCCAATGCAGATTCAAGGCAGGTTTCTATTTGCCTATAGTATACCAGACAAACCTTAAAATACCAGGTGGAGACGGATTAAGGTTTTCTTAAGATTTGCGTGACCAAATGAGAAAATGGGGGATCTGTGAGGAACAAATAGGTTTTCGGCTTGCCTTATATTTTGTGTGGAACCGTGCATGGATTTCAGCTTGTCCATATTTTTGTAGGGAACGGTCTTGACCGTTCCCTACAGACATACGCAGTGTGAAAAAACGCCGTGGGAAATTTGCGTCAGAGGGTTGCAATCTGGTGCAGGATTTGGTATAATATTCCGGAGACGAGGTGAACTACATTGATTTATAATACCATTCTGGACGCACTGGGCAATACGCCTATGATCCGGCTGACCCATATGGCAGCCCCGGACGGTGCGGAGATCTTAGTAAAATTTGAAGGCCTGAACGTAGGCGGCTCCATCAAGACCCGTACTGCGTACAATATGATCAGAGCCGCTGAAGAAGAAGGCAAGATCGGTCCCGATACCATCATCGTAGAGCCCACCAGCGGCAACCAGGGCATCGGTCTGGCTTTGGTCGGTGCTGTCCGTGGCTATAAGACCATCATCATCATGCCCGACTCCGTCAGCGAAGAACGCCGCAAGCTGGTGAAGCACTACGGCGCTGAGGTGGTGCTGATCCACGACGACGGCAATATCGGTGCCTGTATCGAGGAATGCCTGGCTACGGCACTGCGTATGCAAAAGGAAGACCCACGGGTGTTCGTGCCCCAGCAGTTCGAGAACCCCAACAATGTGGCGGTACAGCGGGACGTGACCGGTCGGGAGATCCTGGACCAAGTGAACGCACCCATCCACGGCTTCTGCTCCGGTATTGGCACCGGCGGCACCATCACCGGCATCGGCGAGACCCTGAAGGCTGCCAATCCGGATATCGAGATCTGGGCTGTGGAACCGGAACACGCTGCTATCCTGTCCGGTGGTTCCATCGGCACCCATATCCAGATGGGCATCGGCGACGGTATCATTCCGGCCATCCTGAACCAGGACGTGATCGATGACATCTGCATCATCAAGGACGAAGAAGCCATCGAGACCTCACGCCGCCTGGCATCCGAAGAAGGCATCATGTGCGGCATTTCCAGCGGTACCAACGTAGCCGCCGCCATCCAACTTGCCAAAAAGTTAGGCAAGGGCAAGACCGTGGTCACCGTACTGCCGGACACCGCCGAACGCTATTTCTCCACACCGCTGTTTGACGAATGAGAGCTGCTGTTGTGGCATTTTGGCATATATAAAAACCGCAGCACCATATGTCCTCACCGATCCATGCGTCAAAAGGTATTGCAGTGTCGGAAAAAATATGGTATACTATAATTGAGTAAATACACAAAAGGATGAAGTGAAAACAATGCTGATCACAAGCGCATGGAAAGAAGTATACGAACGGTTTGACAATATCATGATGATGGATGTGGTGGAGCATATCCGAGACATCGACCCCATCGTCATCCAGCGTCCCGGCAAGCAAACGGTATATGTCCGGCTGCTGGGCGATGTTTGTCCCCAGGATGGTCTGGTGGTGTATTTTACACCGGAGGATTTTTGCATCGCTACCCTGGGAGAAAGCTATATCTGGTGCGAAGGGGACGCCGGACTTTGCCTGCAAACGGGCATTATCGGCCTGTACGGGAAAGAAGAATACGTGAGCCGGTACAACCAGAATATCTTGCAGGAGCTGGGGATCCAGGCCGATGGCAAAAGCGATCTGCTGCCCTATTTCAATAAATTGGAATACGGCTATCTGCCCGGCAAAGTCACCTCTGCCGAAGCCGAAGAGCTGGCCGATATCCTCATGCACGTGGAACGCCTGCTGACGGAGATCGGCGCTATCGAAGTGGTGCCGGAGGGAAAGGTACTGCTGCGGCGCTATGATGACGAGAACAAGATCTGGTGCAACGGCATTGCTGAACATCCTATTGTGGATATGATGGAACAGGATCTCCAATACGGTCTGCCGGATCCGACTTTGCTGGCTGCGGTACAAACGATGCCGGGAAAAGGCACCTGGGAGGTCGTGCTGCAGGTCAAGGACGACGAATACTGGACGGAAAACGGGAAGTCGTACCATCCCCTGTGCCTGTCTATCGATGAGGTGCGCGGCAGTACGATGAAGCTGCTCTACGAGACTTCGTTCTCTCCGACAGAGCTGCAGGAAGGCGCACTGTATCGGCAGATGTGCCAATGGATGCAGCAGCACGGTAAGCCCGGGCAGATCCAGTGCGGTGACCTGGCGACCTTCCGCCGGCTGCGTCCCTTCTGCGAGGACGTGGGGATCCGTATAGAAAACCATGCTGACAGTATCGACCCAAAGCTGATCGATCTGATCCAGGAAAACCGGGAGGCACTCTTGCGCATGGTGCTGGACACAGACGGCAAAGATCCGGAAAGCGTGAAGCAGCTGGAGTCGTTTTTAATAGATGCCTTTAAGAAGCGTGAAGCAGCGGAGACCTCCTATGTGCTCTCCGTTTCCCTGGGCACCGGACTGTATCGGCACATCCGCATCAATGCCAACGATACGCTGGACGATCTGCACCATGCCATTTTGGATGCCTTCGGTTTCGAGGAGGACGGACATCTGTATATGTTCACGCCAGCGGGGAAAAAGCCGTATCTGGGATCCTACATGAGTCCGTATGCCGATATGGAGGAGGACATGGAAAGAGCCAACGAGCACACCATTGCAGAGGTACTGCCGGTGGGCAGCAAATGCACCTACATCTTTGACTTTGGCGATGAATGGACCTTCACCTGCAAGGTGCTGCGGCAGATCGATGAAGCTACCGAGACGCCTATGGTGATCCGCCAGAAAGGCGAAAATCCGGTGCAGTATCCCACATATGATAATGATGACGAATGATTCGATATACAGCGTTTTGTAAGGTGGTGGAGCTGGGCAGCTTTACCAGAGCGGCAGAGACCCTTGGATACACCCAGGCAGCCATCAGCCAGATGATCCGTTCTCTGGAAGAGGAACTGGGCCTGACGCTGCTCCATCGCTCTCACGGTGGGATCCGCATGACGCCGGAAGGGGAGATGATGTATCCCTATATCCAGCGCACCGTGTCCTGTCTTCGTGCCATGGGAGACAAGGCCAAGGAGATCGGTGACCTGGACGAAGGCGAGATCCGCATCGGCACGATCTCCAGCATCTCCCAGCATTGGCTGCCCATCCTGATCAAGCGGTTCGTGACCCTGTATCCCAATGTGCGCTTCCATTTGTACCAGAGCAATATCTCTCTCATGCGAGATTGGCTGCGCACCGGGTATATCGACTTTTGCTTTGTGTACCAAGAGGCCATACCCGGCTTCCGCAATACCATGCTGGCACGGGATTCCTTTATGGCCGTCCTGCCCAAGGAGCATCCGCTTTCCCCACTGCCGTCGTTGTCCCTGCAGACCATCGCAGAAATGCCATTGATCTACGCCGACGAAGGGGACATCAGTGCGGTGCTGTCGGCCTTCCAGAGCCAGAACCTGACGCCGCACATCCAGTATAAGGTGCACGACGACTACACGATCTTGGCCATGGTGGAGCAGGGACTGGGCATCAGCATCCTGCCGGCCATGGTGCTGGATAGGACCAACTACCAATTCGTCGCCATCCCCACCAATCCCGTGATCACCCGGCGCATCGGCATCGCCTACCGAGAACCGGAGCTGCTGCCCATTGCGACCCAACGGTTTTTGACATTCCTGCAGGAGCACCTGGAAGAATGCATCACTGGACAGTACACCTATTTGGCTGGCGAAAAATAAGACGAACAAAAAACACAGGGTATCTATGACGGATACCCTGTATGATTATTGCTTGACGATATTCTATAGAGGATCACTTGCGATACGTTCACTTGTGGTAAATCTATCTGTCGCAGATTCACTTGCTGCAAAGTCACTTGCCAGCGATCGCTCTTTCCAGCCAGACGATCCCCAGGTCCATGGCACCGTAGAGACCTTCCTGGATGGACTGCTTGACGATGCGCTTGGGCGTCGGCAGCGAGGTGTCGGTGTTCATGAGCTGCACCACCACTTTATCCGGCACCGTTTGTCCCTTGTATTCCTTCGTGCTCATGATCACAAGCTGCAGGATGAACGGCTCCTCCATGGAACCATAGCAAATGATATTTTCTTCTCGTACCAGCGGACGATCCTTGTAAATCAAAAAATCACCGGTTACGGTGGCGTGTATCTCTTTGTTAACCGTATTCTTCTCAGCCATATGCGTATTCCTTTCCCACTCTGTATTGCAAAACACTGTAACCTCTATTATACAATAGTTCGTGGCATTTGTCAATATAGTTTTTGTGAATTTTTACGGCAACAACATAGGGCTGATCGGGGAAAATATCTACGCCTTCGCTATGCCACGCAGCGCCGTCAAAAGCCTTGCCACGTCCTTTTCCGTGTTGCCATAGCCGAAGCTGACCCGAACAGTGCCGGTGCTGCCGATCGTGCGGTGGGCCAGAGGTGCGCAATGGTAACCGCTGCGAACGCATATGCCGTGGGTGTCCAGATGTGCAGCGACTTCGGCAGGCAGCATCCCATCTAAGGTAAAGGACAGCACCGCACCGGTCGTGTCACCATACAAGTGTATGCCGGGAATGGAGCTACATTCGGTACAAAAATGGTCGGCAAGCCTGCAGGCGTGGGCATATCGCTTTTCCACCGTTTCCTTTTGGAGCAGCTGCAGACCGGCACACAGTCCGGCAATGGCTGGGGTCGGCAGTGTTCCGGCTTCCAGGTGCTCCGGCAGTTCCTGTGGCATGGCGGGTTCCAGAGAATGGGTACCACTGCCGCCGGTGAGCAAGGGAACGCAGTCCGGTGCCGCTTCCCCAAAGAGCAGCAGACCACAGCCCTGTGGACCCAGCAGTCCCTTGTGGCCGGGTAGACAAAGCGCCGTGATCCCCATGTCCTGGACGGAGATCGGCAAATGCCCGGCAGACTGCGCACCGTCCACCACAAACAGCAGCCCCTTTTCCCGACAGTACCGACCGATCCATGCCACCGGTTCCACCAGACTGCAGATGTTCGACATATGGGTGGCGATGACCATGCGTGTGGCTGGCGTGGTGTGCTCGGTCAGCGAACGACATACAGCATCCGGTGTGCCTGTGGCGTCGTATATATCGAAGGTGATGACCCCACGGGACGCCAGCTGGTGCAGTGGTCGATACACCGCATTGTGCGCCATATTGTCTACCAGCACATGGTCTCCTGACCGTACAAGCCCCTGCAGTACCAGATTCAGACTCATGGTGGCACCGCTGGTGAACACGACCCGTTCCGGCGCAGCAGCGAACAGGGCACCGGCAGCTTCACGACAATCGTAGATCACTTCTGCCGCACGGGAAGCCAAATGGTGTGCGCCACGTCCCGGATTGCCGCCAGCCTCCCGGAGACAGCGCTCTACGGCATGGAAAACAGCCGGTGGCTTTGGATAGCTGGTGGCAGCGTGATCCAGATATACCATCTTCTCACCCATGGTCACACACCTCCTAAAATATCGCCATAGGACAGCTTGTGCCGGTCGAACAGCGCTTTGGCATCGGCGCAGTGGCTGGACGGGATCTGCAGTCCGTGGGCACAGCCGTGACGGGTCAGGGAAGGATCGATGCTGACGATGGCGTAGGGAATGCCGGCCTTTTGCAGCAGTCTGCCTCCTTTGGCAGCATAGGTCTGGGAACGCATGGCAATGATACAATCCATATTGGTGTACTCCTGATGCTTGATGTTCTGGTAGCAGTATATGTGGCAGAGACACCGGTTGACGCAAAAAACGAAAGGATGACGACGATGGAGCCAAAGAGAAAATGGACCCTGCCCGTGATCGATATGAACAGCGAAGGCGTGGGGATCTGCAAGCAGGATGGCATGGTGGTGTTCGTACCGGATACCGTGACCGGCGATGTGGTGTGTGTGCAGATCACAGACCAGCAGAAAAACTACGCCATGGGACAATGCCTGGAAGTGGTGACCCCTTCCCAGAGCCGCATAGAGCCGGATTGCCCCTGTTACCATGCCTGTGGCGGCTGTACGCTGCGGCACGTCTCCAGAGAAATGGAGCTGTCGGTGAAGGAAAATACCGTCCGGCAGGCACTGCGTCGGATGCACCTGACGATCGCCGAAGGGGACGTGCGGCCGATTTTGTCTACCGACGAATATGGCTACCGCAACAAGGCCGTGTTCCATGCAGTGTTCTCCCAAGGTGGCAAAAACGGAGCGATCGGCTATTACGCCAAGGAAAGCCACACCATCATGCCCGGCAGTATCCGCTGTCACCTGTTGCCCAGCCTGTTTGGGGATATCGCCGACTACACCGCAAAGTGGATGCTGGGCAAACCAGTCGCACCGCTGTCGCTGTATCTGCGGCAAAACCAAATGGGGCAGACCACCGTGGCGCTCCAGACGGCAGAGGACTGGCAGACAGTCAACCAAGAGGTGCTGTTCGATTATGCAAAAGAATTGACGGCAAGCTTTCCACAGGTGACCGGTGTACTGCATAGCGACAGCCCCAAAGGAAAGTACGCCGTGCCGACCTACACCGTGCTCTGTGGCGAACGGTATTTGTGGGAAGAATATGGCGTTCTGCGGATGCGGATCTCTCCGGAGGGCTTTTGTCAGGTGAACAAAGCAGGTGCTATGCTTCTGGCCGGTACAGTGCTGTCCTTTGCCGGTACGGTGACGGAAGAAACAGCAAAGGCGGCAGACCTGTATTGCGGCAGTGGCTTCTTTGGGCTGCAGCTGGCAAAGGCGTTCCCCAAGTGGCAGCTATTTGGTATCGAGATCAACCCCGACTCCATCCGGGATGCCCAGGTGAACCGGGACGAAAACGGACTGACGAATATCCAGTTCCAGACAGGAGACGCCGCCATTGCCCAAGAGGGCTATGACGTGGTGGTGATCGATCCGCCCAGAGCCGGCTGCTCCGACAAAATGCGCCGACAGCTTTTGCACCTGGCACCCAAGAAGATCGTGTACGTGTCCTGCAATCCACAGACCCTGGCAAGAGACCTGGCAGCGCTGGTGCAAGGCGGTTACCGGATCGAAGCCGTGCAGCCCGTGGATATGTTCCCACGAACAGGGCACGTGGAGACGGTATGTCTTTTGTCCAAACTTCAAAATGGACAACATATGGATACGGAGCGGCTTGTGTGAAAGAGAACGGCGAGAGGAACGGATAATGGAAATACAATACGAAAACTTAACCATCCGACAAGCTGTGGCTGCCGACGCAAAGCAGCTTACCGCATGGTGGAATGACGGTGCTGTGATGGCACACGCAGGCTTTCCCAACGGTCTGGGAACGACCGAAGAAGCCGTTATCGAAGGACTTGGCGACGGTAAGATGGTCATTGCGGAAGGCGACCGTCTGATCGGCGAGTGCAATTACCGCAATGTGTCGGACGGCGTTTCCGAAATCGGTATAAAAATATGTGAAACCGATTGTCAGAACCGTGGTGTTGGCAGAAAGGTTTTGTGTATGCTGATCGGTTGGTTGTTCCAAAACGGCTATGCCAAAATCGTCCTCGATACCAACTTGACGAACACAAGAGCACAGCACGTGTATGAATCCCTTGGCTTCCGCAAGGTGCGAACCAACATCGATTCCTGGAAGGATCAGCTCGGTCGGCTGCAATCATCGGTCGATTATGAGCTGGTCGAAACGGATTTTGTGCGCTATATAAGTGCGATCTGAGCGGCGAATGCTACGGACGAAGAGCTGCATAGCGGAACTGAAGCCCTTGCCCACAAATGGCGCTATTCCCATTCAAAAGGAGATTGAATATGGAACGAAAAAACTTTGAAGGTATGGAATACCTCACCTATTATCCCCAAAACTATATCGAAGGCAACAAGTATCCGGTGGTGCTGTTTCTCCATGGTGCCGGCACACGTGGGGACGACATCGCCATCCTGCAGCAAAATCCCTTTCTTCGGGACGCCATCGACCGCTATGCCGACTATGGCTTTATCACCATCGCACCCCACTGTAAGCACGGCACCTGGTTCGACTATTTCGAGCGGCTCCGGCGGCTGACCCATACCATTGCCCATGCAGCCTTTACCGATCCGGCACGGCTGTATCTCGTCGGCAACAGCATGGGTGGCTACGGTACCTGGCAGCTGGCCATGAGTATGCCGGACTATTTTGCAGCCATCCTGCCCATTTGCGGCGGCGGTATGGCGTGGAATGCCGGACAACTGGTCAACGTGCCGGTGTGGGCTTTCCATGGGGCAAAGGACAATGTGGTCTCCCCGGACGAATCCAGACGCATGGTGGCAGCGGTCAAGGCCTGTGGTGGAGAGGCCCGACTGACCCTGTATCCCGAAGCCGCACACGATGCCTGGACGCCTACCTACGCCAATGGGGAAGTGTTTGCCTGGCTGTTCGAAAAACGGAACCGGAATGCGATCCCCGTGCAGGACCCCTATTCTGCCGACGCCATCTATGGCTGAGATGTAGCGCCAACCGAGCATGCGTGCACCGATCTGCACTTCGATCCATACGCACACAAAAGCAGGACACCGGAGAGATACCCGATCGTATCTGAGCCGGTGTCCTGTTTGCTTTTGGGAATGTTTGCTAAGCTATTCTTGTTCGAGCAAAATGGGGAAGTGGGGAAGCAGCCGGAGTGCCGTGGGATCGAAGCCGCTTTCGTTTTCGTAGGGCATACAGTAGGCCACCAGACTCCAGCCCCAGAAGGGATCGAGCCCGCACCCGGTTTGGGATTCGGTCCCGTAGTATTCCCGGTCGCCAATCCGCTTGACCTGCCGATAGGTCTCGTTTGCCAGATGGGCTGCCATATCCCCATAGCCGTATGTCCGCAGCGCTTCGAAAACGTAATAGTTGGTGGGGATCCAGGTGTTGGCACGCCAGTTGCAGCCCAGGTCGCCGGGAAGATAGTCTTCGGTGTAGCCGGGCATGGCAGCGGACATAGCGGGATACAGGAAGCCACGGTTGAATTCCGCCGGGTCCTGCAGATAGCGTACCATGGCACTGGCCATCTCGCTATCCGCAACGCCAGCCCACATGGTGGCAAAGCTACCGATGTACCGCAGTGGGATCTGTTTGCCTGTGCGCCGGTCTACATCGTAGAAGAAGCCGTCCTCACCATTCCACAGATACGTGCGAATGGCATCGGTCAAACGGTCGGCATGGGCTTCGTAGCGGGCAGCATCCTCTGTCCTGCCAAACAGGCGAGCCAGAAGGGCAAAGGCACGGCATTCCCGCACCAGGTAGCTGTTCAGGTCCACACCACAGCAGTAGCTGTCGTACCAGTATCCGGCTCGTTCATGTTGGTTGTCCATGCCGGAATGGGGCGCACTGTCCCAGAAGGCAAGTCCATGCCAGTTCTCCGGACGCAGGAGCCAGTAGTCCAGATACTTCTGCATATGCCGATAGTAAAAATAGTCGTTGTCGCAAAGGAAGTTGACATGGCCGTCACGGTTGTAGAGCAGCAGACAGATCTGGGCAAGAAACGGCTTGACGTGCTCGGACAGCTGCTCTTCACAACCCTTGGACGAACGCTGGATATGTCCGTTCTCCTTCTGGATATCGAGAAATATCTCCACACCGGAGCGAGCATAATCCGTGGGCCAGCCCAGGTACAGCTGGATGATGGTCTCAAAATACTGATCCCAATCGTACAGCGTCGCATAGGCATAGCCTGTATAATAAGGCTTTCCGGTCTCCGGATGGGTGAATACGCCTTTTTGCTGCATCATATCGTGGATGCGCCGCAGTTCATCGGTATACATAGCAAAGCTCCTTCCAGATCATTTTTCACGAAAGACTGCCGCCTGCCCCAAAGGTAAAGGACGCCGCTGCCGCCTGGTCAAGATCTCCGTAGAATTTGATCGTCAGCGTGTGGGTGCCGTGCAGTGGCGGTATGTGGCAGGCCGTTTCCACAAAGTCCCCACTGTCGGGCAAGGGCAGCTCTGCATGGTATCGGTCGTCCACATACAGCTCCACACGACCTGCACCAACGCTTCTCATCCGGATCCGGAACTGGTCTTCCCCGTGGAATGCCAGATACCGATAGACGGCAGCATCTCCGTCGGCGATCTCGGTCAACAGTAGGGCATCATCTGCCACAGCTGCAATACGAACGTGTCCTTGGAGCGCACAGGCCAGGTGAGAGGGGATCATCTGCTCAGCCGGTATAGTACGTCCGGCACCGGCGCTGGTCTGCTGGACCTCGGGAATAGAGCCGTCCGGTTGGATATCGATCGGTTCCGCACAGACACGCCGGGAGAATTCGGTGCCATAGGTGGAACGATGGTAGAACACATACCATTGTCCCCGGAAGCATTCCATAGAGCCGTGGTTGTTCCATACGGCAGGGTCACAGCCAAAATTGTCGATGATCACGCCACCGTATCGAAAGCCGGTCAGCGGTTTCTCCGACACGGCATAGCCCAGTGCGGTAGGCCGACCACTGTGCCGGTGGGTATCGGCAAACAGGAAATAGTACTTCCCGTTGATCTTTTTGACGGAGCTGCCTTCATGGAATTCGTGCTCTTCCACGGTCAGGGGCTGCGTGATGGTAGACGGGTCGATCTCCACCATGTTGTCAAGCAGCTTGGCACCCTTGCCCCAGGTCAGCTGTCCCCAATACAGGTAGGCCTGTCCGTCATCGTCTATGAGCACAGCCGGATCGATGCCTTGCACGCCTGCGATCTGTCCCACGTCCTGAAAGGGACCTGCCGGGTTTTGCGACTTGGCAACACCGCAGCGTCCGTCGGGTACACAGTAATAGAGATAATACCAGCCGTCCCGGTAGGCGCAGTCCGGGGCATACAGCGCGCCGCAGTCCTTGGCCCAGTTGGAATCGGCCAGAGAAAACGCCACGCCGTGATCCGTCCAGTGTACCAGGTCATCGGTGGAATACACATGGTAACGGTCGCTGCAATAGGTGCGCTTGCCTTGGATATCGAAGGAGCCGTAGAGGTAGAGCCGCCCGTCGTTCCAGGTGTGCGCTTCCACATCGGGAATGAAAGTATGACTATCCAACAGAGGATTGTGTGGATATGCTTGCATTTTGCTTTTCTCCTTCCGTGTGCTCAGAGCTGTGCCAGTGCCTTGAAATCGGCCGCCAAAGAGGTGTACAGCCGCCGATACAGTCCGTATACCTTTTTGTAGGACGTGTGACGGTCGGCATCCGGCAGGGTCACGCCACCACCGTGGACAGCACGTTCACAGGCGGAGCGCACATCGGTATAGGCGCCGCCGGCTACACCACCCAAAATGGCAGCACCCAGAGAAGCACCGCCGCTCTTTGCCATGTCGGTCAGCGGTATGCCATACACATCGGCGATCATTTGCCGCCACAGCGGAGACTTGGCACCGCCACCGCAGATGGCCATATGGGTGATGGGCTTGCCGGTGGTGGCGACCAACTGGTACGCATCGTTCAGAGAATAGGCAACACCTTCCAGAACGGCACGATACATATGGGCTGCGGTGTGCACAGCGGACAGACCGAAGAATCCACCACGGCAGTCCGGATCCAGATGGGGCGTCCGTTCTCCCATCAGGTAAGGCAGATAGAGCAGCCGATCCGCACCAATGGGCAGTGCTGCAGCTAGCGTATCCAGTTCGGCATAGGAGCTGCCAACGGCCAGATTGTTGCGGAACCATTGCAGCGACAGCCCAGCCGCCTGGGTCACGCCCATGGTATGGTATTCTCCGGGAACGGCTGCACAGAAGGTGTGGATCCGTCCGGCAGGGTCCATGGCAGGGGTCTTGCAGTGGGCGAAGACTACGCCACTGGTGCCGATGGTGGTAAAGCCCCGTCCTTCGGTGACCACACCGGTACCTACAGCGGCTGCCGCATTGTCTCCGGCGCCTGCCGCCAGAACGGTGCCTTCTCGCAGACCTGTCAATGCTGCAGCCTGGGCGCTCACCTGGGCCACGGCTTCCGGGCTTTCCCGTACCTCTGCCAACAGCGCCGGATCCACGCCCAGCTTCTGACACAGCAGAGGACTCCACTGCCGGGTGCGAATGTCCAATAGCTGCATACCACTGGCGTCTGACGCATCGGTGTGGTATTGTCCACTGAGCATGAAGCGGATATAGTCCTTGGGCAAAAGGATGTGTCGGCAACGGGCATACAGCTCTGGTTCATGCTTCTGTACCCAGCGGATCTTGGCAGCGGTAAAGCCGGTCAGGGCAGGAGACGCAGTGATCTCCATGAGCGTATCCCGACCGATCAGCTCGTTGATCTCGTCACATTCCGCACCGGTACGGCTGTCGCACCAGAGGATGGCAGGCCGGAGCACCTGGTTGTGTTCGTCCAGCATCACCAGACCATGCATCTGTCCGGAAAAGCCAACGCCTGCTACGGCGGCAGGATCGATGGAAGCGGTCACTTCCCGCAGTGTCTGGCAGACTGCGTTCCACCAGTCGGCTGGATCTTGTTCAGCCCAACCATTGTGGGGTTGAGACAGGGGATAGGCACAGCTGCTCTCCGCCACAAGGGTACCGTCCAGGTCGTAGACGGCGGTCTTGGTGGCAGAGGTGCCAATGTCGATTCCGATCGTATACATCATGACACCTCGCTTACATCCGGAACAGGAGCTGGTTCAGCACGGCTTCCAGATATTCCTGCCCACCGGCGGTGACCGTTTTGACCTCACCCAGGTTCACAGCATAGTCGTACAGATCCTCCAGCGTGACCTTGCCGTCGGTGATATCCTTGCCAATGCCACAGTTCCAGGAGGCATACCGCTGGCCGATAAACGCATCCATACGTCCGTCGGTCAGAATGCGGTCGGCCATACGAAGTCCCAGGGCAAAGGTGTCCATACCGGCGATAAAGGCGGTGACCCAATCCTCTGGACGGAAGGAGGCACGGCGTACCTTGGCGTCAAAGTTCAGACCGCCATTGGTGAAGCCACCGGCTCGCAGCACTTCCAGCATACAGAGCGTGGCATCGTACACATTGGTGGGGAACTGGTCGGTGTCCCAGCCCAGCAGCATATCGCCCTGGTTGGCATCGATGGAGCCAAACGCACCGTTGATCCGTGCCACACACAGCTCATGCTGGAAGGTGTGACCGGCCAAGGTGGCGTGGTTTGCCTCGATATTGAGCTTGATCTTGCCATCCAGACCATAGGTTTTTAGGAAGCCAATGACCGTAGCAGCGTCAAAGTCGTACTGGTGCTTGGTGGGTTCCTTAGGCTTTGGTTCAATATAGAGATCTCCGGTAAAGCCGATCTTCTCCGCATAGTCCACCGCCATATGGAGCAGACGTGCCATGTTGTCCAGCTCCCGCTTCATGTCGGTATTGAGCAGGGTCTCGTAGCCCTCCCGACCACCCCAGAAGACGCATCCGGTACCACCCAGCCGCTTGGTGATGTGCATGGCTTTTTTGA
>CAZLED010000060.1:0-14067 GCA_964558485.1 uncultured Ruminococcus sp. | reverse complement strand
TACGTGATCCTGATGGTGCAGTTTGATCTGCTCATGCCCCTGTGGAAAAAGCTGGTGCAAAAGACCGAACCGATCTTAGGCTGTCTTACGGCACTGCTGCTCATGATCCTGTGCAAGATCTATCTGCCCGGCGTGATCACCATGCTGACCGACGAGCCCTTCGAAGATAACGGCCTGCTCTTCACCAGCTACCTGTTTTATTACGTAGCCGGTGTGTACTGCGGCAGAAACTACGACCGGCTTCGTGGGGCATTGGATCGCTATCGTACCTCCATCGTTGCGACCTGGTGTTTGCTGGGTGTGATCAACTGGGTGTTCATGTGGACCAGTGGCACCGGCCGATACTTTGCACCGTGGCTGGAGGTGTTCCATATCCTGTACTGTCTGTACGCCATTCTGGGCTGCCTGAGCCTGGCCTATTTGTGGCGTGAGAAACCGCTGTTCCGGAGAAAATGGTTCCGGCGCTGGGATCGCTATTCCTACCAGATCTACCTGTTGCATCCGCTGCTGCTGTTTTTCTGCGGCGACCTCTGTGGCGTCATAGGCATCACCTCCATCAGTCTGCGGCTGGTGATCCGAACGGTGGCAGTGGTAGTGGCGCTGTACATCCTGGGAAAGCTGCCAACATTGCCCAAGCGTACCAAACGAACATAAAGAAAAAAGATAGGACTTTGCTTTTCGTCCTATCTTTTTTCTTTCAGGTACCATCAGAATTGTGCGGAGGTGTCTCATGCAAGCTTCTTCCCACAGACGATGCCGTAGTACACCTCCGAGGTGATCTTGTACACGATGGCATAGAGCAGTCCGAATACCACAAAGCAAACCAGTGTTACGCCGATGTTCAGCCAAAGATTCGTAAAGGCGAACAGCTCTAATATCTTGGAGACAAAGGGAAAGGCAAAGGCCAGATGGATCCCGGCCATCACCAGCGGCATATAGAAGATGGTCAGCATCTGGGAGTGGATGCTCTCACGAATGTCTCGTGGCGTCATACCCACCATTTGCAGGATGCCGAACCGCTTTTGGTCCTCGTAGCCTTCGGAAAGCTGCTTGTAGTAGATGATGGATACCGCTGCCAGCAGGAACACCACGCTGAGCATGATCCCCAAGAAGAACAGGCTGCTGTACGTTTGATAGAATCCGACACGCTTTTCCTGTTGGCTGTGGACATAATAGTATTCCCAGGAATGTTTATCGTCCGTGTGGGTCAGGATCACTTCCTCTACGGCATCACGCACGGTGCTCTCGTCAGCACTGTCGTCACAGTCAAAGCCCAGCAGCCATTCGTAGGTCAGCATGAGATTGCCTGCATCGTTTTGTATACCTTCCAGAGGAGCGGCAAAATCCTGCAGATCCGGCACCACCAGGTATAGGCTGGGCATGGTCATGGCAAGTGCATCGCCATCTTCCCGAAAGGCCGTCAGTCGCTCCTTCACTGTATAGGTGTTGCCAAATTCGACCGCAAAGCTGTCCCACTGGGTCGCCAGCCGTTCGCAGTAGAGGAAGCATTCGCCGTCCGCTAAGGTCCTATTTTCCCCCATCATGGCATTGTAGTCGGCCAGCGAGGTCACATACAGGTAGCCCACCTTGTCATAATCCACATAGTCCACATGGGTGTAATCCAGTATGATCCCCTCTTCCGTGAATTGTCCGGCTGCGTAAGCATACCGTGTTCCGGTCAGATCCGTGCCAGCCGGTGCATAGGCAGCTATGTCGGTGCGCAGGATATCTAAGTATTCGTCAGAAATGCCATCCAGCGTGTGAAAGTCGATCTTCACATTGATGCCATAGGGGTACCGGTTTCGGAGCGACTCCTCTTCGCCGAAATACAGCGTGGCGGTGGAGGACAGCATCACCAGCACCATGGTGAGCAGGATGCAAATGGAGGCAAGCCCGGCACCATTCCGCTTCATCCGATAGACCATGGAAGAAACGGACACAAAATGGCTGGGTCGGTAGTAATACGACCTATTTTTTTGCAGCAGCCGACAGAACGCCACCGAACCGGAGATGAACACCAGATAGGTCCCCAGGATCACCAGGAGCACAGCCACAAAGAAGTAGGCCAGTGCAGTGACCGGTTCCTCAATGGAGACCGCCATATAGTACGCCACGGCCAGCAGCACCACACCCACCAACGCATACAGCCCGGTGAACCGAGGGATCCGCTCACCGACAGCACTGCTCTGTATCAGTGCCAACGGCTTGGAAAAGCGCAGCTTGATCAGCGAATGGAGACAGAGCAGCAGATAGATGCCGCCATATACGATCAGTGTCTGCAGCAGGGAAGAAACGCTGATCCGCAGCGTGAAGTTGACGGGCATTTGCAGCAGATTGAGCAGGATCAGCTCTGCCGCCTTGGAAAGTGCCACACCACAGAACAGCCCGATGCCAATGGTCAAAGCGGCGGTGAACAGGGTCTCCCACAGCTGCAGATAGCTGATATTGTTTTTGTCCATGCCCAGCACATTGTATAGCCCAAACTCCCGATACCGCTGTTTCAGAAGAAAGGCGTTGGTGTAAAACAGAAAGAGCAGGGAAAACACCGCAATGACGACACAGCCCAGAGGCAACAGCGAGCTGAGCGTGGTGCCGCCGGCCATTTCCGCCATAGCAGGACTATAGGGCAGAAAGCACAGGATGTAATACATCATCACCATCAGCGCACCGGTGAGAATGTAGGGAATGTACAGCCGTTTGTTCTTGCGGATGCTTTCCCATGCCAAGTGCGGATACAGAGCCGTCTTCATAGCCGTGCTCCTTCCTCACCGTTCCGTGCTGCCGTCAGCATGGTCAGGGTGTCGGTGATCTGTTGGTACAGTGCCAGCTGGGTCTGTTCTCCTCGATAGAGCTGGTGGAATACCTGCCCATCCTTGATGAACAGCACCCGTTTGGCGTGGCTTGCGGCTTTCACCGAGTGTGTTACCATCAGAATGGTCTGCCCACCATCGTTGACCTTGCCAAACAGCCCCAGCAGTTCATCGGTGGCACGTGAGTCCAGGGCACCGGTAGGTTCGTCGGCCAACAGCAGCTTGGGGCTCGTGATCAGCGCACGAGCCACGGCAACACGCTGCTTCTGACCGCCGGAGATCTCGTAAGGATATTTCTGCAGCAGTGCCGTGATGCCAAGGGAAGCTGCCAATGGGGTCAGTCGTTCCCGCATTTCCGGGTATTTTTTGCCGGACAATACCAGTGGCAGAAAGATATTGTCCTCCACGGAAAAGGTGTCCAGCAGATTGAATTCCTGGAACACAAAGCCTACGTTGTCCCGGCGAAATGCTGCCGCTTGGGATTCCTTGATGTTCGCAAGGTCCATGCCGTCCAGGAGCACGGAACCGGCGGTGGGCGTATCCAGCGCTGCCAAAATGTTCAGCAGTGTGGTTTTGCCGGAGCCGGATTCGCCCATGATCGCCACGTACTCTCCTTTTTCCACGGTGAAGGAAACATTTTTCAGTGCCTCGACCCGATTTCCGCCGAAGCGTGTCGTATAGATTTTTTGTACATCGTTGACCTGTAAGATCTGCATCGTCACATCGTCCTTTCGTTTGTGTGTGCCTATAGTGTACCAGAAACGTCCACCATTTGCCATAGGATCGTCTTACAGAAAACGAACGATATTGTCACAAATCCGCTCCGGTGTGGTTTTCATTCCGATATCTGCGCTGTTCTCTGGGTCAGGTCGATGGTGATGCAGGTGCCTTTGTCTACGACAGATGTGGCGGAAATGCTGTGCCCCAGATTCTGACAAATGCGGTGGCAGAGGTATAGGCCGAGCCCGGTAGCCCGTTCGTTTTGCCGACCGATCTTGCCGGTGAAGCCAGCATCAAAGATCCGTGGCAGATCCTCCGATGCGATGCCGATGCCGGTGTCCCGGATGCACAGCAGCTTGCGGCCGGTGCTCTCGTCCAGCCAAATGGTGATGGTACCACTGGGCGTGTATTTCAGTGCATTGGTCAGCACCTGTTCGATCACAAAGCCAAGCCATTTGGCATCCGTCACCACCGTGGTGGCAAGAGGCGTATATTCCAGCCGCAGCTTCCGCAAAATAAACTCCTGAGACAGCCGCCGTACCGCACCTTTGACGACGTCGTCCAGATCCTGTTCCCGGAATACATAGTCCGTGCTGTCCCCGGTGAGCCGCAGATAGGTCAGCACCATGTCCACATATTGCTCCACATGACAAAGATCAATGGCAAGCTGCCGGGACAGTGGCGAGTCTTCGTTTTGCAGGTGCAGACGCATGGAGGTGGTGGGCGTCTTGATCTGGTGTACCCAGGTGGTGTAGTAGTCCACCAGCTCACCACGGCGCTTTTCCGTTTGCTGCAGCCAGCTATCGTGTTCTACGCAAAACCGATGCAGCAGCTCCCGATAGTCTTCCTCGATCACCGTTTGTGGTTCGGGAAAATGGGCAGCCTTTTCGTCGGTGATCCCCTGGATGCGGCCAAGTGCCTCGTGGATCTGTTTGGTGTGCAGAAAATCTACGATGAGCAGCACTATACCCAATAGCGCACACAATAACACCGGATACAGTACCGCCATCATGGGCAGATGATACAGCCAGAAGCTGACGGCAAAGATACCGCTGCACACCGCAAAGAGTACCAGCGTGTGGCGATGCAGGTATAGGTAATGTCCAAAAAACACCATATCATTCTGCCTCCACAAAGTAGCCTGCGCCGAATTTGGTTTTGATGACCTCGTGCAGTCCGATGGCGTCCAACCGTTTGCGCAGCCGGTTCACATTGACCGTCAAGGTGTTTTCGTCCACGAAGCAGTCCGAGGCCCACAGCGCCTCCATGAGCGTTTCCCGACTGACCACACGTCCCTTGTTTTCCAGAAGGATGTGTAGGATGCGATATTCGTTTTTGGTCAGCTCCAGCTTTTCGCCTTGGTAACAGAGACTTGCATCGTCCTGCAGCAGGGCACCATGACAGGTCAGCGTGGGCGTGGCGGCAAAATCGTAGCTGCGCCGGAGCATAGCCTGCAGCTTCGCCATGAGCACACCGCTATCAAAGGGCTTGGCGATGAAATCGTCCGCACCCATGTTCATGGCCATGACCATATTCATGTTGTCCGCCGCCGAGGAGAGAAACACGATGGGCACCTTCGACACCCGGCGGATCTCCCGGCACCAGTGGTACCCATTGAAAAAGGGCAGGGAAATGTCCAGCAGTACGATGTGCGGCGCAAATTCCCGAAACTCTGCCAGTACCTGCCGGAAGTTCTGGGCACAGCGCACCTCCATCTCCCAGCTCTCTGCCAATGCACGGATCCCCTCAGCAATGCCCATATCGTCTTCCACAATAAACAGCTTGTATTTCATATTCCCTCCGATCCCCGGTATGCCTGTGTTTTTCCATATCATATCAGCCATATTATAGCATTTTTCATTTCCGGACGCAAGAGGAAAGCGAAGAAAAAACCAAGCGTACAGGGCAGCACACAGGGCATTTTTCCTGTTTTTTGTTACAGATCCGCTATCGCATACAGCAGATTCTATGAACATAAGCAAGTTTTATGACGACATAAGCAGAAGTTTCTTGACTTATTGCGTGGAAGCGTGTATAGTATGGATATAAGTTTTTTGGAAGCTCGTTTTGTTGCGGTTTGTCTCTGTTGGTTTTTTCTCGATGTTGGGCTTCTGCACTGGACAAGGCTATCTTCCGGAGGACTTGAATTCTTTACTAAAAGGTGACTGTTATGAAAAAACTTGTTTCTGCTGCATTGGCTGCGATCATGAGTCTGTCCTGTGCCCTGACCTTTACCGGCTGCGGTTCCACGGCCAGCGCAGATAAACTGTCCATCGGCGGTATCGGCCCTACCACAGGGGACGCTGCTATTTACGGGAACGCTGTAAAATACGGTGCAGAGATCGCTATTGAAGAGATCAATGCGCTGGGCGGTCTGCAGCTGGAGCTGAACTTCCAGGACGACGCCAACGACGCAGAAAAATCCGTCAATGCCTACAACAACCTGAAGGACTGGGGTATGCAGGTGCTGATGGGTACCGTGACCTCCACGCCCTGCACCGTTGTAGCTTCTGAATCCAATACCGACCGGATCTTTACCATCACGCCTTCCGGTTCCTCTACCGACATCATTGGTGGTATCACAGACGCTTCCGGCAACGTGACGGTAGCCAGACGGGACAATGTGTTCCAGCTGTGCTTCACCGACCCCAACCAGGGTCTTGCCTCCGCACAGTACATCAGTGAACAGAAGCTGGGTGAAAATATCGCTGTGATCTACAACAGCTCCGACGTGTACTCCACCGGTATCTACAACACCTTCATGACCAAGGCAGACGAAATGGGTCTGAACGTGGTCAGCGTGACCAGCTTCACCAACGACACGGCCAACGACTTCAACGTGCAGCTGACCGAAGCCAAGAATGCCGGCGCCGACCTGATCTTCCTGCCCATCTATTACACCCCTGCTTCTCTGATCCTGTCGCAGGCAGACTCCATGGGCTACGAACCCGAATTCTTCGGCGTGGACGGTATGGACGGTATCCTGACCGTAGATGGCTTTGATACCAGCCTGGCAGAAGGCGTGATGCTGCTGACTCCCTTCGTAGCCGATGCAGAAGACGCACGTACCCAGAGCTTTGTTGCCAAGTACAAGGAAAAGCACGGCGAGGTCCCGAACCAGTTTGCCGCCGATGCGTATGACGCCATCTACACCATTTACGAAGCAGCTACCAAGGCTGGCGTGACCACCGATATGGACGCTGCCACCGTCTGCGAAAAGCTCATCGCCACCATCACCGATCCTTCCTTCACCGTAGACGGTCTGACCGGTGCCGGTATGACCTGGTCTGCCACCGGTGAAGTTTCCAAGGCACCGAAGGGTATGGTCATCCAGGATGGCGTATACGTGGGTATGTAAGATACCACTTCTTGCCACACAAAAAATTGCTGTTGGGTGCGAGCTGTTATGGTTCGTGCCCAACTTTTGGTGAAAACCGGTTTCCAATGATTTGGCCGATATTCCCAAAAAGCCAGAACAGGAGGGTTACGATTCTGTGACATTTCTCAATTATCTTGTAAACGGCATCAGCCTGGGCAGTGTATATGCCATCATTGCGCTGGGCTACACCATGGTCTACGGCATCGCAAAAATGCTGAACTTTGCCCATGGGGACGTGATCATGGTGGGGGCCTACATTTCCTTCATCGTCACCAATAAGCTGGGACTGCCCGCATGGCTTTCGGTCGTATGCGCCGTTGTGGTCTGCACAGCGCTGGGCATCGTCATCGAACGACTGGCATACAAGCCCCTGCGCTCGGCACCATCCTTGGCCGTACTGATCACAGCCATCGGTGTCAGCTATTTTCTGCAGAACAGTGCGCTCCTCATCTGGGGCAGTGCACCAAAATCCTTCAAATCCATTGTGTCCTTTGATTCGCTCAAGCTCTTTGACGGACAGCTGGTCATCACCGCAGAAGCCATTGTGACCATCGTGGCCTGCATCATCATCATGGTGGCGCTGACACTGTTCACCAGCCGCACCAAAATGGGGAAGGCCATGCGTGCCGTCTCCGAGGATAAGGGCGCCGCACAGCTCATGGGCATCAACGTGAACACTACCATCTCCACCACCTTTGCCATCGGTTCTGCACTGGCTGCCATTGCCGGTGTGTTGCTGTGCTCCTCCTACACCACGCTGCTGCCCACCACCGGTTCTATGCCCGGTATCAAGGCCTTCACCGCCGCCGTGTTCGGTGGGATCGGTTCCATTCCCGGTGCCATGATCGGCGGTCTGCTGCTGGGCATCATCGAGATCTTCTCCAGTGCCTATATCTCAACCCAGCTTGCCAACGCCATCGTGTTCGCCGTGCTGATCGTGGTGCTGCTGGTGAAGCCGACCGGACTGCTGGGCAAAAAGATCAATGAGAAGGTATAAGGAGGAATGCTGCGATTATGAAGCTGAGTAAACAAACCAAAAGCGATTTTCTCACCTATGGCATTGTCATAGTGGCCTTCGTGGTGATCCAGATATTCGGTGCCCTGGGACTGCTGAAAAGCTCCTTCTCCGGCCTGCTGGTGCCCATCTGTGCCTATGTGGTCATGGCGGTATCCCTGAACCTGACCGTTGGTATCTTGGGTGAGCTGAGCCTGGGTCACGCCGGATTCATGAGCATCGGTGCTTTCTCCGGTGTGGTGGCAGCAGCGACCATGGAATCGGCCGTCACCAATCCCATCGTGCGTCTGGTGCTGTCCATGATCATCGGTGGTATCATCGCCGGGATCGCAGGCTTTATCATCGGTATCCCCGTACTGCGGCTCCAGGGCGACTACCTGGCGATCGTGACGCTGGCCTTTGGGGAGATCATCAAGAACATCATAAACTGCATTTACGTAGGCCTGGACGACAGCGGACTGCACTTTGCCATGTCCGGTCTGGGGGACGTGCAGGGCGCCGAGGCACTCAACCTGAACGGCGGGAAGGTGATCATCAATGGTCCCGTTGGCGCCGTGGGTGTGCAGAAGCTGTCCACCTTTGCGGTAGGCTTTGTGCTGGTGATGCTGACCCTGATCGTGGTGCAGAACATCAAGCGCAGCCGGACCGGTCGTGCCATCATGGCGGTGCGTGACAATCGGATCGCCGCCGAATCCGTAGGCATCAGCATTACCAAATACAAGATGACCGCCTTTATCATTTCCGCTATGCTGGCCGGTATGGCAGGTGTGCTGTTCGCCATGAACTATACCTCGCTCATCGCCGGAAAGTTCAACATCGATACGTCCATTCTGGTGCTGGTATTCGTGGTGCTGGGTGGCATGGGCAACATCCGTGGCTCCATCATTGCCACCATCATTCTGTATGTGCTGCCGGAAGCACTGCGTCCCATCCAGGATTACCGGATGCTGGTGTACGCCGTGGTCATGATCGCCGTCATGCTCTTCACCAACAGCGAAGGCGCCAAGCAGTTCCGGGAAAAGCTGGCTGCCAAATGGTCTGAGAAGCGCAAGAAAACAACGGAAAAAGGAGGAGATGCCGCATGAGTGAACTGGTAACACTGCCGCCAAAGGGACGACTGCCCCAACGAGACCTGGGGAAGATCCCGGTGCTGGAAGCCCACCATCTGGGGATCGACTTCGGTGGCCTGACCGCTGTAGATGAATTTGAGCTGATCATTGGCAAAACGGAGATCGATGGCCTCATCGGTCCCAACGGTGCCGGCAAGACCACCGTCTTCAACCTGCTGACCAAGGTGTATCAGCCGACCCGTGGCACGATCCTGCTCAATGGTAAGGACACCGCCGGTATGGATACCACCATGATCAACCGGGCCGGTATCGCCAGAACCTTCCAGAATATCCGTCTGTTCGGCAACCAAACCGTAGAGGACAACGTAAAGATCGGGCTCCACAACCACATGAAGACGGGACTGTTCTCCGACATCTTCCGTCTGCCCAGCTTCTGGAAGGAAGAAAAGAAAGCCCACGAGACGGCCATGGAGCTGCTGTCCATTTTCGATATGCAGCACCTGGCCAACCACGAAGCCGGGTCCTTGCCCTATGGTGCCCAGCGAAGACTGGAGATCGTGCGGGCATTGGCCACCTCTCCCAGTTTGTTGCTGCTGGACGAACCGGCTGCCGGTATGAACCCTTCGGAGACCGCTGAGCTGATGGAAAACATCCGCAAGATCCGGGACACCTTCCAGATCGCCATCCTGCTGATCGAGCACGACATGAACCTGGTCATGAACATTTGCGAAGGCATCGTGGTGCTGAACTACGGCCGGATCATCGCCAAGGGTACACCGGAGGAGATCCAGTCCGATCCTACGGTCATCGAAGCATATCTGGGGAAGAAAAAGGAAGGCGAATGATGGATATGATTTTGAATGTAGACAATATCAACGTATATTACGGTGCCATCCACGCCATCCACAACGTGTCCTTTCACGTGAACGAAGGAGAAGTGGTGACGCTGATCGGTGCCAATGGCGCTGGCAAAAGCACGATCCTGAAGACCATCTCCGGCCTGCTCCGTTCCAAGACCGGCGACGTGCAGTTCTGCGGCAGCAGCATCGCACAGGTGGCACCCCATAAGATCGTGGAAGCAGGACTGGCCCATGTACCGGAAGGACGCCGGATCTTCCAGCAAATGACCGTGGAAGAAAACCTGGAAATGGGTGCCTATACCCAACCGGTCGCCGGCATCCCACAGGATCTGGAAATGGTGTTCGAGCAGTTCCCACGACTGAAGGAACGCCGCCGTCAGATCGCCGGTACCCTGTCCGGTGGGGAACAGCAGATGCTGGCCATGGGTCGTGCGCTCATGAGTCACCCGAAGCTGCTGCTGCTGGACGAGCCGTCCATGGGTCTGGCTCCCATTCTGATCGAGCAGATCTTCGAGATCGTCCGCACCTTGCATAAGGCTGGCACCACCATTCTGCTGGTGGAGCAAAACGCACAAATGGCGCTGTCCGTGGCAGATCGTGCCTACGTGCTGGAGACCGGCGAGATCGGTCTGTCCGGTACGGGTGACGAGCTGATCCACTCCGATGCCATCCGCAAGGCATACCTGGGCGGTTGAGGATAAAAGCATACACATAGTAAAACGGTGTTGGTCTTGGGCGACTGGCACCGTTTTTGCAAAAAGGAAGGAGAGCACCATGATCACGATGCCCAAACGATTTGGGTTGTTCATCCATTGGGGACCCTACGCCATCACCGGTTGGCAGGAACAGGTACGGATGCGCTGTGGCATACAGAGACAAGCCTACCGGGATATGGCAATGGCGTTTGCACCAAAGCAGTACGATCCGGAAGCCTGGGTGCGTCTGGCAAAGGAAGCCGGCATGGAATACATTTGCTTCACCACCAAGCACCACGACGGCTTTTGTATGTGGGACACACAGGAGACCGATTTCAAGAGCACGACCACCTGCGGCAGGGATATTCTGGCAGAGCTGGCAGAAGCCTGTGGGAAATACGATATGGCACTGTCTCTGTACTACTCCATTCCCGACTGGAACCATCCTTGCGGCTACAACGCTGTCTCGTCGCACCAGTGTCCGCCGGAGGAAGGCGATACCCCGGATATGGATGCGTACAATGCCTACGTCCGTGCCCAGGTACGGGAGCTGCTGACGGGCTACGGCAAGATCTACACGTGGTTCTGGGACATTCCGCCACAGCTCTGCGACCCGTCCATGAACGAACTGGTGCGCACACTGCAGCCGGGGATCCTCATCAACGACCGTGGCTGGTGGGATGAAAACGGACAGCCCTGCGGCGATTTTTCCACACCGGAACGAACGGTGCCCGATGGAGAAGCCTTCACCCGGTACACCGAAGCCTGCCAGTCCGTGGGACAGCAAAGCTGGGGCTATCGGGAAAAGGAGGACTATTTTACCCCGGCCTTTCTGGCACGCAGCATGGACAAAATTCTGCTCATGGGCGGCAGCTATCTGCTCAACGTGGGACCGGACAAGGATGGCGTGATCCCACGGGAAGCGGCCGAGATCGTGCAAAGGGTAGGACAGTGGTACCGATCGGTGCAGGAAGCCTTCACGTCCGCTGCAGAGCCCTGTGCCACCTGGACAAGTGCCAACGTGTGGGCATCCCAAAAAGGCGATACCGTGTATCTCCACACCCGTGCCCCTCTGACCAGCACCGGCCTGTCTCTGTCCCCACACACGAAGCTGCCACGGTCGGTGACGGTATTGAACACCGGAGAACCGATCGCCTACAGCGTAGAAAACGTGCCGGAGGATTTCACCGGTACCTTTGGGATCCTGCGTGACCCGGTACTGCGACTCCATGGTCTGCCCACGGACACCGATATGCCACTTGTGATACGGATCAAGTTATAAAGACAAATGCGCTGGAAATACTTGCCAAAAAGTATTCCGGCGCATTTTGTCTTTCACAAAGCAAAACAGAGGCAAACTGTCCGTGACAGCATACCTCTGTTTCACTTTACATATTATCTATGGAACAGCTTCTTCGTCCCATACACCGGTTCACAGGTGGTACGGATGCCCAGCTTGCGGTAGGTGTCCGCATCGGCCTGGGTCAGGATCACACTGGAATGGGCTTCGCATCCGGCCAGCTTCGGCAGCATCTCAAAGGCAGCCTTGGCGTGTTCGTCCTGTGCCGCACAAATGGACAATGCCACCAGTGTTTCGTCTGCGTGGAGTCGGGGATTGTTGCAGCCTAAATTCCGGATCTTCAGCTGACATATGGGTTCCAGAATGGTAGGCGAGATCAGATGCACCTTGTCCTCGATCCCGGCCAGCGCCTTCAGTGCATTCAGCAGAGCCGCCGCAGAAGCACCCAGCAGGTCCGACGTTTTGCCGGTCACGACCTTGTCTTCGTCCAGCGCAATGGCTACCGAAGGCCCGTCGGTCTCTGCCGCACGCTCCAAGGCATATCGCACCGGTGTCCGCAGATCCGGCGTGATCTTGGCTCTGTTCATCAACAGCTCCAACTTGTACGCCATATCTCCCGTGGCCTTGCCCTCTGCCTGCTTCACCAGACAATCGTAGTACCGCCGGATGATCTCCATGTTGGCAGCCTGCCGCACGGCTTCGTCATCGTAAATGCAGTAGCCCGCCATGTTCACACCCATATCGGTAGGAGACTTGTAGGGGCAGGTGCCGTAAATGCCGTCGAAAAGCTGCCGCAGCACCGGGAAGATCTCCACATCCCGGTTGTAGTTGACGGTGGTCTCTCCGTAGGCCTCCAGGTGGAAGGGGTCGATCATGTTCACGTCCGCCAGATCCACAGTGGCCGCTTCGTAGGCGATGTTCACCGGATGGCTCAGAGAAAGGTTCCAGATGGGGAAGGTCTCAAACTTGGCGTAACCGGACTTCAATCCACGCACACTGTCGTGATACAGCTGAGACAGGCAGGTGGCCATTTTGCCGGAGCCGGGACCGGGCGCTGTGATCACCACCAGTTCCCGCTCCGTCTCGATGTAGTCGTTCTTCCCGTAGCCGTCCGGAGACAGGATCAGCTTCAGGTTGGTAGGGTATCCGGGAATGATGTAATGCTTGAACACACGAATGCCCAGATTCTGCAGCCGGGTAATGAATGCGTCTGCCCCAGCCTGCCCGGCATATTGGGTCACGACTACGCTGCCCACATACAGTCCCCGTTCCCGGAAGGCATCGATGAGCCGCAGGGTATCCATGTCGTAGGTGATGCCCAGGTCTCCTCGGATCTTGTTCTGCTCAATGGACGGCGCCGATACCACGATCACGATCTCGGCCTGGTCCCGCAGCTGCATGAGCATATTGATCTTGCTGTCCGGCTTGAAGCCTGGCAGAACACGGGAAGCATGGTAATCATCAAAAAGCTTGCCGCCAAATTCCAGATACAGCTTGCCACCGAAATGGGAGATCCGTTCCAGTATTTTTTTCGTCTGCAAAGAGTTGTATTTGTCGTTGTCGAATCCCTGCTTAAACATATGCACCTCACGAATCAGAAATGTCAAGTCCATGTCCGGCAGCCTGTGGAAACCAAAAATTTCCAAAGTGCTATTCCCGACATGAACTGCGTGTAAAAAACCAATCCGTATTATTATATAACACCTTTGGCGAAAAAGCAAGAGGTTGAGAGACGAAAGTTGCAGGAAGATGTAGGCACGACCCTGTGCAAAATGCAGAATCGATACAACTGTCGAGAAAGAGCTTTACAGCGTGTGGGTGGTACGGCGGATCACTTCTTCCTGCATGGTGGGCGAAAGACGGGTGAAATAATCGCTGTAGCCGCCGATCCGAACCACCAGGTCCTTGTGGTTCTCCGGATGCAGCCGCGCGTCCTCTAAGATCCGGTTGTCGGTCACGTTCACCTGGATCTCAAAGCCGCCTCGTTCGATATACGTCTCCAGCAGGGAACAGAGCATCTCTTCGCTGTGCTGCCCAAGCAGAGAGGACGAGAACTTCATGTTCACGGCAATGCCGCCAATGAACGGTGTGTGGTCCCAACAGGTGGACGACAGGATCGACGTGGTGGGGCCATCCATCTCTCGTCCCTGGGCAGGACCGGAGCCGTCCCCCAGCGGAAAACCGGCCCGTCTGCCGTCGGGTGTAGCACCGGTGGAAC
>CAZLED010000059.1:0-14905 GCA_964558485.1 uncultured Ruminococcus sp. | reverse complement strand
TTAAATAACGTGTAACCTATTGACAATATCACGATAACGTGATATAATATACATATAGAGAACAACACACAGAGGAGATGCACCAAATGCCTGTATTATCGAGATTTTATGGGATAGCAATCAAGATGTACTTCCTGCAAGCTGACCACAATCCACCGCACATTCATGCCATTTACAATGAAGATGCTGCTGCTATCGACTTCACCGGAAATGTGCTGGACGGCTATTTGCCACCGAAAGCACTGAGCATGGTGCGAGAATGGATAGAATTGCACCGAGACGAGCTGACAGAAATCTGGGAAACACAGGAGTTCAAGAAGCTCCCGCCACTGGAATGAGGAGGTATCTATGTTCCACAAGATCAAAAACGTATCCGCTCTGCCGGAATACCGGCTGAGTGTACAGTTCGCAGAGGGTGTTACCAAGCTGTACGATGTGAAACCGCTGGTCGAGAAGCTGCCTGTCTTCAAGAGCTTGATCGACAGCCCCGAAGTATTCGGCTGTGCAACCATCGATGTCGGTGGATATGGCATTGTGTGGGGTGATGACCTCGATCTCTCCTGCGACGAGCTGTGGGAGCATGGCGTACAGGTGGCGACTCCGTTTGATGGCCTGATCTCCTTCAGCGATGCTTCCGAACTGTGGGGGCTGAATGAGAGTACGCTCCGCAAAGCAGTCACTTACGGCAAGCTGGTCAACGGCGTTGACGTGTGCAAGTTCGGCAAGGCATGGGTCGTGTCGGTAGAAGCAATGCAGAGAGAATACGGAAAAGCCGAACGATGCGTACCGATCGGCACCAAGCAGTTGCCGTCATGTAAACCGTAAACATCGGTTTATCCAGTGATATTTCCAAAAAGCGTTCCGTCCCCAAGTGGATGTGAGCGCTTTTTTTATGCCTGTGTGCGTGCTTGCCCAAAACAGAAACAAATCCTTAACATCTCTGTGCTATACTACAGACATATCGATTCTGGATAGGAGACACGCCTATGTTCAAATTATTGGTCGTTGAAGACGATCGGGAACTCAACCAAACACTGTGTACATTTCTGCACCGCAATGGGTACGACGCCATCGGCTGCCTGGATGCCAATGAAGCCTATGATGCCTTGTACGAGCATACCATCGACCTGATCGTCTCCGATATCATGATGCCCGGCACCGACGGCTTTGCCTTTGCCGAAACGGTTCGGGAAACCAACAAAACGATCCCCATTCTGTTTCTGACCGCCAGAGACGACCTGGACGCCAAAAAGCGTGGCTTCGCGCTGGGCGTGGACGATTATATGACCAAACCGGTGGTGCTGGAAGAGCTGCTACTCCACATCGGTGCGCTGCTTAGACGAGCCGGGATCATGGCCAGCCGACGCCTCACCATCGGTTCCTTCACCATGGACGCCGACGAACATACCGCCATGCTGGGAGAGCGTGAGATCCCGTTGACCAGCCGGGAGTTCTCCATCCTCTATAAGCTCCTGAGCTATCCCAAACGCACCTTCACCCGCACCCAGCTCATGGAAGAATTCTGGGAAGCCGACACCGAGACCGCACCAAGAGCCGTGGATGTGTACATGACCAAACTCCGTGCCAAGCTTGCGGACTGCGAAGAATTCGAGATAAAAACCGTACACGGTCTGGGCTATAAGGCGGTGTGCAAATGAGACCAAAGAAAGCCGTTCTCTGGCGCCGCTTCGGATTGGGTGCCTATCGCTGCCTGCTGTTTTTCTGTTTGGTGGCCTTCGTCACGTCCTGCTGTATGCTTTTGTTCCTGAACACGTTGATGGACAGCATCGACCTGACCCTGACCCCGGAAAACCTGAATATGGCCGCCAAGCTGACCTTTGGCAATGTGGTGCTGCTGGGACTGCTGTTCACCATCATCGATAGTATCCGTCGCCGACTGACCGTGGAGCGTCCCGTGAAGCGGATCGTGGCAGGTGCCGAAAAGATCATGCAGGGCGACTTCTCCGTGCGCATCGACAAGAACCTGCAGGACGACACCTTTGGCGAGATCATCGACTGCTTCAACCGCATGGCTGAGGAGCTTTCCGGCGTGGAGACCTTGCGTACCGACTTTATCGCCAACGTGTCCCACGAAATGAAAACACCCCTGGCTCTGCTCCAGAACTATGGCACATTGCTGCAGGACCCGTCTCTCACCGAGGCAGAACGCATGACCTATGCCCAAGGGGTCCGTGACGGTGCCAGACGCTTGTCCGACATGATGACGAATATTCTCAAGCTCAATCGATTGGAAAACCAACAGATCTATCCCAAGACGGAACGGTTTGATCTGGGCGAGCAGCTTTGCGAATGCCTGCTGGTCTACGAATCCACCTGGGAGAACGCCAACATCGAACCTGTCACCGACATCGAAGAAGACGTCCTGGTGGCAGCCGACCGGGAGCTTTTGTCTTTGGTCTGGAACAATCTATTTTCCAATGCATTCAAGTTCACGCCACCGGAAGGTACGGTCACCGTACGTCTCACTGCCGAAGACGAATACGCCGTGGTGCAGGTACAGGATACCGGCTGTGGTATGACGGCTGAGGTGGGCGCTCACATCTTTGAGAAATTCTACCAAGGCGACCATTCCAGAGCCACACAGGGCAACGGTCTGGGTCTGGCGTTGGTGAAGCGTGTGGTGGACATTCTTCATGGAGAAATATCCGTAGAAAGCACCGTTGGCGTAGGTTCCACCTTTACCGTGCGCATCCGGAGGGAACCAAGCGATGGGTAAAAAATGGCTGCGGTTGCTCTTTCCACCGTTGTGGTTGCTTTTGCTGCTCTTGCCCACTGCCGCCGTTTGCCTGGTGTATGGTCTGCTGCGGCTGCCGGAGACGGACGTGAGACGCATCGGTGCCTACGTGCTCTCGTTCTATACCTTGACCATTTGGTGTGTCCGGGTGCCCAGCATGGTTCGCTATTACCAAAGACTGCGGCAGGACAATCGACTGCTCCGGCGTTGGCGAGAGGATCTGCATCTGCGCACCAAGCTCACGCTCTTTGGCAACGTGCTCTGGAACACCGGCTATGCTGCCTTACAATTGGGCCTTGGTATCGTTCACCGTTCGGCATGGTTTTTTACCTTGGCAGTGTACTACGGCTTCCTGGCACTGATGCGGTTTTGCCTGGTGCGATACACCCTGACCCGAAAGCCCGGCGAAGACCAATGTCGAGAGTGGCACCTGTACCGCACCTGTGGCTGGGTCTTTCTGCTGCTGAACCTGGCGCTGTCCGGTATGCTGTTTCTTATGCTGGCAGAGAACCGCATGGTGGAGCATCACCAGATCACCACCATTGCCCAGGCTGCCTATACCTTCACCACTCTGACCATGGCCATCGTGCAGCGGATACGCTACCGAAAATGGGGCAGTCCTGTGGTGTCCGCTGCCAAAACCGTGTCTCTGACCGCTGCTTCTGTGTCCATGCTGAACTTAGAAGCCACCATGCTCGTGACCTTTGGCGGTGCCGAAATGTCCATGGGTACGGTGAAACTATTTATGTCCCTAAGCGGTGGTGGAGTGTGCGCCGGTGTGGTGGTCATGGCAGTGCTTATGATCGTCAAATCGAACCATCAACTACGGAAATAAAGATAAGGAAAATATACATGAAAAACGAAAACACGGAGAAGGATACCTTTCGCATGACCTACTCTGCCAAGCAGCAAGAGGAACTAAGACAGATTCGGCAAAAATATATGCCCGAAGAACGACCGGCGCTGACCAATATGGAACGAGTCCGTGCGCTGGATGCCGGGGTAGACAAAAAGGCTACCACCTGGGCGTTGACCATCGGCATTATCGGTACCCTGCTTTTGGGGCTGGGAATGAGTATGCTCATGTCCGACTTTGGGGCACTCTTTGGCACGCTGGTCTATCCGGTGGGCATTGGCATCGGTGTGGTGGGCATCACAGCGCTGACCTGTGCCTATCCGCTATACGTACACATCGGCAAACGGGAACGGGAAAAGATCGCACCGGAGATCCTGCGCCTGACCGATACGCTGCTGCAATAAACCGAATAGAATATCAGCAAACCAAAAAAGGACCGCATCCAACCGATACGATCCTTTTTCTTTGGCTCCATTTATGTAGATTTTAAACTGTCTTTGCAACAGTTTGCATTGGCTTGGCTTTGTGAAAACGCAGCAAGCTTAGCGAACAGCAAACTTCTTAACGCCCAGAGCGCACAGAGCCATAGCAGCAAACAGAGCAGCGATGGTGTAATCGCCGGTAGCAGGAGCGGTGACCTGTTCAGCAGCAGCTTCGGCTTCGGCTTCGGCGGCGGCAGCAGCTTCAGCGGCAGCCTGTTCAGCAGCGATCAGCTCAGCCACAGTGGTGTCGGACAGCTCGCACTGACCATATACGGTGGAGTCGCCGGAAGCCTTGTCGGTGGCGTCAGACCAGCCCAGACATACGTTACGGTCGCCATTGCCTTCAGCGTCGTCGTTGTACTGGAAGTCGATACCGATGTAGTTGCCACCGGAAACAGCGGAAATGTCAAATTCTACTTCGTAGATCAGGGTGTCGCCATTCTGGGAGAAGCCAGCCTCGTTGTCGTGACCGTTGGTAGTACCGTCAGCGAACCATCTCTGCTGGGTTCTGGGAGCGGATGCATCTTCGGTTTCGTTGTCCATCTGGATGAACAGCTCAACGGAGTCCCGCAGCCAGTCGTTGGCACCGACCATGCTGATGGTCTTGTCTTCTACAACGTACAGTACATACAGAGTGGAGTCGCCGTCCCACAGGACCTTACAGGTCAGGGTAGCGTAGTCTTCGCCGGCAACCTTGCTGGAATCGCCGAACCAGCTGGAAGCGTTTTCCTTCACAACGTCAACGGGGATCTCGGGAGCGTATGCCCAAGCGTCGTCGATCTTGCCGTCTACATCGATGTCAGCCACATATGCGGTGCAGGTCTTTCTGCCGTTTACAGCAGGAGCAGCGGAAATAGCAGTGGCCATAGCGGTCACGGTCATCAGAGCGGCCATGCCCAGAGCCAGGATCTTTGTCTTTTTCATGGTAATTCTCCTTGTGAAAAAAGTAAAAAATCATATATGGAGTCAGTCCCTATTGTAGCAGATTGGTACTGACTAAATGTTAACAAATGGCAAATAGATTGTAAAATTTTATACAGCCTATCATTTTGTAGAAGTGAAAAACCGATTTGGAATTTCGGCCCGGCGTCTTGTAATTCGGAGCAGGATATGGTATACTATATCCAATGTAGATATGTGCGGCAACATATGTGGCACAGTGCAAGAGATTTGGTAAAGAAACAGGAGATAACAATATGCCAAAGGAACAATATTTAGAGTGTGGTAAGATCGTCGGGACCCATGGTGTACGGGGTATGGTGCGGCTGGAATGCTATGCCGATTCTCCCAGGACTTTGGCCGGACTGCGGCGGCTGTACTATAAAGACAAGACCGGTGCGTATGTGGAGTGGAAGGTCACCCGTGCTTCGGTGCAGAAGACCATGGTGCTGGCTGCTCTGGAAGGCATCGACGACTTAGACAAAGCCATTCCCCTGAAGGGTACCACCGTGTACGCCGACCGGGCCGATTTTCGTCTGCGCAAGGGAGACGTGTTCATTGCGGACATCCTTGGTCTGCCGGTGATCGATGCAGAATCCGGCGAGACCTACGGCACCTTAGACGAGGTGATCACCTCCGGTGTGCAGGATCTGTACGTGGTCAAGGAAGCAGACGGCAAGACTTTCATGATCCCCTGTGTGCCGGAGTTCATTCGCCGGATCGAGACCGAGGGTGACGAAGCTGCCGTCTATGTGAAGCTGATCGAGGGGATGCGGGAATGATGCGATTCGATATTATGACGCTGTTCCCGGCATTTGTGGACGGCATTTTGTCCGAGAGCATCATCGGCCGTGCCCGAGCCAAGGGGATACTGGATATTCGTACCTGGCAGATCCGGGACTATTCCCGGGACAAGCATCGGCGTGTGGACGATACACCCTACGGCGGCGGTCGTGGTATGCTCATGGCGGCACCACCCATCTATCGCTGCTACGAAGCGGTGCTGGCCGACCAGGGCACACCGGAGGAACGTGCGATCCCAGATCCGGCGCTGGACCTGGTACCCGATACGGAGATCGACGAAAGACCGGCACCGACAAAACCGGAGGGCACCTATGTGGTGTATATGTCACCCCGTGGCACGGTGCTGAACGAAAACGTAGCCAAGCGGCTGGCACAGTACGACCGGCTCATCATCCTCTGCGGCCACTACGAAGGCGTAGACGAGCGGATCATCGAGGAGATCGTGGACGAAGAGATCTCCATCGGCGACTATGTGTTGACCGGTGGGGAAGTGCCTGCCTGCATTCTGACCGACTGCGTAGGACGACTGGTGGACGGTGTGCTTGCCATGCCGGAATGCTACGAAAACGAAAGCTTCTCCGAAGATCTGTTGGAATATCCCCAATACACCAGACCGGTATCCTTCCGTGGCAGAGCTGTTCCGGACGTGCTTCAATCCGGTCACCATGCCAATATCGAAGCCTGGCGCCACGAAAAATCGCTGGAGCTGACCAAGGCAAGACGCCCGGATCTGCTAGACAAATGACTATAGCTGCGACAGCCACTATGGTCGTCACAATAGCCCCAAATAGGCAAGCAGACCATTGGCGATCCCATAGGCGAACAGCCCCGGATCCGTTGCCATCAGCTCCGCTTCATAGGGATTGGTGATAAAACCCAGCTCCAATAGGACCGCCGGCATCCGTGTGCGCCGCAGTACATACAGCGTAGGCCGTGCCAGTACCCCACGATCGGGCAGACCGGTGACTCGCTGCAGCTCTGTGAGAATGCTCTCTGCCAGGTCGGACGCCGTTGTGTCCAACCGAAAGACATACGCCTCCGAACCGGACGCCGTGGGAGAAGCCGATGCATTGGTGTGCAGACTGAAAAAATAATCGGCGCCCCAACTGTTGGCATCGTTCACACGTGCAGCCAGAGACGTGGCGGTGGAGCTGCCCAATTGGGTGTCCGGATACGGTCGGGACAGCCGCACCGCAAAGCCGTCTCCTCGCAGGAGCTCTGCCAGTCGTTGCCCGATCTCGTAGACGATGTCCTGCTCCCGGTAGCCGTTTCCCTCTGCGCCGGCATTGGGATTGACGGGATTGTGCCCTTGGTCGATGTAGATCTTTTCCGGCATACATACCTCCGCATATATAGTTTTGCGTATAGTTTATTGCAAGTCATAAAAAGCCAAAGAACAGTGCCTGTGTACAGCATATGCAGGACGAGAGAAAAAGATGAAAGAAATGCAAAAGGTCCTCAGCAGACTACGGCAAGCTGTGGATCACTACGAAATGATACGACCGGGAGACAAGGTGGCAGTGGGTCTGTCCGGTGGCAAGGACTCTGTGGCACTGCTGACAGCTCTTGCGAACCTGGCGAAATTTTACCCGATCCCCTTCACAGTCTGCGCCATCACCATCATGCCCGGCTTTCCGGCGCAGAAAAGGGAAGACTACGACCCCTTCCGGCGACTGTGCGATTCAATAAATGTAGAATACAAGCTGGTGGAGACCCAGATCGCGCAGATCGTGTTCACGGAGCGAAAGGAAAGCGCACCCTGCTCTCTGTGTGCAAAAATGCGCCGAGGAGCACTGGTGGGAGCCTGTGGTGAACTGGGAGCAACATCTTTGGCTTTGGGACATCACCGGGACGACGTGGTAGAGACCTTCATGCTGAACCTGATGCAGACCGGGAAGATCGCCTGCTTCATGCCCGTGACCACCTACGAAGACACCGACCTGCGTGTGATCCGACCCCTGATCTACACCGAAGAAAACGACCTGCGCCGCCTGACCACGGCCATGGAGCTGCCCATCTACAAGAATCCATGCCCCGTGGATGGTGGGACCGAACGAGCCGCCATGGGTGCATATCTGCGCAGCTACGGCCACGAACGACGGGATCTGTACCGCCGGATCTTGGGTGCGCTGGAACGAAACGGCAACGACGGCTGGCATTTGTAAGATACCATTGGGGAACAAAAAAGGTTTTTTCGGAAGACGCCAAAAAGGCTGGAACATTTCGGGAACGTTCATGGAACTTTCGGGAATGTTCATGGAACTTTCCCAGTGCTGCTGTCGTCATAAGTCACAAAACCAAACGATTGCGAAGTTGCGACATGAAACAAAAAAAGAACATTTCTTCTCCGGAGCTTGGTGCTCCCAACACCGTCCAACAAACGAGAGCCAAACGAAAACGCCGCCGATTCTGGAACCGGGACAGGCAGGAGCGTGTCTTCACCATGCCCTTTATGCTGCTGAGCATCATCGGCGTGCTGACCTTCTACATACTCCCGTTTGTGGTGGTGATCTATTATTCGCTTATCAACAACAATACCGAAGCAAGCTTTGCCGGGCTGCAGAACTTCATCGATCTGTTCCAAAACAACGCCTTCAAGCTGGCGCTGAAAAATACCGGCATTTTTTCCCTGACCGCCGTGCCCTTTGCGGTGCTGCTGTCTCTGGGACTGGCGGTGCTGCTGGATCAAAAGCTGCCGGGCAAAAGCGTGTTCCGTACCATATTCTTGTCCCCCATGATCGTGCCTGCCGCTTCCATCATCCTGATCTGGCAGGTGCTGTTCGACTATAACGGCGTGCTCAACGACATCACGGCATTGTTCGGCATCGCCCCCATCGAATGGATGAAGTCGGAGCAGGGGTACATCGTGATAGTGCTGCTGTTTTTGTGGAAGAACATCGGCTACAATATGATCATGTTTATGTCCGCTTTGGCTGCCGTACCTCGGGACATCCAAGAGGTGGCCATGCTGGACGGCTGCGGACCGGTGCGACGGTTCTTCCTGATCAAGCTGCGGTACCTGGCATCCACCATTTCCTACGTGACCATCATGTCCCTGATCAACTCCTTCAAGGTGTTCCGGGAGATCTATCTGCTCACCGGGGACTATCCATATGACTCCATGTATATGCTGCAGCATTTCATGAACAATACATTTCGGGGATTCAATTATCAAAAGTTGTCCAGTGCCGCCGTGGTGCTATCGCTGATCATGATCGTCATCATAGCGATCCTGTTGTGGGCTGACGACAGACTGGGGAGGGATATCGAAGAATGACAGACGCAAAACTGAATATCCCCACGCAGGCAATGTCGAAGCCGAAAAAGAAAAAGCGGATCACCTTCCGCCGGGTACTGTTTCTGATCTGTGCCATGGCGGTGCTGCTCCTGTTCGCATACCTGTTCCTGTTTCCCACCGTGTTCACCGTCACCAATTCCTTTATGTCCACCACGGAGATCAGCGCCAACTACGGCAAGATCTTCTCCGGACTGGGTGCTGCCGGAGATGGTGGTCGTGTGTACATCGGCGAACGGGTGAATTTGCAGCTGATCCCGGATAAGGTCAGCTTCAGCCAGTACAGCACGGTGCTATTAAAAAGCCCGGAATACCTGCTGAAATTCTGGAACTCCGTGTTCTATGTGCTGCCCATCGTGGTTTTTCAGCTGGTGGTGGCATCCGGCGTATCCTATGCCTTTGCCAGAGTGGAGACCAAATTCCGATCCATTGTATTTTTTGTCTACATTATTTTAATGCTCATGCCCTACCAGGTGACGTTGGTGCCCAACTACATCGTGGACAACGCATTGGGCATTTTGAACACACGCTGGGCCATCATCCTACCGGGGATCTTCTCACCGTTCTCCGTATTCATCCTGACAAAATATATGCGCCGGATCCCCAAAGCCATGGTGGAAGCGGCCCAGCTGGACGGATGCGGCGAGTGGCAGATCTTCACCAAGATCTTCATGCCCCTATGCCGGGCGACCCTGTATTCGGTGGCGATCCTGGTGTTCATCGACTACTGGAACATGGTGGAACAGCCGCTGATCCTTTTGAACGATTCGGAGATGTATCCCCTGTCCGTGTTCCTGTCCCAGATCAACCAAGGGGACACAGGCATCGCCCTTGCCATAGCGGTGATCTATATGGTGCCGCCGGTGCTGCTGTTTTTGTACAGCGAAGACTACCTGATCGATGGGATATCCTATTCCGCATCGGTCAAGGGATAATACGCCTACCCACATGATAGAATAGCCATATAACGGAGGTCAATACATAGCATGGAAGCCAAGAACCGCAGAGCATGGATCAAGAATGTTGCCATCATTTTTCTCACCGTCCTGCTGCTGCTCACCTTTTTCTCTAACACGATCCTGAACTATTCACTGCCGGAGGTCTCGGCGCAATATGCCCGGTACGACTCCATCAGCGGTGCCATCAAAGCAAACGGCACTGTCAAAGCCAACGAAAGCTATGTAGTGACCTACGACGAAGCCGATAGTGACAGCGAGGTGACCACACCCGGTCAGACCCGGAAAGTGGTATCGGTGTACGTCAAGCAGGGCAGTGAGGTTGCCATCGGCGACCCCATTCTGGCCCTGGAAGGCGGTTCCAGTGAGGAACTGAAAACGGCAGAAGAAAACCTGAAGACCGCCGAAAAGGAACTGCGTGAGCTGGAAAAGGAATTTGCACTGGCGCAGCTGACGGACACCATCAACGACCTGACGTCCGACAAATCCAAGAACGAAAGCCTGAATACCCTTGCCAAATCCAAGGCAGAGCTGGCCGAACTGCAGGAGCTGTACACGGCACTGCTGGCTGGTACCGATCCGACCGAGACCTTGAAGACCCAGAAGAAGGCAGCGGAAAAGGAAGCCGACAGTGTCCAGAAGCAGATCGATGCCATCAAAGCCAAGATCAGCGAGACCGAAGGAAAGATCTCCGCAGCAGAAGGGAATATCAAGGAAGACTACACCACCACCAAAACCTTGCAGGAACGGTACAATGAAGCCAAACAAGAATACGATAGCTTAAAGGTCGATTACGACAAGCTGACCGCCCAGGTGGAAACGTTGGAAGATCAGTACGAAGTGGCATCCGGTCTGTCCGGTGACGTAGCGAAAGCGTATGAGATCAGCAAGGAGATCCAGACCCTGACGGAATCGCTGAAAGAAACCCAGCAGAAGCTGCAATATCTGATTGAAGATAATAACAATGTTTTGTTCGGCGGAGGGACTTCTGACTCGGAAGATTCTTCTGCAATTCAGGAAGCAGAAGCCAAGGTTGATAAGGCGAAGAAAGAATACGATGCGTATTACGCAGAGAACCAACTGTACATCGAAGCGCAGAAAGATAAAAAGAATATTTTAGAGGAAGCTTTAGCGGATGCAAAAGAGATTTACGAACATCATAAGAAGTTCGAAAGTGCTGATCTGAATGAGTTGAATCGAAATGTACATAAAGCAGAACAGGCTTTAGCGGAAGCGGAATTTCCAAATTTGGACAAAGCAAACGAATTGGAAGCAGCATGGCAGGAAGCAAAGGCAACGCTTGAAGCTTTGAAAAAAGGCAACGCAAGCAGTGGTGACACGATTACCGGCACAACTGGTAGCAGCGCTGCGAATGATCCGACTTCTGTCACTCGCCAAATCAAAGAATACCAAGAACAAATCGCCAAGCTGCAGAACCAAATTGCGGAAGCCCACGCCAAGCTGGATATCCTGGGTGTATCCTACATCGATAACCTGACCGACTACGCCGTGGATACCAATACCACCAAGCTGAAGGAAGAGCTGGACAAAGCCCAGAAGGAACTGACCGCACTGACCACCGACTACGAAGCGGCTAAGAGCGAATATGAATCCCTTGCGAAGCAAATGAACAGCACCACCGTGATCACGGAAAACGAAGCAATGCTGGCAGTCTTTGAAGCCGATCTGGAAACCTACGAAGAAAAGTTGGAAGAGATCAACGAAAAGATCGCCGACCTGGGCGAACAGATCACCGACAATGCATCCAGCAAAAAGCCGGAGGAAGTCAAAGAAGAGATCGACACCCTGACCTCCTCTATCCAGACCCTGGAGCTGCAGATGAAGATCGATGACGCAACCGATAAGAAATCCGATGCGGAATCGGTCTATTCCAGAGAAGACGACGAAAAAGCCATCGCCGACAAAAAAGCCGATATCGAAGAATTGCAAAACAAGATCAAAGCCATGCAGGAAGCACCGGATCAGACCATCGTCACCGCTCCCATCGCCGGTAAGATCGTGGAAGTAAACTTCGTCCCCGGCAATAAGGTCACCAGCGGCAACGAGGTGGCACGGATCGAAGTGGCGGACAAGGGCTACATCTGCGAAATTTCCATGTCCACCGAGGAAGCCCGGAAGATCCAGGTAGGCGCCACCTGCTCCGTCACCAATTCCTGGTGGTACTCCGACCTGACCGCCACCGTTTCCCAGATCCGCAGCGATCCCCAGAGCCAGGGCAAAAACCGCATCGTGGTCATCGAGGTCAAAGGCGATGTGTACGAGGGACAAAGCTTGTCCTTCTCCATTGGCGACAAGAGCCAGTCCTACGACAGCGTCCTGCCCAACAGCGCCATCCGGGAAGACAGCGAAGGCAAGTTCGTGTTGGTGGTGGAATCCAAGAATACCCCTCTGTCCGTCCGCTACACAGCACGTAGAATGAGCATCGAGGTCATCACCTCCGACGACACCAAGTCCGCTGTGTCCGGTCTGTACGGCAGCGAATTCGTCATCACCAGCGCCACCTCTCCCATCAGTGACGGCCAGCAGGTGCGCCTGGCAGAAAATTGAGGTTGACCGATCATGAAGCTCCATAAAAAAGGACTGCGCTTCTCCGCCATCAGTGGGATCCTGTGCGTCCTGTTCGCATTGCTGTTCCTGCTCGGGGAAGGCATCGCCGCTTTCCTGACCGGTGACCTGGACGCTCTGAACGCCGGGGAACGCTGGTCAGCGACCGGTGAACCCTATGCGACCCTGACTCTGCACACCGATACGGAAAACGCACTGTCCCGCAACCAGGTGGAAAGCTACGCCCATTCCATTGACAACGCACTGCTGACCGAATCCATCGAGTCTCCCGAAAACGGCAGCGCCTGGGCCTACTGCTACTACACCGAAGACGTGATCTCCGTCACCGGTCCCAAGGCCACCGCCGCTCTCACGACCATGGCCACCGGTGGCAGCTTCTACACCTTCCATCCGCTGGAATTTCTCTACGGCGCACCATACGTGTTTGATAAATCCTTGCCCGATGGCGTGGTGCTGGACGAGGATGCCGCTTGGCGTATCTTTGGCGCCGTGGACGTGGTGGGCATGACCGTACAGATCAGCGGCAGAGAAATGACCGTCACCGGTATCGTGCAAAAGGAACGGGACAGCGCCGGCTACGAAAGGGCATACGGCGAGATCCCACGGGTGTACATGAGCTATTACGGCTACGAAAATGTTTTCGGCGAAGAGAGCAACATCACCACCTTTGAGGTGACCCTGCCCAATCCGGTGAAAGCCTTTGCGAAAAATATCTTCGAGACCGCTGTGTCCATGAACGAAGACCACATGGTGCTCCGGGAAAATTCCAACCGGTATTCCCTTGTGAACCGCTTCAACCGCATGAAAGAGCTGCCCTACATGGGTATGCGCAACGACCGCATCGTCTACCCCTATTTCGAGAACGAACTGCAAGTTGTTGACTATACCACGTCCGTATGGATGATCGCACAAACCATCGCCGGTGCCTGCGCCATCCTGACCCTGCTCTCTGCCATCATTGCCCTGTTCGCCAGCGGATTTTCATTCTCCGGTGTCATCAAGCTGTGGTGGAAAAAGGCAGAGGCAGCCTGGGAAAAACGACACGCCGACAAACGCCGGAAAAAGCGTGAAAAGCAAAAGAAACAAAAGATATAAAAATACGATTCTCGAAAAATGTCCCCATCCTACAGAAAGCGGAGGTACTATCCATGCAAAAGAAACAAGTCATGACCCTGCTTTTGGCGACAGCTATGCTGCTGTCCACGGCTACAGGCTGTGACCGGGAGGCCATCACCAAGGCCGTTTTCGACAATCTGGAATCGGCACTGCTGACCGGCTCTGATACAGAGACAGACGAATCACAAATCGAAGCCGATCCAGCAGCTCCGGCCACCGATCCGGTCACCGACCCGATCGATGGCAGTACCGACGAGGCTGGGGAAGAACAAGCCAAAGCCGAACCTGTCAGATCCAGACGCACCAATGTATACAGCAGCCAAACAATCGCACTGCCGAACGACATCCGTGAAGGCGAGACCTACGTGCAGCATATGGTCAATATCGGGGATACGATCTATATGCTGTACGATAACCCAACGGGCTCTCAGATCGAGGATACGCAGACGTGGCTGTACGGCACCGATGTAGCCGGAGAGAACACAACGTTCGTGTCGCTGCCGGATCCGTTTGGGGGTGATGGCAGCATTTTGAAAATGCTCGCAGGAGAAGGGAAGCTCTATCTACTGTACCAAACCTGGTACGATGGGTACGGCTACTGGCTCTTGGAGATCGATCCCACAGACGGCAGCGTGCAAAACGAATACGATCTGACAAAGGCGAAGGATGCACTGGACCTTGGTGAGAACGACAGCTACTATATCCTCGACGCAGCACTGTCCGGGCATACGGCTTACATAGGCTGCGGAAAGGCGATCGTCTCCCTGGATCTGCAAAGTGAGACCTACAGCTCTATCATCGAGCTGCAGGACGATACCCAATGGATCGACTCTGTCTATGCTACGGACGACGGAGTATTCTACGTAACAACCGATTATAACCAGTGGACTTTCTTTGCCCTCGATCCGGCAACGGGCACATCCACCGAGCTTGCCATCGAGGGGCTTCGCTATTACAATCCCATCGGCACCTATGACGGCAAGATCTACTTCAATAGCTACGATCGCATCGTTGCCTACGATACCCAAACCGGGGAGACCAGCGTGGCGATAGACTTCCTTGGCTGCGACATCCACCTGAACGAAGTCAGCCGTATCGTCCTGACCACCGATGGTA
>CAZLED010000058.1:0-15441 GCA_964558485.1 uncultured Ruminococcus sp. | reverse complement strand
AGCACTTAACGAAGTTAAGTGCTCACATTTTGTCAATAGAAATATGGAAATAATCCGGTATAATAAAAGAGATCTAAATCAGGCAACATGCCTTGTCGCCTTTTCTTTATTTGTGCAATGTTGCTATTTTTTTTTTTTTTTTTGGATATATAGCCAAAATTGCCAAGAATTACTTGACAACACCGGGCAGTTGTGCTATAATACAGGCACCTACAATATATCTGCAGAACACGAAAGGAAAAAAACTATGAAAAAGTTTCTCACAACGATCCTGAGCATGGCACTGATCCTGGGCATGGCCGCTTCCGTTGGTGCCGCAAACTCCCAGCTGGAAAAATCCTATGACGAAGCAGCCGATGGCGAACTGCTGTATGTGGTGGACTTCTCCTCGACCGGCGGCGTCTTTGATCCCGGCAGCTGCTACAGCGATGTAGATGCGCTGGCGAACCACAATTACACCCCCACCGACGATGGCCTGACCGTAGAGATCACGCCTGTGGACGATGGTGCTGACGGTGTGCTGAACGTTTGGGGTGGTCCTCTGGAAGGGCTGCCTGCCAACTCCAAGACCTCTTACACCATGGTGTACAAGGTTCGTGCCAATGGGGAATATGGCAAGAACAACTCCATCGGTGTTGGCGGCTGGCTGACCGGTACCGAAGGCTACAAGTTCTACTCCAACTATGGTAACCACAACACCATGGCAGAAGACGGCTCCGTATACACCGAAAGACGTACCGCTCTGTCTTCCACCAATATCAAGGTCGGCGAATATGTCTATGGTGTGCAGGATGCATACGAGGATGAGGACGGCTTCATCACCATGATGATCGAATTCGATGGTCCCAACGCCACCATGCACGGCTATGCTGCTATGGCAAGTGCGGAAGATGGTTACGACTGGCAGAAGCTGGAGACCCAGCCCATGGCCGACATGAGCGATGATGACACCATGTGCCTGATGTTCTACGTATATTACCACAATGTAGAACACACCGTATCCAACGTCCGTTACTTCAAGGGCATCGGTCTGACGGCTGAGCAGATCAACTACGACCCGAACGCCGTTGTAGAAGAAGTAGAGACCACCGCCGCTGCCGAAACCACGGAAGTAGCTGCTCCCCAGACCTTTGACGCTGGTATCGTAGCTGCTGTAGCTGCTATCGTATCCGCTGCTGGTTACGCTGTTTCCAAGAAGAGATAAGTATAAACGACACTTAATCTTTCTATAACCTTATAAGTCAACCTTGCAAGGTTGTACAAAAGACCGTTCCTTACCCTGGGGACGGTCTTTTTTTGCGAAAATAGGCGTTTGGCTATACTTCCCTATGGACCCTATACAGCGGCCGAAACCTGCACGATCTGGCACAGGCTGCACGACCCTGACGCACCAAAAAAGGAACCACCGCACACCATGGTTCCTTTTTGCATTATATAACGTTTGTCCCATACAGGTCCCGGGAGCAGCATCTTTCCCTTACTCCATTGCCATCTCTCGTTCCCGCTTGCGTCTGCCCAGGTAATCCTCCAAGATCAGCCTTGCAGACAGGGCATCTACGGTGTCCTTGCGCTTTTTGCCACGGACGTTGTTTTCGGACAAAATTTTGTGGGCGCTCACTGTAGTCAGCCGTTCGTCCACCAGGACTACCTCGATCCCGGTGGCTTCCTGCAGTGCGGCACCAAACGCTTTACATTTGTCGCTGCGGAAGCCCTCGGTGCCATCCATATTTTTGGGATTGCCCAGCACGATCCGCTCCGGGTGCAGCTCCAACACCTTTTCCGTCACGGCAGCAAGCATTTTCTTGTAGCTGTCCGCACGAACACAACCGGCCTCGGACGCCATCATTTCGTATTTGTCACACACGGCGATCCCGGTCCGTGCGTCTCCAAAGTCAATGCCGACAATGACCATATCATGCCTCCGGGGTTTCGGAACCGGCAGCCTTTTCCGCTTCCTTCTTTTCCCGCCGTTCTCTGGCATAGGCCATGACCTCAGCCATGGTGGGCACAGACGGAGAGGCACCGGGACGAGAAATGGAGATCCCGGCAGCGCATCCGGCAAAGTCCATAGCCGCCAAAATGTTGTTCTTTTCCAGATACCACAGGGTCAGGGCAGCGGTGTACACGTCTCCGGCGGCGGTGGTGTCTACGACCGGTACTTCCTCTGCCGGGATCACATAATATTCCCGGCCGTCATACAGGAAGGAGCCACGGTCACCCAGCTTCAGGATGATGTATTTGGCGTTCACCAGGGACGAGAGCTTGATGGCAGCCCGCAGGCAGTTTTCCTCGGTGGTGGGTGCAATACCGGTGTACACTCTGGTTTCGCTTTCGTTGGGAGAGAACACCTCCAGGCGTCCCAGCTTCTTCAGGTCATAATCCACGCTGGCCGGACCGGCATCGATGAACACGGGAATGTCTGCTTCGTTTGCCCGGCGCACCGCTTCTACTGCCGTTTCAAAGGGCACTTCCAACTGCATATACAGGGCATCGGGGCAGCAAATGAAGGGTTCCTCTACGTCTTCGGGGGTCATGGTCATATTGGCGCCGGGATACACGATGATCCGATTCTTGCCATTTTCTTCTACAAGAATAGAAGCCAGGCCCGTAGGCACTTCGGGATCCTCCAGAATATACCGGGTGTCGATGCCTTCCTTATTATACATGGCCGTCAGTCGTTTGCCATTGGAATCCTTGCCCAGCTTGCAGGCGAAGACGCAGTCCGCACCCAGTCGTGCAAAGGTGATGGCAGAGTTGGCACCCTTCCCACCGGGCACGTAGCTGTATCCGATTCCCGGTTCCACCACAGTCTCACCGGAATAGGGGACCCGACGCATCCGCTGCACAAAGTCGATATTGGCACTGCTGATCACGAGAATTCTCTTTTTCATAATCGTTGTATCCTTTCGATTTCGTTCGTTATCTTTTTATGATTATATGATACCATCCCATCGTGCTTTTGTCAAGGGCAGTTTACCATCGGCGCAAAAAAAATCTCCCCTGGGTCAATACACAAGTATAGATCCTTGGGGCTTGACATAGGGAAGAACAGATACGGAGAGACCGGTGTGTGTTGCGTATCTTTTTTTGGAAACAACGTGCATACAAACCGATACAATTTCACCGCAGATTATTTCCATATTTCTATTGACAAAATGTGAGCACTTAACTTCGTTAAGTGCTCCATACGTTTATCGCATGGTACCCACGTGAGAACGACACGTAATCACGCTACGGAATTACGTGGGAATAGGAGGTAAAAATGTTCGTTCTCCGGAATGGGTATACGACTCACAAAGGAGGCGCTTGCATGGAAGCTTATATTTTTATAGCTACCACGATCAGCTTGATCGCTGCACTGATTTCCATTGGGAAAGACGTGTATGCTCTCGTTAAGATGATCAAGGAACACTGTGAAAATAAAAAGTGAGCCGTCTGCTACCAACAGATTTGGCTCACTTGGGTCAATGAAAGCCTAGGAAACTTTCATTTGTAAAAATCCCACTTGAATCATGTTTGAGGCTAGCCGTCGTAGGTTGCCGGAGAGGTGGTATCGTTATGGTATCACCTCTTCGTTATTATTATAGCACAATCCCTGCGGTTTTGTCAAGAGGTTGGAACGATTATTTTCATAACCCTATTGGGCTACACAAACTGCAAATTCGCACAGAAAAGCTGCAGCATATGGAAACCTTCCACAAACTGCAGCTATGTTATTTCTGACTTCTGATTTCTAACTTCTCACTTATCTAGCGAACTTGATAAGCTTACTTATCAAGTTCATAGAACCCGGTGTACTTTTCGGTGCGGTTGGTCCACTGGCCTCTGGTGAAGTCGGGGATGTCTACCGGTGCGGAGCCGTTGGCAATGGAGATCTCGGACAGAGGTGTGATCGCCATCCAGGCAGCGGTGTCGTAGGTATCGATCGGGGGTACCTTGCCTTCTGCCAGAGAGGTGAAGTAGGCGTCAAATACCAGCCAGTCCATGCCGCCGTGGCCACCCTTTACGCCTTCCTCAAAGAAACGCTTCCAGATCGGATGCTCCCAGTCGGGACGGTACTTGTCCAGGTTGTTGAAGGCAGAGTGATCCCATTCGGTGCCGTGGTCGTCATCCAGCCAAACCAGAGATTCGTTTTCGGAGAAGAAGCCCTTGGTACCACGGATGGTAAAGTTCCGGGAATAATACCGGGGCAGCGTGGTGTCCAGGGTCAGGCAGATGGTCTCGCCGTGTGCGCACTGGATCAGGGTCTTCACCACATCTCCCTGCTTGAACCGATAGTCCTGCAGCGCCGGGTTCACGTGGTCCGGCAGCTTCTTGGCATATTCGTTCAGACCCCATGCGCCGGAAGCCATCGAGGTCAGCTTCACCATGCGGTTGCCACGGTTGATGTCCAGGATCTTGGCGATGGGACCCAGCTCGTGGGTAGGATAGTTTTCGCAGCAGCGGTTCTGGTAGTTGCGCAGACGATAGTGTCGGTTCTCTGCACCCATGGCGATCTCTTCCCGCAGGTCATGCTGGTAGCCGCCTTCGCAGTGTACGATCTTGCCGAACAGACCTTCCCGCACCATCTTCAGCACCATCAGCTCGTTCCGGTCATAGCAGCAGTTTTCCAGCAGCATACAGTGGATACCGGTCTTTTCGTAGGTGTTGACCAGCTTCCAGCAGTCGTCGATGGAGTAGGCGCCACCCACCTCGGTGCAGACCTGCTTACCGCATTCCATAGCGTAGCAGACAGAGGGAATATGGTTTTCCCAGGCAGAGGTGACGACCACCACGTCCACGTCCGCCGATTCGCATACTTCCTTATAATTGGTGGTGGACTTGGGGGTGTGTCCGTTTTTGTTCTCGACAGTCTTCACGGCAGCGGCGCAGCGATCCTCGTAGCAGTCGCATACATAGGTGACATACACGTCGTCCCGTTCGGTCAGGATACCGTTCAAATGACCCATACCACGGCCGCCCAGCCCGATGAGTCCCACTTTCCATTGTGCCATAATTTTTGTTCTCCTTTGCATAGGGAATGGATTCTTGTGTATGTATTATACCATAATCCGTGTTCTTTTGCAATGGGGAGTGGGAATTTTTCGGGGTTTTATCCCTGGGGTTTGATCCTTGGGGTTACCCGGTGGTTCGAAAAAGGATGTATTGCAAAACAAAATGGGGAAAAGCCGGAATGGTGCTACGGCGTATTTCCCCATTTATTTTTCCCCCACAGGTCAGATCTCGATGAGCTCCTTGGGGCAGTTGGTCAGATTTTCGGTGCCGTTTTCGGTGATGTAGAGCATATCCTCGATCCGGCAGCCGTACTTCCCTGCCACGTAGATGCCGGGTTCCACGGTGATGATCTCGCCGGGATGCAGCACGGTCTCACCCATACCGCTGGACACGCCCGGTTGTTCGTGGATCAGCAGGCCTACGCCGTGACCCAAAGAGTGCCCGAAGCAGCCCTTGTAGCCGGCGTTATCGATGATGTCCCGTGCGGCCTTGTCCAGATCGGCGTTGCGGACACCGGGGGCAGCCAGCTCCAGTGCGGCTTTTTGTGCGGACAGTACCGTGTTGTACAGCTTCTTTTGCTCGTTGTCTGCCTTGCCGATGCAGATGGTACGGGTCATATCGGAGTGGTAGCCGTTGACCACAGCACCGTAGTCCATGGTGAGGAAGCCCTTTTCCAGCTTCACCGGACGGGGCACGCCATGGGGACGAGAGGAAGCGGTCCCGGACACGGCGATGGTATCGAAGGACGGTTTTTCGGAGCCGTGCTTTTTCATGTAATATTCCAGCTCTGCCGCCACCTCGATCTCGGTCATATCGTAGGAGATCACGGACAGCAGATGGTGGAAGGCCCCTTCGGCGATGCGCTGTGCGGCGATGATGTTGTCCACCTCGTCTCTGGTTTTGGCGCAGCGGATCTGGGCGAACATATTGCCCACCGGCACCCATTCGATCTGGGGCATTCTTTTTTGCAGATCAGCCAGCGCTGCGCAGTGGAGAGAGCGATCCTCGTATCCGATCCGGCGGCAGTTCTGTTCGTTGACCAAGGATTCCAGTGCCGGCTTGCCGGGTTCGCAGACGTGGAGACCGGTGAAGGAATCCTCCATGGCGGCTTCGGTGTACCGGAAATCCGCAAAGACCCAGCCGTCGGTTCTGGTCAAAAACAGATACCCATCCGGATTGTCGAAATGGGACATATACAAATGGTTCTCCGGCGACCGAACATACACCGCATCCAGGTCCAGCTCGTTCATTTTCTCATACAGTCTCTCATAACGGACGTTTTTCATGATCGTGTTTTGTCTCCTTTTTGGTTTGTTGATACTTTATTTTTCTGTATCTAAATCCAATATTTTCTTCATTTCTGCGTGGCTATATGTGATCGGATCTTTGCGGAATTCTCGCATGGCTCTCTCGTAACAAAGCCTATCCCATAGATCTTCCCACCATGTCATGACCTGTTGTCGTATCCACTTCCACATCTTCCCCACAACTCCTTTGGGTGACTGACTTCTGACCTCTTACTTCTTCCTTCTCTTCGTGACCTTCCGCATATAGGGTTTCTCGATCAGCCGTTTGCAGCGGTTGAACAGATCGGTGCGGTCCTTGATGGGTGGTACGATCACGGTAAACAGACCCAGTCTTTTGGCACAGGCGGCGTCGGTCAGAAGCTGGTCGCCCAGAAACATAGTCTGCCTGGGGTCGGCTCCCATTTTGGTCAGGGCTTCCTTTGCCACCTGGATACCGGGTTTGCCTGCGTCGGCGATGGCCACATAGTGCAGGGACTGGTTGAAGCGGTCTACCCGGTCGGCGTGGTTGTTGGACAAAAAGCCGATCTGCACGCCCGCATTTGCCAACATCTGGAAAAAGGCGATCACGTCCGGGGTAGGCTCAGCGTCGTCGTAGGTCACCAAGGTATTGTCGATGTCGGAGAGGATATATCGGATGCCGTGTTCCTGCAGCAGTGCCGGTGTGATCTGGCGAAAGGACGGCAGCACCAGATCGGGCACAAGATATTTTTCAAAAAGCATTTTTTATATAATGCAGAAATAAGAAACAAGTAAACGCTGATCAAGGTTGAAAACGAACCAAAGAAGCCATAACTGTTCGCTTTTTGGCTCGTTTTCTCTATTGAATCAGCGTTAACTTGATCCCTATTTCCCGTACGTTTTATTCGTTGGCAGGTGCGTCTTCGGTCGGTTCGCAGCCACAGTCGCAGCTTTCGTCATTGCAGTCGCAGTCGCAGGATTCGCCGTTGCATTCGCAAGATCCATCGTTGCATTCGCAAGATTCGTCGCTGCAGCCACAGTCGCAGGGCGTTTCGTCACAGCAGGTCTCTTCACCGCAATCGCAGGATGCTTCGTCACAACCGCAGTCGCAGGCAGCTTCGTCAACCGGTTCTTCGGCAGCTTCTTCCGCCGGGGCCGGTGCAGGCTTGTTGACCTTCAGGCCACAGATGGGGCAGAAGATGGCGTCGCCGGCGATCTCGTTGTTGCAGCCTTCGCAAACGACTACGTTCCGCAGCACGGCCAGTTCCTTCTGGCAATCGGCGATGGTGGCCTTGATCCGGTCGGCCTGCATGATATAGGTAGCGATCTCCTCGGTGTTGTCCAGGTTATCTCTTTCGGCGGTGTAGAACAGGCGACCGATGGACTTGTAGCAGTCGGACAGCTTTGCTTCCTCGGTCTTGATGGTCACGTTCAGCTTGGCGATAGCGGTCAGTTCGCCGGTCTTCATCACAGTCTTATCGGTGACGTCCTTGAAATTCTTTTTCAGTGCTTCAAAATCAAAATTGAATGCCATAGTGGTATGCTCCTTTCTAAATGAAACAAAATAGCGGGTTTTCTTTCTGGTACTATTATACACCAACAGAGCGCAAAAGTCAAATGAAAATTTGATGTGAATATGATGAACAAATCCTTTTTCGTTCCCACGTGTGGTTTTTCCAACTGCGTTGGGTGCGCACCAATTTTTGTTTCCCGAAGATTTCGGGAAGATGCCTTACGCAGGCAGCGCCCCACTTTCTACCGTAGGGAACGGTCTTGACCGTTCCGCCACTTACCAAATGGCTATCAACTGGCGTACGGTGCGCACCAATTTTTGTTTCCCGAAAATTTCGGGAAGATGCCTTACGCAGGCGGCGCCCCACTTTCTACCGTAGGGAACGGTCTTGACCGTTCCGCCACTTACCAAATGGCTATCAACTGGCGTACGGTGCGCACCAATTTTTGTTTCCCGAAAATTTCGGGAAGATGCCTTACGCAGGCGGCGCCCAAAGGGTAGGAAGGGGAAGATTAAACTTCCTCGGCAGTTTATTCCCCTTCCTACCCTCTGGGGACTCCCACCATCCCTATTAATCGCCTCGAAAAGCAAAGCTTGCGCCTAATAGCCGGTTTCTCTGGAAGCAGAGCATTCGGCAGTAAATCTTGTACGGTTGAAACTACCACTTTTTGATCAGGCTAACCGCAGGGTTACGGGGTGCAGGACGTATGGGTTCTGGTGGGTGCCACGTTGATCTATGCCGTTCGTTATGCTGCACGCAGAACGGTTGGAGTAGTGGCTGACGTGTGGTGGTCTGATACAATATGAATTTGGCAAAACGAATGTATGGGAGTTACCACATAAATTTGGTATTCACATCGCTTTCGGCTGACATCATCCGCCACTGCTGTACGTTCTCTTTGCAGTTCCCCACAATGGTATAGCCATACCGAACATGGTGCATACTATTCTCAGCGGAATACCGCAATGAAAGGATGACAAAAACCATGCAGATCGACGCCAAGACCTATCGAAGCTATGCCGAGGCACGTGCCCGAAAATCGCCGCTGCTCCGGGACCTGTGTGCCGCCTATCTCTCCGGTGGGCTGCTCTGTGTATGTGCACAGCTGCTGCAAAACCTGTTTACTGCACTGGGGCTATCCGATGACCTGTCCGGCACGGCCACGTCCGTATGTCTGATCGGGCTTGCGGTGCTTTGTACGGCGCTGGGAATTTTCGACCGGATCGCCAAGGTCACCGGTGCCGGTACGCTGGTCCCCATCACGGGCTTTGCCAATGCGGTCTCGTCCAGTGCCATCGATGCCCGGAGCGAAGGCTTCATTCTGGGCGTTGGTGCCAAGCTGTTCCAGATCGCCGGTCCCGTCATCGGCTACGGTCTTTCCGCCGGGGTGGTCTACGGACTGGTGTATTATTTTGCAAAGTAAGAAGTGGATGATTTTTCGCAAACTTTTTCACAAAAAGTTATGGCATTCTCCATACAGATATGGTATAATAACCGCAATGGATCTACTGTATCTATATAAGGAGACTGCTATGACAAACGAAGCTTTATATACCTATATCACCTCCCATGCCCACCACGCCTTCCGCAAACCGGCACTGCCCTCTCGTGCTGCAGAATACCACGATGCCGGACTGACCCCTGCAGAACGGATGTCGGCACGGTTTTGCGAAATGGCCGCCGAGGAAGCCAAAGATCCCCACATCCTGCCGGGACAAAAGATCGTGCTCATGCGTACCCTGCCCAACGGGCCGGACGTGCTGACACCTGCGGAATGGGACGAGATCAAAAAGGAGCACTTCATCCACGAATCCGGCTACATCTCCAACATCTGCCCCGACCACCTTTCCCTGATCCGCACCGGTTTCAAAGCGGCTCGTGTGGGTGCCGATCCTCTGTCCGTAGCAGACCTGGATGCGCTCTCTGCCCTGTGCGAAAGCTATCGGCAAGAGGCCATGCGCACCGGTCGGGAAGACGTAGCAGCGGTGCTGGCAAAAGTGCCGGAATACCCAGCCGAGACCTTCCGGGAAGCCCTGCAGTTCTTCCGCATCATCCACTATGGACTGTGGATGGAAGGAGACTACCACAACACGGTGGGTCGGTTTGACAAAAACATGATGCCCTATCTCCGGCACGACCTGGATGCCGGTATTCTGACGCTGGACGAAGCACGGGCACTGCTGGAAGACTTTTTCCTATCCTTTAATATAGACAGCGATATGTACACCGGGATCCAGCAGGGCGACAACGGACAAAGCATGATGTTGGGTGGTCGGTTGCCGGACGGTTCCGGAGAACTGTGGAACGAGCTGACGGAGATGTGCCTGGAAGTCAGTGGTGAGCTGAAGCTGATCGACCCGAAGATCAACCTCCGTGTGAACAAGGACACGCCCCTGTCCGTGTACGAAAAAGGCACGGAGCTGACCAAGGTGGGGCTGGGCTTCCCCCAATATTCCAACGACGACGTGGTGATCCCGGCGCTGGTGAAGTTAGGCTATGATCCGGCCGATGCAGCGGACTACACCGTGGCGGCCTGCTGGGAGTTCATCATTCCCGGTGTGGGCATGGAGATCGCCAACATTGGTGCCCTGTCCTATCCCCTGTGCGTAGACCGTGCCATCCGCACCCTGTCCGATGACGCCACGGTCCAGGACATGAAGATCGCTGTGGCAAGAGAAATTCGCCGGGAAACCGGTGCCATTATGGACAAGGTGCAGAACGTGTGGTTCGTGCCGTCTCCCTTTATGAACCTGCTGTACGGTGGCAAGAACATTGCAGACGGTGCCAAGTACAACAATTTCGGGATGCATGGGACGGGCATTTCCTGTGCCGCAGACTCCATGGCAGCATTGGAAAAATATGTCTTCACGGAAAAGCGCTGGTCCCTGTCCCGTGTGATCGAAGCCATCGACCGGGATTTTGCCGGGGAAGACGAAATGTGTGCTGCCCTGCGGTATGAAGCGCCCAAGTGCGGCAGAGACGACTGCGCAGACGACCATCTGGTATACCTGACGGAAGCGTTCTCCAGCTCTCTTGCCGGACGGAAAAATTGCCGTGGTGGGATCTGGCGTGCCGGTACCGGTTCTGCCATGTTCTACCTGTGGCACGCAGCGGCGCTTCCGGCGTCTCCCGATGGCAGACGGAAGGACGAGCCCTTTGCCGCCAACTATTCCGTCAGCATCTTTGCCTCGATCCAGAACCCGGTAGACGTAGTGCGCTCCATGACGAAGCCAAACCTGGGCAAGGTGATCAACGGCGGTCCGCTGACCTTAGAATTCCACGACAAGATGTTCGAAGGGGAAGACGCCATCACCAAGATCGCCACGCTGGTGCGGTACTTCATCCAGTCCGGCGGTCACCAGCTGCAGCTCAATGCGGTGAACCGGGAACGGCTGCTGGACGCACAGGCACACCCGGAAAACTATCGGCAGCTCATCGTGCGGATCTGGGGTTGGAGCGCCTACTTCTGTGAGCTGGACAAGGAATTCCAGGACCACGTGATCCGCCGACAGGAATATGTGCTGTAACGATGACTCTCACCATATTCGATCAAAAGGGCTTTGCGCTCCACGATGGGCCGGGTATTCGCACCACGGTATTCTGCAAGGGCTGTCCGCTCCGGTGCCTGTGGTGCCACAACCCGGAAGGCCTGTCGCCCACACCCCAGCTTTGCGTGAAGGAGAATGCCTGTGTCCACTGCGGCAAATGTAGAATCCCATGCAGTCATCCGGACTGTCAGCCCTACGGCCGTTGTCTGCACATCTGCCCGGCCGGGTGCATCTCAGTGGCCGGCAAAGCGGTGGACACGGCAGAACTGGCACGTTCGCTTGCCAAGGATAAAGATATCTTCACAGCATCCGGTGGTGGCGTGACCTTTTCCGGCGGGGAACCCCTGCTCCAATGGCAAGCGGTGGTGGACTGTGCCAACCGGCTTCGGCACATGGGCATCCACGTTGCCATAGAGACCAGCGGTCACGCCACACCGGAGGTATTCCGCAAAACCATCGACGCCATGGACTACGTGATCATGGACGTAAAGTTAGCCGATCCTGTGGCCCACAAGCGATACACCGGGGTGGACAACCGCTATATCCTTGCCAATCTGCACACCCTGCAGGAGAGCGGCAAGCCCTGTATCCTGCGCACGCCCCTGATCCCCGGCATCACGGACACGGACGAAAACCGTACCGCCATCCGTGCGCTGGTGGGGGACACGCCCTGGGAAACGCTGCCCTACAATGCGCTGGCTGGGGCGAAGTACAAAAACTTTGGTATGACCTATGGGATGGATGGGCTGACGCAAACGCAAGGTAACACAGATCCAGGTTGACTTACCCTATATCTCCACGCCACACGGGAATGTGCCTGCGGTGGTGTGGGGATTTTTTTCACTTTTTTCTTTTTCCTCTGTTGCAAAACCACGATCCCGTGCGTATTCTGTATGTCACGTGATAAATAAAGAAAGAAGGAGGTGGAACGTATGACCGAAGCCGAACGGGTGCTGGCGCAATACGGTACGCTGGTCTATCGGGTGTGCTACGTCCGGCTGGCCCCTGTGGATCCTACGCTGGTGGACGACGCATACCAGAACGTGTTTCTCTATTGGATGGAGCATCCCCCCAAGGTCGAGGCGGAAAGCGAACACGAAAAGGCGTGGTTTCTCCGCTGTGCCATCCACCGCTGTACCGATCTGTATCGCAGTCGCAAGCGGTATCCGCTGGAAGAAATCCCGGAGACCACGCCCTGTCCCACCGACGACACCACCGAGGTCATGGATGCCCTGCTCTCTTTGCCGGAGAAATACCGCACGCCACTGTATCTCCACGGCGTATGTGGCTTTTCCATCCGGGAGACGGCCCGTGCCATGGACATGACCGAAGGGGCACTGCGTATGCGCCTGACCCGTGCCCGACGTGCCCTTGCCGCTGCATTGGAGCTGGACTATAACCGGCCGGATTATGCCCGAAAGAAGGAGGAAATTCTATGAAACACGATCTGCTCACCCCCATGGACGATCTCACTCTGACTCCGTCCGAAGCACTGAACGAAACAACCCTTGCTAGGATGCAGGAAGGCAAACAAAAAACGCCTGCCACCAGACGAACGCCACGGCGTGTGCTGGCCTGTGCCGCTTTGGTCTGTGCGGCGTGTATGCTCATGTCGATGGGCTATCGGGTGTTCTCGTACCTGGCCTATGTGCCGGGCGCCGGTATCGTTTCCGGGGAGCTGGAAAACACCTATACACTTGTCGAAGCAGTAAAGGAAAACGGCTACTATGTGGAAGCCATGTCCCTTGTGCCGCAGAAGGACGGTACGTGGTCGGTTCACGTGATCACCAATCGGCCCACCTATACCAACCGTGGCGAGAATCCCGTATCGCCGCTGACCCTGACCGATCCCGATGGGAACACGGCCACCATTCCCTTTTCCAGTGGCGGCAGTGACAACGTGACCCGGTATGCCGGTGTGATCGACCATGCGACCCCCGGCACGTACACCCTGCGCATCGAAGGCACGACCTACACCGTGGAGCTGGCATCTCTGACCAATTCTCCCTTTGCCGACTACAGCTACCCCACGGACAACGGCATCACGCTGATCTGCTTCCCCATGTCGGAAGGCTCGGATAAGCTGGTGTTTGACGTGATCTTAGAGCCGGAAAGCGAAAACATGGCGTTCTGGCAGTCCCATGCCAACGCCATCTCTGCCAGCATCGTGGGCAATGTGACCGTCACCGATGTGGAAGGCAATACCTATGTGACCCACAGCCAAAGCAGCCACACGGTAAGCACCCACACCGACGAGCCGGATATGCTGTCCTACAAGCGGGAAAACGTCCTGACCATGGACAAACGGCTGTCCGCTCCCGTTGCCACCATCACCGTAGACAACGTTGAATTGCAATTTGGCACGCCCATAGCCGTAGAGGAGCTGTTCGATCTGCCGGAGACTGCCTTGACCGTACCGGCCTTTGGCGAAACGGTGGAAACGGATACCATGGTTTGGGATATTGGCGGCGTGCGGCTGCATATCGACTCCCTGTCCGGCTTCTATGACGAAGGCAATCGCACCTATGCATTCGGCATGGACGGCACGATAGACCACCACGACTTCACGGAAAACGTCACTCATGTCCGTATCGAGCCTGCCTATGCCGCAGCGGATACGCCAGCGGTCCGGTATGCCGGCAGTTCCAGTGGGTCCACGTACGACAACATCGTAGCCTATCACAAGGACATCGTGGGTCTGGGTGACAAAAAGATCCGCAACGGTTCGATCGATGTAGATTTTGGAGAGGAGATCCTCGTTTCCCCGGCTGCCCTGTACCTGACCCTGTCGGGCGAATGGCTTATCGATTTTACCAAGTAGATCCAATACAAAAAACCGTAGGTAGCCCCTGCGGTTTTTTCATGTTCACGCTCTGATCAGATCCGGATATCATCCCTTGTCATCGCCCACTCCAGCGCATCCAGCAAGGCCTCCACCATTTTGGGATCCTCGTGTACACGTGCGATCTCATCCAGATGGAACCACCAAAAGCTGTTCATGTACCGTAGTAGTACCGGAAACGCCGCTTTTTCCGCTTCGCTGAACGTGTACGTCTCTCTGATATAGCCCATGTTTGTGAGAAACAGCTCCATCCGCAGCGCCTCCAAGTCTTTGTCGTATAGATACAGCCGACTGTCGTTTTCTCCAAACAGCCGCTTGTCCGAAACGCCCCACAGTGCTTCTCGCATAGCATAGTTTAAGATCGGCTCTCTGCCGCACAGATTGAAGTCGATCAGTCCGGCAAAGCGGTCGTTTTCGTCCAGGAGAATATTGCTGTTATTCAGGTCTGCCTGGAAACAGGACGTGGGTAGCGTGTGGTATATCTCCCGCACCTCGGCTTGTCGTTTGTAGAATAGGCTGAGCAGCGCCTCCGTCCGTGGGAGATATGCCGGCAGATTTTTGCGCACATAGTCCGCAAACCTTTCAGCGCACTCCGTCGCCTCATCCGTGGTGTCCGGCGCACAAAAGGGTTCCAGCAAGCAATAGGCAGACGGCCAATCGACCACATCCAGTCGGGCAGACGCAACCTTGCCAAGGGAACGCAACACATCCGGCATGAAGGACTCGTGCCCCAGCGCATCCGTATAATGCGCCTCACCTACATCCTCCGCAATGGGATACGCGGCAAATTCTTCCGCATAGGTGTAGTAGTCCCGTCCGTCTCCCGTGTCCCGATGGATGTATTCGCCAAACCGATTTGGCACCACCGCCGGGCAGTAGATCCCCAGCTGCCGATATGCTTCCATGAGCCGGAACCAGCCTTCGATCCGTCGCTTGTCACTAAAGGTATTGGACACCCGTTTGATCACCAACTTTCGCTTTCCGTCGTCCACAATATACACCTGCCTGTAGTCGTCCTCGCCCCGACACAGGTCTAAGGTTTTGCACTGGATATTGTCGTCTGCATAATATAAAGAAACGGAATACTCCATGACTTTTCTCCTCTGGTGTGTTTTTCACCGCACAATTCTGCTGGTACAGATGCAAGCAGATGTGCCAGCAACGTGCATTGTGCGGTGGTGTCTTCATTGTACCAAATATTCCTATAGATGTCAACAGATTTGCACGGAAATCAATTTTCAAAAATCTTGCACAGTACCGCCGGATCTAGCAAACAG
>CAZLED010000057.1:0-15483 GCA_964558485.1 uncultured Ruminococcus sp. | reverse complement strand
GGGGTGATCAGTTCAACGTTCATGTCAACGTTGTCACCAGGACGGCACATTTCAACGCCTTCAGGCAGCTTGATGGTACCGGTAACGTCAGTGGTTCTGAAGTAGAACTGCGGTCTGTAACCGGAGAAGAAGGGCTTCTGACGGCCGCCTTCCTTTTCAGTCAGAACGTATACCTGGCCGGTGAACTTGGTGTGGGGATGGATAGTGCCGGGCTTGCACAGAACCTGACCTCTTTCGATGGCCTTCTTGTCGATACCACGGAGCAGCAGACCAACGTTGTCACCTGCTTCAGCGGAATCCAGCAGCTTACGGAACATTTCAACGCCGGTGATAACAGTGGTCTTTCTTTCTTCGGTCAGACCAATGATTTCAACGGTGTCACCCATCTTAACAGTACCACGTTCTACTCTACCAGTAGCAACGGTACCACGACCGGTGATGGAGAATACGTCTTCTACGGGCATCAGGAAGTCCAGGTCGGCCTTTCTTTCAGGCGTAGGAATGTAGGAGTCAACAGCGTCCATCAGTTCCAGGATAGGAGCATATTCGGGAGCGGAGGTATCGGTGTTGGTGGATTCCAGAGCTTCACGAGCAGAACCACGGATGATCGGAATATCGTCGCCCGGGAAGTCGTACTCAGACAGCAGTTCACGGATTTCCATTTCAACCAGTTCCAGCAGTTCTTCGTCGTCTACCAGGTCGGTCTTGTTCATGAACACAACGATAGCGGGAACGCCAACCTGACGAGCCAGCAGGATGTGTTCACGGGTCTGCTGCATAGGACCGTCGGAAGCAGCAACAACCAGGATAGCACCGTCCATCTGAGCAGCACCGGTGATCATGTTCTTAACATAGTCAGCGTGGCCAGGGCAGTCAACGTGTGCGTAGTGACGGGTTGCAGTTTCGTATTCAACGTGACGGGTGTTGATTGTGATACCACGAGCCTTTTCTTCGGGAGCATTGTCGATCTGGTCGTATGCCAGGAATTCAACCTTGCCTTCGCCCAGAGACAGGGTCTTGGTGATAGCAGCAGTCAGAGTGGTCTTACCGTGGTCAACGTGACCGATGGTACCAATGTTAACGTGAGGCTTAGTGCGCTCAAATTTTTCCTTTGCCATTTGGATTGATCCTCCTAATGAATTATTGTATTATTATGAAATACCTTACGGATGTATCGCAAAACCGGTATTACTTGTTACCGGTGCGAGCCTTAACGATGGATTCGTGTACGCTCTTGGGAACCTGTGCGAAGTGATCAGGCTCCATGGAGTAGGTACCACGACCCTGGGAACGAGACCGCAGAACGGTGGCGTAACCAAACATTTCGGACAGCGGGATGAAGGAGTTGATCTGGGTAGCACCGAATACGGCTTCCATAGACTGGATCTGACCACGGCGCTGGTTGATGTCACCAATAACATCGCCCAGGTACTCGTCGGGGATCACAACAACGACCTTCATGATCGGCTCGGTCAGCACAGGAGCTGCCTTTGCCATAGCGTCCTTGAACGCCATAGAACCAGCGATCTTGAATGCCATTTCGGAAGAGTCAACTTCGTGGTAAGAACCATCGTACAGGTTGACCTTCACGTCCACTACGTTGTAACCGGCGATGACACCATTCTGCATAGCGCCCTTGATACCGTCTTCAACAGCAGGGATGTATTCCTTCGGGATAGCACCGCCGACAACCGTGTTCTCAAACACAAAGCCGGCGCCGGGCTCGTTGGGTTCGATCTTGATCTTAACGTGACCATACTGACCCTTACCACCGGACTGACGTGCGTACTTGCAGTCCACATCGGCAGACTTGGTGATGGTTTCCTTATAAGCAACCTGCGGACGACCAACGTTTGCTTCTACCTTGAATTCTCTCAGCAGACGGTCAACGATGATCTCCAGATGCAGCTCACCCATACCAGCGATGATGGTCTGACCAGTGTCCTCGTCGGTGTAGGTACGGAAGGTCGGGTCTTCTTCAGCCAGCTTGGACAGGGCAATGCCCATCTTTTCTTCACCGGCCTTGGTCTTAGGCTCGATAGCAACACGGATAACGGGTTCCGGGAATTCCATGGATTCCAGGATGATGGGGTGTGCTTCGTCGCAGAAGGTGTCACCAGTGGTGGTGTTCTTTACAGAAACAACGGCGGCGATGTCACCAGAGTAGCATACATCGATGTCCTTCCGGTCGTTGGCGTGCATCTGCAGGATACGGCCAAAACGTTCTCTGGCACGCTTAGCAGGGTTGTACGCAGTCTGACCGGTGGTGATGGAACCGGAGTATACACGGAAGAAGCAGAGCTTACCAACGTAGGGGTCGGTCATGATCTTGAAGGCCAGAGCGGCGAAGGGTTCGTCGTCAGAGGCAGGACGTGCTTCTTCTTCGTTGGTATCCGGATTGATACCAGTGATGGCAGGGATGTCCAGAGGAGAAGGCATGTAATCGATGATCGCATCCAGCAGCTTCTGAACGCCCTTGTTCTTATAAGAGGTACCGCAAACAACGGGTACGAACTTATTGGCGATGGTGGCACGACGGATAGCGGCCTTGATATCGTCGGTGGTGTATTCTTCCCCTTCGATATACTTTTCGAAGAATTCTTCGTCGCTTTCAGCCAGAGATTCCAGCATAGCGGCTCTGTATTCTTCAGCCTTTCCAACCATATCGGCCGGAATGGGCTCTACCCGCATGTCCTTTCCGAGGTCATCATAATAGATGTCGGATTCCATGTTGATGAGGTCGATGATACCCCGGAAGCTGTCCTCAGCCCCGATGGGAAGCTGGATCGGAACAGCGTTGGCCTTCAGGCGTTCCTTCATCATGTCTACAACATGGTAGAAGTTAGCGCCCATGATGTCCATCTTATTGACGTAAGCCATTCTCGGTACACCGTACTTGGTGGCCTGTCTCCAAACGGTTTCGGACTGGGGTTCTACACCACCCTTAGCACAGAAAACCGTAACAGAACCGTCAAGAACACGGAGAGAACGCTCAACTTCTACAGTGAAGTCCACGTGGCCCGGGGTGTCGATGATATTGATTCGCGTATCCTTCCAGAAGCAAGTGGTAGCTGCAGAGGTAATGGTGATGCCTCTCTCCTGTTCCTGTTCCATCCAGTCCATGGTGGCAGAGCCTTCGTGGGTCTCGCCGATCTTATGGGTCTTACCCGTATAGAACAGGATACGCTCCGTGGTAGTGGTCTTACCGGCATCGATGTGGGCCATGATACCGATGTTCCGTGTACGCTCAAGTGAATATTCCCTTGGCATTATTTAGTCTCCTTTTGTTTTGGGGCACGGACTTGTCGAAAAATGTTGTATCTATTGTACAAGTCGTTTTGAAAAAGCGGAAATGCTGCGCTGCACAGTCGAGTGGCAGTTCGACCATGCAGGCAAAGAAGCGAACCAAGAAGTTCGTTCTATCAATACTTGAAGTGTGCGAAAGCCTTGTTGGCTTCTGCCATTCTGTGCATTTCTTCCTTCTTCTTGAAAGCGCCACCGGTGCTACCCATAGCATCGATGATCTCGGCGGCCAGGCGGTCTGCCATGGTCTTTTCGCCTCTGGTACGGCTATAGGTTACCAGCCAGCGAAGACCCAGGGTCTGCCGTCTTTCCGGTCTTACTTCCATAGGAACCTGGTAGTTGGAGCCACCTACACGGCGAGCCTTCACTTCCAGGACAGGCATAACGTTTTCAAGCGCTTCGGTGAAAGCTTCCAGAGGGTTCTTACCCGTCTTGGATTCCACCTGTGCGAACGCGTCGTAAACAATCTTCTGTGCAACGCCCTTTTTGCCGTCGTACATAACATTGTTGATCAGCTTGGTGACCAGCTTAGAATTGTAAAGCGGATCCGGTAAAACATCTCTCTTAGAAATCTGACCTCTTCTAGACACTGTTCTTCCCTCCTTCATGAATTTTATGATATCACAGGTACTCGAAAGAAATCTTCCGTAAGTGTTCCCATGCCAGATCTCTGACTATAAAACATTTATTACAGGCAGGTATATGTCGTATGGCAGGTATACACAAACGAGGAAATTCTGGTTTTGCAGCAGGAAGCTGCGATCACGGTTCTGAGCGACAAAGAAAAGTAATTTTAATTACTTCTTCTTGGCTCTCTTAGCACCGTACTTGGAACGGGACTGGTTCCGGTTGGCTACGCCCTGGGTATCCAGCGTACCACGGATGATGTGGTAACGTACACCAGGCAGGTCACGTACACGGCCGCCTCTGATCAGGACAACAGAGTGTTCCTGCAGGTTGTGACCGATACCAGGAATGTAGCAGGTAGCTTCCATACCGTTGGTCAGACGAACCTTGGCGATCTTACGGATAGCAGAGTTCGGCTTCTTCGGAGTCTGGGTGTGCACCTTGGTGCAAACGCCGCGCTTCTGAGGAGCGTGCTGGTCGGTGGGGACCTTCTTCAGGGTGTTGAAGCCTGTCTGCAGTGCGGGAGCCTTGGACTTGTAAACCTTGTCCGTTCTGCCCTGCTTAACCAGCTGATTAAAAGTAGGCATCTTTGGTATCCTCCATTTCTTCTGTAATAAATGTGTGTTTCGATATTGTCCCACGTGAGAGATGAAAAACGTGGGTGTACGCCAAAATCGGACAAAGAAATGACCCTTTTCCGGAACGTACTGACTCATTATAGCAAATTCCGGCTTATTTGTCAAGAGGGTATTGGCGACAGATTTAGATTCTCCCACTTGCACAACTTTTATGCATATTTGGCCCGGCTTTTAGCAGCATTTTGTACGCATGAACCGACACAAAAAAGCGCCTGCTTTCCCCAAAACTTTTGGCGAAAAAGCAGACGCTGTATAGGTTTATCGCATGGGACAGGCGCTTACAGGATGGGTTCCTCTTCGTCATCGGCATCGGCTACGACGTCGGCCGGCGAGGAGCGCAGATCGTCCTCTAAGTCTTCCTCTTTGTCGGCGAGCTCATCGTGGTCGGCGAACTCATCGTCGTCCAGCATATCGTCGTCGTAATCGTCCTCGAAGTCGTCCAGATCCAGATCCAGGAACGGGGAAGGCGTCTCGATGGTGTGCTCTACCTCGATGTTCCGATACATATCCATACCGGTACCGGCGGGAATCAGCTTACCGATGATGACGTTTTCCTTCAGGGCCAGCAGGTGGTCTACCTTGCCACGGATAGCGGCTTCGGTCAGGACCTTGGTGGTCTCCTGGAAGGATGCGGCAGACAGGAAGGATTCGGTCTGCAGGGAAGCCTTGGTGATACCCAGCAGCACAGCCTCACCGGTGGCCTTCATCAGATCGAATTCACCTTCGGCGATGCGCTTTTCGATGGCTTCGTTGGCGGCTATGAATTCGGACACGTTCACCATGGAGCCGGACAGCAGACCTGTGTTGCCTTCTTCCAGCACACGGATCTTCCGGGTCATCTGTCTTGCAATGACTTCGATGTGCTTGTCGTTGATGTTGATGGACTGCGAACGGTATACCTTCTGTACTTCCAGAATGATATAGTTGTACACAGCGTCAATACCATTGATCCGCAGGATATCCGCCGGGTTCTTGTCACCTTCGGTCAGCTCCTTACCGGGAGACACGTGCTGACCATCTTCCACGACCATACGGGTACCGAAGGGAATCTGGTATACCACAGGCTCCAGGCCACCGTCGTCCGGGGTGATGGTGATGTTGTGGATCTTCTTCACGTCCTGGATGGAGACGGTACCGGCGCATTCAGACACGATAGCAGTCTTCTTGGGCTTCCGGGCTTCGAACAGTTCTTCGACTCGAGGAAGACCCTGGGTGATGTTGGCAGCGGCTACACCACCGGTGTGGAAGGTTCTCATGGTCAGCTGGGTACCGGGTTCACCGATGGACTGGGCAGCGATGATACCTACGGATTCACCTACGTTGACCGGTCTGTCATTTGCCAGGTCGGAGCCGTAGCAGTGGGCACACACGCCATAGCGGGAACGGCACTGCAGAACGGTACGGATCTGTACTTCCTGGACGCCGGCCTTGACGATGGCAGTGGCTTCGTCCTCGGAGATCATATGGTTGTCTTCCACGATGACTTCGCCGGTTTCGGGATGGCACACGGCACCGATGGTGTAACGACCCACCAGACGGTCCTTCAGGCCTTCGACCACGTCATTGCCTTCCTTGATATCGGATACCCAGATACCGGCAGTGGCGCCGCAGTCTTCTTCCCGGATGATCACGTCCTGGGCAACGTCAACCAGACGTCTGGTCAGGTACCCAGAGTCAGCGGTCTTCAGAGCGGTGTCGGACAGGGATTTACGGGCACCACGGGCAGCCATGAAGTATTCCAGGATGTTCAGACCTTCCCGGAAGTTGGACTTGATGGGCAGCTCCATGGTCTTACCATTGGTAGCGAACATCAGACCACGGATACCGGCCAGCTGACGCATCTGTGTCATGGAACCACGGGCACCGGAGTCGGACATCATTTTGATAGAGTTGTAGCGGTCGAAGTTGGCCTGCAGAGCAGCAACGACGTCCTTGGTGGTCTGTTCCCAAACCTCGATAACGTTGTTGTACCGTTCTTCGTCGGTCAACTCGCCTCGACGGAAGTGCTTGGCGATCTCGTCGACCTTCTTTTCGGCAGCGGCGACCAGGGTGTACTTTTCCTTGGGGATGATCATATCCGCAGCAGAGATGGAGATAGAAGCTCTGGTGGAATATTTGTAACCCATAGACTTGATGTTGTCCAGCATGGTGGCGGTGGTGGTGAAGCCGTGGGCACGGATGCAGCGGTCGATGATATTGCCCAGTTCCTTGGAGCCGCAGACGAACATGATCTCCAGATCAAAGAACTTTTCGGGATCGGTTCTGTCTACATAGCCCAGATCCTGCGGGATGGGCTTGTTGAAGATCAGCCGCCCCAGGGTTGCATCGATGAGCTTGGACTGCATGACGCCGTCCACTTCCTTGGACACACGGATCTTGATGGGTGCGTGCAGACCCAGCAGTCCATTTTCGTAGGCCATCATAGCCTCGTCAAAGTCACGGTACACATTGCCTTCACCGGGTTCGCCGGGCTTATCCAGCGTCAGGTAGAAGGAACCCAGCACCATATCCTGCGAAGGAACGGCGATGGCACGACCGTCCACAGGCTTCAACAGGTTGTTGGCAGACAGCATCAGGAACCGGGCTTCGGCCTGTGCTTCTGCGGACAGGGGCACGTGTACAGGCATCTGGTCACCGTCAAAGTCGGCGTTGAAGGCCTTACACACCAGCGGGTGCAGCTTGATAGCCTTGCCCTCCACCAGCACCGGTTCGAAGGCCTGGATGGACAGACGGTGCAGGGTAGGCGCACGGTTCAGCAGCACGGGGTGGGACTTGATGACGTTTTCCAGGGCATCCCATACATCGGGATTGACCTTTTCGACCTTCTTCTTGGCTTCCTTGATGTTGGCAGCCTTGCCGGTCTCCACCAGCCGCTTCATGACGAAGGGCTTGAACAGCTCGATGGCCATTTCCTTGGGCAGACCACACTGGTAGATCTTCAGATCGGGACCTACGACGATTACCGAACGACCGGAATAGTCTACACGCTTACCCAGCAGGTTCTGACGGAAACGACCCTGCTTACCACGGAGCATTTCAGACAGAGACTTCAGCGGACGGTTGGAGGGACCGGTAACAGGCTTGCCACGGCGACCGTTGTCGATCAGGGCGTCTACGGCCTCCTGGAGCATACGCTTTTCGTTGCGGACGATGATGTCCGGTGCGTGGAGCTCCAGCAGTCTGCGGAGACGATTGTTTCGGTTGATGACCCGGCGATACAGATCGTTCAGGTCAGAGGTGGCAAAACGACCACCATCCAGCTGGGTCATAGGACGGATATCCGGTGGCAGTACCGGCACTACGTCCAGGATCATCCAGGAAGGCTTGTTGCCGGATTTCCGGAAGGCCTCGACCACTTCCAGCCGCTTGACGATGCGGATCTTCTTCTGGCCGGCGCTCTTTTCCAGTTCGCTCTTCAGCTGCTCGGACAGTTCGTCCAGATCCAGCTCATCCAGCAGTTCCTTGACTGCCTGGGCACCCATACCGACCCGGAAGGCGTTTTCGTAGCGTTCCTGGGCTTCGCGGTATTCGGATTCCTTCAGCAGGGAATATTTTGCCAGCGGTGTGTCACCGGGATCGATGACGATATAGGAAGCGAAGTACAGTACCTTTTCCAGCAGTCTGGGAGAGATGTCCAGCAGCAGACCCATACGGGACGGAATGGCACGGAAGTACCAGATGTGGGAAACGGGAGCTGCCAGCTCGATGTGACCCATTCTCTCTCTTCTGACCTTCTTCTGTGTGACCTGTACGCCGCACTTTTCACAGATCTTGCCCTTGTGCCGGATCCGCTTGTACTTTCCGCAAAGGCATTCCCAGTCCTTGGTAGGCCCGAAGATGCGCTCGCAGAACAGACCATCCCGTTCCGCTTTCAGGGTACGGTAGTTGATCGTTTCCGGCTTCTTGACCTCCCCGTAGGACCAGCTGCGGATCATTTCGGGAGAAGCAAGACCAATCTGTATCGAATTGAATATATTGCGTTCCATCAGCAGTATACCTTCTCTTGTATAGTTTCCGCCGGTGGGAGAAGGGCAAGCATACCCTCTCCCCGGCGTGATCTGTTTTTGGGGAATACGTTTTCTACAGAGCTTGTTTCCGATTTTCCATATTCTTGCACTACATTCGTGGAAACAAGACGTGGCGTTTCGTCGATGCTGATTCGGTCGATCAGCGTTGACGGCACTTAAAACTCATCTATCCCAAAATCGCTGAATCCGTTTTTGTCGGCTGCAAGCAGAGCGGCGTCATCGGGTTCTTCTTCCATGTCTTCGTCGTCCATATTCTCTTCAATGTAGGAATCGAACAGGTCATCGGTCTCTACGGTGGCGCCCACGTCGTCGGCGGTCACTTCGTTTTCATCGGAGACCAGATTGGGGCTTTCCAGCTCGTCTTCACCCAGCATACCCAGGTCGATGACCTCGCCGGTATCGTTGAGCACGTTGATGTCCAGACCCAGAGCCTGCAGCTCCTTGACCAGAACCTTGAAGGATTCGGGCACACCGGGCGTGGGGATGTTGTTGCCCTTGACAATGGCTTCGTAGGTCTTCACACGACCGATGGTGTCGTCGGACTTGACGGTCAAAATCTCCTGCAGCGTATAGGCAGCACCGTAGGCTTCCAGGGCCCATACTTCCATTTCTCCGAAACGCTGGCCGCCGAACTGTGCCTTACCACCCAGAGGCTGCTGGGTAATGAGGGAGTAGGGACCGGTGGAACGGGCGTGGATCTTATCGTCCACCAGGTGGTGCAGCTTCAGGTAGTACATGATACCCACGGTGACCGGGTTGTCAAAGGGAACACCGGTACGACCGTCGTACAGGATGGTCTTGCCGTCTACGATCTTCAGTCTGCCTTCCTGGCGCAGGGATTCCAGATAATCGGCGTCTTCCCGTTCGTCGCCGGTGATGGGACGCAGGTCACGCTTGCCGGTATCCGGATCGGTGATGACTTCAAAAATATTTTTACCACGGGTATTTTCGTTGGGCAGCACATCTCGTTCCATACCAGCCAGGCGCATACAGTCGGAGATGTCCTTTTCGGTGGCGCCATCGAATACGGGGGTCATGATCTTCCAGCCCAGCTTCCGGGCAGCGATACCCAGGTGTACTTCCAGCACCTGCCCGATGTTCATTCGAGACGGCACACCCAGGGGGTTCAGCACGATATCCAGGGGCGTACCATCCGGCAGGAAGGGCATATCCTCCGGCGGCAGGATCCGGGACACGACACCCTTGTTACCGTGACGACCGGCCATCTTGTCGCCCACGGAGATCTTTCTCTTCTGTGCGATATAGACTCTTACGGACTTGTTGACACCGGCCGGCAGCTCGTCACCGTTTTCACGGGTGAACACCTTGACGTCGATGATGATACCGTTTTCACCGTGGGGCACACGCAGGGAAGTGTCACGGACTTCTCTTGCCTTTTCGCCGAAGATGGCACGGAGCAGTCTTTCTTCAGCAGTCAGCTCGGTCTCACCCTTGGGCGTTACCTTACCCACCAGAATGTCACCGGCACGGACCTCGGTACCCTTCTTGATGATACCGTCGGCGTCCAGATCCTTCAGAGCGTCTTCACCCACATTGGGGATCTCACGAGTGATCTCTTCGGGCCCCAGCTTGGTGTCACGGGCTTCGTGGGTGTATTCTTCGATATGGATGGAGGTATATACGTCGTCTCTGACCAGTCTTTCGTTCAGCAGTACGGCGTCCTCGTAGTTGTAGCCTTCCCAGGTCATGAAGCCGATCAGCGCATTCTTACCCAGTGCGATCTCACCGTCAGCGGTAGAAGGACCGTCGGCGATGATCTGCCCGGCTTCCACACGTTCGCCCTGTGCCACAATGGGTCTCTGGTTTACGCAGGTGCCCTGGTTGCTTCTCTTGAACTTGATGAGGCGGTAGGTGTCCTTGTGGCCGTCGTCGCAGTGTACCACGATCTCGTCAGCCGTAACGGTCTCAGCCCAGCCGCTGTTTTCGCAGACGATGACCACACCGGAGTCGATGGCAGCCTTGTATTCCATACCGGTACCAACGATGGGAGAGTCGGTGGTCAAAAGCGGCACAGCCTGCTTCTGCATGTTGGAACCCATCAGAGCACGGGAGTTGTCGTCGTTTTCCAGGAAGGGGATGCAGGCCGTAGCAACGGATACCACCATCTTGGGGGACACGTCCATGTAGTCCACACGGGCCGGGTTGATCTCTACGATATCCTGACGATGCCGACCGGTGACCTTCTTGTTGACGAAGCACATATTCTCGTCCAGGGGCTCATTGGCCTGTGCCACCACATAATTGTCCTCGATGTCTGCGGTCATGTACTGGACCTCGTCGGTGACCTTGTGGCGAACGGTGCCGTCTTCCAGGGTCTCGTGGATCACCTTGCGGTAGGGAGCCTCGATGAAGCCGTACTTGGAGATCCGGGCGTAGGTGGACAGATAGGAGATCAGACCGATGTTGGGACCTTCGGGGGTCTCGATGGGGCACATACGACCGTAGTGGGTGTAGTGTACGTCACGGACTTCGAAGGACGCACGGTCACGGGACAGACCGCCGGGACCCAGTGCAGACAGACGTCTCTTGTGGGTCAGCTCAGCCAGCGGGTTGTTCTGGTCCATGAACTGAGACAGGGGAGAGGAGCCAAAGAATTCCCGGATAGCGGTGTCTACGGGACGGGGGTTGATCAGGGTCTGGGGAGACAGGGCTTCGTTGTCCTGGATGTTCATCCGTTCCTTGATGATCTTATCCATACGGGCAAAGCCGATGCGCAGCTGGTTCTGCAAGAGCTCTCCGACGCTTCTGACACGGCGGTTGCCCAGGTGGTCGATGTCGTCGGTGACACCCACGTCATGGGACAGGGCCAGCAGATAGTTAATGGAAGAGAGAATATCTTCTCTGGTGATGTGCTTGGGACACAGGGTAGCCAGACGCTTCTTGGCCAGGGCCTTGATCTCTTCGGGATCCTCGCCGGCTTCTTCCCGGATCTCCAGCAGCACGTCCAGGCGGCACTTTTCCACCACACCGGCGTCCACCAGGTCGTAGCCCAGAACGTCAGCCGGACGAACGGTATTGTTGCCGAATACCTTGATCTCTTCACCGTCTTCGTTGAGCTTCAGGTAGACTTCGTTGACGCAGGCAGCTTCGATGGCGTCGGCGTCCTCCTGGGTCAGGGTCACGTTGTCTTCGAACAGCAGCTCACCGGTCAGGGGTGCGATGACGGGACGGGACAGGGTGTGTCCGGCCAGTCTTGCGCCCAGAGCCAGCTTCTTGTCGAACTTGTGGCGACCAACGGGCATCAGGTCGTACCGCTTGGGATCGAAGAACAGGCCGTTCATCAGGATCTCAGCGGACTCCACGATGGCAGGCTCACCGGGACGCAGCTTCTTGTAGATCTCCTTCAGGGCTTCGTCCCGGATGGAGGTCTTGTTGGTCAGGGCTTCGGATTCGCAGATATCCTTTTCCAAGGTAGCGATCAGCTTATCCTCGTGGCCGAAGACCTCTTCGATCTCGTCGGGGGTTTCGATACCCAGAGCACGGATCAGGATGGTCACGGGGATCTTGCGGTTTTTGTCGATGCGGACATAGAAAATGTCGTTGGCGTCGGTCTCATATTCCAGCCAAGCGCCACGATAGGGGATCACGGTAGCGGTGTAGGTACGCTTACCGGTCTTATCCACGGCGGTATCGTAATAGATACCGGGGGAACGGACCAGCTGGGATACGATGACACGCTCAGCGCCATTGATGACGAAGGTACCCTTTTCGGTCATCAATGGGAAGTTGCCCATAAAGATGGAGGACTGCTTGACCTCGCCTGTCAGCTTATTGGACAGACGGACATCCACCTTCAAGGGAGCGGCGTAGTTTACATCCCGGTCTTTACATTCTTCAACGGGGTATTTGGGCTTGGTATCCAGGGAATAGCCCACAAAATCGATAAACAGGTTACCGGAGTAGTCCGTGATGGGGGAAACGTCCTCCAGGACCTCCATAAGCCCTTCCCGCAGGAACCAATCAAAGGATTCCTTTTGCACCTCGATGAGGCTGGGCATTTCCAGCACTTCGTCGATCTTGGAAAAGCTCATTCGTATGTTCTTTCCGACCTTCTGCGGTTTCACCATGTGCGTAGTCACTCCATTCTTCAGACTGTGCCGTGCGCTCCGGGGCAAGGGAACGAATTCTAAGGGATATCAAAAACGGGTTCAAAAAGTAGGATATAGCAGGACTGCACAAAAAAATCCTGCCATTCTGCCCGGAGAGCGAATTTAGTTCAGTATAAAATTTTACCATAAAATGCGGTCAAAGTCAACAACCTTAGGAAAAATCAATCCCCTTTTTTGCGAATTTACACTTCGTTCACAAAAGTTTACAAAAAGTTTTTATGTAAATAAATTGTAAACTTTGCGGAGGCGAGGGTGTCCAACATTCGCTTACAGCCGTTCAGCTTCACGCAAAGCGTTCGGAGTAGTGGCTGACATATGGTTTGGGTGCATTCCGATATGGGGATCGTATGCGGTATAAATTTGATAAATCGAAAGTAGGGCGGGATGACAACTACTCAACTGCACTAACGATTTGGTATCCAACATCCCGCCGTCGATATTTTTGTATGCACGCTATGTGTTTCCGCCAAAACAAACATTCTGCTATCCACCGTACATGATGGGTATCCACCAAAACAATCATCCCACAATCGAAATTGTTTTCGATATATGGAAAAACGCATCCGCCCACAATCGAATGTATTTCGATGCACGGTATGGGTACCAGATATACGAAATTTATACATCAAAATGTATGTTTGTACAATACCAATACAATACAAACATAGACGTTCGACGGCGGGATGTCGTCAGCCGATGGCGCCGTGAATACCAAGGGTAGGGTCATCCCGCCCTACATTCGTTTTACCAAATCGATACCGCACCAGACCACCATGAAGGAATCATGTTTTCCCCATACGTAGCCACTACTTCAAACGGTCAGCGTACAGCCAAACGAACGCCAAAGTTTCGCACCGCCTGCGCAAGGCATCGTTTGTCCTGGGCAGGACATAACGCAAACCAGCCCGACGCCAATGGATAGACATATCGTTGCGGTAGGGAACGGTCAAGACCGTTCCCTACGGTTTTATAGGTGAGGTATCGCCAATACCCATATCGTGACGCCGAAAGGGTGGTGTCATATACCTAAGCGCCAGTTGAAACCCAAATTTGTAAATTTCCCTTCATATTTGCATAAGACGCTTGATTTTTCGGAAAAAGTGGAGTATAATAATGTAGTTGAAATAGAAATACATCAGAAAACAACATGGAGGTTTCTTTATGGCACTGGTTACAACCAAGGAAATGTTCAAGAAAGCGTACGAAGGGCACTATGCCATCGGTGCTTTCAACATCAACAACATGGAGATCGTACAGGGTATCACCGAAGCCGCTGGCGAACTCCGCTCTCCTGTGATCCTGCAGGTTTCCGCAGGCGCAAGAAAGTACGCAAAGCAGGAATATCTGCTGGCACTGGCTCACGCTGCTATCGCTGACGCAGACATCGACCTGGCACTGCACCTGGACCACGGCGCTGACTTCGAGATCTGCAAGGCCTGCATCGACGGTGGTTTTACTTCCGTAATGATCGACGGCTCTCACCATGACTACGAAGACAACGTGGCACTGACCAAGAAGGTCGTAGAATATGCACACGCACACGGCGTTGTAGTAGAAGGCGAGCTGGGCGTGCTGGCTGGCGTGGAAGACGACGTTTGCGCTGAGCATTCTTCTTACACTCGTCCCGAAGAAGTGGAAGATTTCGTGAACCGCACCGGCGTAGACTCCCTGGCTATCTCCATCGGTACCAGCCACGGCGCATACAAGTTCACCCCTGCACAGTGCACCAGAGACGAAAACGGTATCCTGGTTCCGCCTCCGCTGCGTTTCGATATTCTGGAAGAAGTTGGCAAGAGACTGCCCGGCTTCCCGATCGTTCTGCACGGCGCATCCTCTGTGCCCCAGCAGTACGTACAGGAGATCAACTCCATCGGCGGCAACCTGCCCGACGCTGTAGGTATCCCGGAAGAGCAGCTGCGTAAGGCTGCGTCCATGGCTGTCTGCAAGATCAACATCGACTCCGACATCCGTCTGGCGCTGACCGCTGGTATCCGTCGTGTGCTGCACGATCAGCCCGGTGTGTTCGACCCCAGAACCTACCTGTCCGTAGCTCGTACCGAAGTGAAGAACATCGTTTCTCACAAGATCAAGAACGTACTGGGCTCCGACAATACTCTGTAAGAATAGACTTTACACAAAAGATTGGCTGCGTACGCATTTCCCACACGGGGTGTGTACCAGCCAATTTTGGCGTGTGGGCAAGGGGTGTAGGCCGACTCCCCTTCCAGCGGGACCCCACGTGGGTCTTTAACTGGCGTACGGCGCAAAGCTATCGGGTATCTAACATTTGTAGGGAACGGTCTTGACCGTTCCGAGCTGTAACGATATGTTTATCCACTGCCGTTGGGCGTGTTTATTTTTTGTACTGCCCAGGACTGGGGATGCCCTGCACGGGCAGCGTGAAACTTTTGCGTTTGTTCGGCTTCACGCAAAACGTTTGGAATAGTGGCTGACGTATGGGAAAACAAAATTGGTCTTACCATCGAAATTATTTTCGATGTGCGATATGGACATCAACACACTACATTACCCGTCGAATGATTTGGTATTCCCCATTGGTGTTTGATACACAATCGTCCAGCACCAAACGAAATTTTCAACCATATCCAACAGTCTTAATGCGGTAGCCTGATCAAAAACGGGATTTCCAAGGCGTATGATATCTACTGCCGAATGTCTGGCTTCCAGAGAGAAAACCGATCAACTGCGGTGGTGCTTTTCGAGGCGATTAATAGGGGATGGGAGGTCTCGGAGGGT